>CAVESB010000059.1:0-11187 GCA_963618265.1 bacterium
CCGTAATTCTCGGTCAGAGCCTTGAGAACCTGACGTCCGATACGACCGAAACCATTAATACCAACTTTAACTGTCATTATATAATTCCTCCTGATAACAGCACAATATGACATTTGTAATATTGCTTTCAAGCTTTACTTGTTTGGCTCGTTTTTCAACTCTGCCCAACAGCGGATGATGAAATCAGTCAATTTATTTGAGTCATGATGCCAGGCGCATTTAGCGTCCACAAGGTTGTCAACGAACAACCGAGTGCCATAACTCCCATCTGAATCTATTTTACACCAGCTTATGTGGGCGGGCAATTCTTCAGGGTAAAAATCATTACAAATGACACCATCCAGCATGCGGTCGGGAAGATGATCAAGGATGATGTCGGCGTGCTGTTCAACGCTCATGTTGTCCGTTTCCCCGGGCTGGGAGGTCAGGTTGCTGATGTAAAGCCGCTTGGCGGAGGAGGCGGCGACGGCATTGCTGATACCGGACACCATCAGATTCGGGAGAATGCTGGTATACAGACTGCCCGGTCCCAGCAGAATCAAATCCGCGTTCAGAATGGCGCGGATCGCTTCCGGGTTCGCGCTGACATGTTCCGGCTCAATCCACATATTTACAATGCGACCGTGCTCATCCGCGATTTCGGATTCGCCGACGATGCGTTTTGTCACAGGCCTGCCGTCTTCCAAAACTTCAACATCCGCCGCTAAATTAATGTCATCCAGTGTTGATGGCACTACGATGCCGCGAATAGCCAGAATTTTTGCCAACTCACGGACTCCCTGGTCGAAGCTGCCGGTGATGTTCGCGAGTGCTGTCAGCAGCAGATTGCCGAGATTATGCTGACCGACGCCCGCTGTGGAAGCGAAACGATATTGAAGCACCTGTGTCATCAGCTCTTCGTCCGCGGCCAGTGCAGTGAGGCAGGAACGGATGTCGCCGGGCGGGATGATGCCCATATCACGCCGCAATGCACCGGAGGAGCCGCCGTTGTCCGCGACCGTGACAACCGCGGTGATATTGCTCGTCACGCGCTTCAATCCGCGCAGGACGGAAGACTGTCCATGACCGCCGCCGATGCAGACGATTTTTTGATTGCGGAATTCTTCAAGGAGGTTATAATTGCTTTCCATAATAACAATCTTATCACAAAGCTGTTATAAACCGGCGTGAATAACTGAAAATGACGAATTTGCTTGCAATATTCGGTGTGTTGGACTATACTAAGTCCTGTTGATACGGGGCGTGGCTCAGTCCGGATAGAGTGCACGGTTCGGGTCCGTGAGGTCGGCGGTTCAAATCCGCCCGCCCCGACAATACTAAAAACCGCTTCTCAGCGGTTTTTTTGTATTGTGATTCATTTGGTCTTATTCGGATCGCAGAGGTTGATTAGGTGTCCCCAGCGTTCCATGCGTTCGCGGATGACTTTCTCGTAGCCCTGATCGCTCGGCAGGTAAAAACCGCCGTTCACAGATTTCGGCAGATACTGTTGCTTGATGTGGTGCTCGGGGAAGTTATGCGGGTAGAGATATCCTTTCCCGTGACCCAGTGCCTGCGCGTCGCGGTTGGCATCCATCAGGTGCGTCGGAACGGATCCGGTGCCTTCTTTTTTGATCTTATCCATGGCGGAGAAAATCCCGCAGGCGGAGTTGGATTTCGGCGCGGTGGAGCAGTAAAGCACGGCCTCCGCGATTGGGTAATATCCTTCCGGCATACCGACATAGTCAAAGGCGGAAGCAGCCGCCGTGCAGACCTGCAGTGCGCGCGGGTCTGCCATGCCGATATCTTCGCAGGCAAGGATGATGAGACGGCGCAGAATGAAATGCGGATCTTCCCCCGAAAGGAGCATCTTCGACACCCAATACAGTGCCGCATCCGGGTCGCTGCCGCGGACGGATTTGATGAAGGCGGATATCGTGTCGTAATGCGAGTCCCCCTTCTTGTCGTAATTCAGCGCCCGTTCCTGAATGGATTCCTCGGCGATCTCCAGCGTGATTCGGACACGCCCTGCTTCGTCCGGCGGCGTTGTCTCCACTGCCAATTCAATCGCGTTCAGGAGGTTGCGTGCGTCGGCATTGCTGCGTTCAATGAGCAGATCCCGCGCATCTCCGTCAATGACGACATTCCGTTTCCCGTAGCCGCGTTCCTCGTCCGTGAGTGCGCGATCCATAATAACGGAGAGCGCGTTGTGATCGAGAGCGTGCATCTCAAAGACGCGGGAGCGTGACAGCAGGGCTTTGTTGACCTCAAAAAACGGGTTCTCTGTCGTTGCACCGATCAGCGTCAGCAGACCGTTCTCGACATGCGGAAGCAGTGCGTCCTGCTGGGATTTGTTCCAGCGATGGACTTCATCCACGAAGAGCAGCGTGCGTTTGCCGTACAGCCGGCGGCGTTCCTTTGCATCAGCCACAACCTGACGCAGTTCCGTCACGCCGGCGAGCACCGCAGAGATCGTTACAAAGTCCGCGGAGGATTCTGAAGCGATAAGGCGGGCCAAGGTTGTTTTTCCTGTCCCCGGAGGACCGAAGAACAGAATAGATGAGAACAGCCGATCTGCCTCAATAGCGCGGCGCAGCAGCCGTCCTTTGCCGACAATGTGATCCTGCCCGACAAGCTCATCCAATGTGCGCGGGCGCATACGCGCTGCCAAAGGCTCCGCTTGTCCGTTTTGTGCTTCGTTGAAACTGAAAAGATCCATGAACTCGATTATACAATAAAACCGTTTGCGGGTAACGAAAAAGCGTCCCAGAGGTCTGAGACGCTTTTATGGCCGTTGAAAAACCGATTAGCCTTCCTTCGGGGCGCCAACCGGGCAGACACCGGCGCAGGAACCGCAGCTGATGCAGGACGCTTCGTCGATTTCCATCTTGCCGTCAACTTCGCTGATCGCGCTAACCGGGCATTCGCCGGCACAGGCGCCGCAGCCGATACATTCGTTCTTGTCAATAGTGTAAGCCATAATTTTCCTCCAAAATTAAACTTGGTTTAACTCTTCGCTATTATTATAACCCTGTTTTTTAAAAAACAAGTATTTTCAAATAATTCGCCAAGTCTTCCATAGTATAATTTACGCCATGATGGAATTATTTCTCGCCTTGTTGCGCGGTCTGACTGCGTTTCTTGTCACCAACGGCATGTCGATAGTGCTGCCCGCAGGCGAACTGGGATTTCGGCGCATGCAGCCGATGTCCTGGATTTGGATCGCTGTATTCGCGGTGGTGTGGTTCGTACTGCGCCGTGTGAGTCAGATCCGAACGGGACGGGTTCAGGCATTCGTCTTTGCGCTTTTCTGTATGCTGACAACCTTGATTTGCTATTATTTCAAGACTTGGTACGGATTTCGGCGCGTCTGTTCGGGTGTGGGTGCTTTTTTAATTATGGGTGTCATTTTCTCGCGGTATTTATTGCGAGCGGATGCGCGGCGCTGTTGTTTTTCACGTATGCTCCCGTGTTCGAACCGTCCGGCAACCGGCTTCCCCGCGGGCGGAAAGCATGGCTCTTCATCGGTGTGTTTTTCCTTTTGCTTGTGTGCTGGCTGCCGTGGTTTCTGTATCAATATCCCGGCAACCTGAGCCCGGATTCTTATAACCAGATCGGACAGGCAGTGGGGAAGACCGAGCTCAGCAACAATCACCCTGTTCTGCATACGCTGTGGATCCGGCTGCTGATCACGATCGGAGGAAGCGAACAGGCAGGGGTCGCACTGTATTCAATCACCCAGCTGCTGATGATGGCGGCAGTATTTTCTCTCTGTGTGCTGTTTATTTATTCAAGGACGGGAAGTGTCAAGGCGGCGGGCTTCACCCTGCTTTACTTCGCGTTCTATCCGGTGCATCCGATTTACGGCATGACGATGTGGAAAGACATTCCGTTCTCGGTTTGCCTGCTGCTGATTACGATGGTTCTCGTCCGCGTAACGGAGGAACGGCGTCCGCGGGATATCCGAATCGCGGCGGGATTGTTTCTGCTGCTTTGCCTGCTGCGGCATAACGGCATCCTGATCTTCGTCCCGGTGCTGATTGCTCTGTACTGTCGCTTGAAAGAGCACCGTCGCGTGATCCTCTCCGCGGGGTTGGCTGCGCTCGGCTGTTTCGCGCTGATTGAATCGGTCTTGATCCCGGCATGCGGCGTGAAGGCGGGTCGTGGATCGGAGGGCTTCTCGATTCCACTCCAGCAGATCGCCCGCACAGTCGGCGCACACCTTGATGAAATCCCGGAAGAGCAGTTGGAAACGGTTCGCCGGTATTTCGGAGGAAAGAATGTATGGGAAGTCTACCGGCGGCATATCTCTGACCCGGTGAAAGCTGCTTTTGATGAAGACTGCTTCAGCGCAGATCCGATGCCGTTCGTCCGCTTGTGGCTGAATCTCGCCGTGAAATACCCGAAGGATTATTTGGAGTCGTTTGTTGCCGGCTGCTACGGCTATTATGCGCCCGAGGCGGTATACACGGTCTTTTTTCCCGGGAATCCGGGGTTGCTTGAACTGCCCGGCATGGATTCTTTTGACACCTTCTTGACGGAGCTGAGCTATCATTCCGTTCCCGTGTTTTCCTGGATCTTCAACCCCGGTGCCTGCTGTTGGCTGTGCTTGCTCGCGCTGCTCTGTGTCCGCTTGCGGAAGCGGCCTTTGCTGCCGCATTTGCCGGTGCTTATCCTCTGGATCATGATGGTTGGCTCGCCGGTGTTCTGCGAATACCGCTATGTATACGGCGCCTATCTTTGCCTTCCGCTGCTTCTGTGCTTGGGATTGATGGGCGGGGAACAAACGAATTAATCAACAGCTTGCCCGATTTCGGTCATTCGAGTCGAGTACACTCTTTAATTTATTGATTTTCCCAAGACAGCAGTTTCTCTTTGTTCGCCTTGAAATAGATCAGGCCGACGGCGTCCGCGAGGATCCAGCCGATTGGGACGGACCACCAGATGCCACTGACGCCAAACGAAGGAATGGCAGATAACAGGTATGCCAGCGCAACGCGGGTGCCTAAAGAGATGACCGTGAGGACAACGCTCATGCCCGGCTTGCCCAAGGCACGGTACAAGCCGTACAGCAGAAAGAGTAAACCGATCCCGCAGTAAAATGCGCCTTCAATGCGCAGGTAACGCACACCTTCCGCAATAATATCGCTTTCCCCTGCATCCACAAAAATCTTCATCAGTGGTTCGGCAAAAGCGCAAACCGATATGGATATGACAAGACAGAAAGCGATTGCAATGCGCATCGCGCTTTTAATCCCGTCCTGTATTCGTGAACGCTCTTTCGCACCGCAATTCTGCGCGATGAAAGTGGAAAAGGCGTTGCCGAAGTCCTGCACCGGCATATAAGCAAAAGCGTCGATCTTCACGCCTGCCGCAAAGGCTGCCATCACAACGGCACCGAAGCTGTTGACCAGTCCCTGCACCATCAGAATCCCAAGATTCATGACCGACTGCTGAACACAGGTCAGCGTGGAGAAGGAAATGATCTCTCTCACGCGGTCCCACCTCAGATAACGAATTTCTCGGATTGCCCGTGTCTGCGGGCAGCGGATCAATGTATATATGCCAATACCGATGCCGGAGAGATACTGGGCAATGACGGTGGCCTCCGCGGCTCCGCTGACGCCTCTTTTCAATTCGATCACGAACCACAGATCAAGCACAATATTCAGCACGGCGGAAACAGCCAGGAAAAGCATCGGGATGAGGGAGTTGCCGATTGCCCGCAGAAAAGCGGCGAAATAGTTGTACAGGAAAACGGCAGGGATTCCCATGAAGATCACGAACAGGTAGCTCCGCATATCGTCCCAAACTTCAGCGGGGACGCGGAGAAAAGAGCGGAGCCCGTCCAAGCAGATGAAAGCCAAAATATTCAGGAGTACGCTGACGAATGCGATAAAAAGGAAGGACGCGCAAATACTCTCGCGCAGCGCCTTTTCGTTCCGCTGCCCGAAACGCAGTGAGAACAGAGCACTGCTGCCCATGCACAGCCCGAGAATGATCGAGGTTACAAAGGTCATCAACGTAAATGATGAGCCGACTGCCGCAAGCGCATTCCGTCCGAGAAACTGTCCGACGATCAGCGTATCGGCAATATTGTAGCACTGCTGAAGCAGATCCCCTAAAATTAAAGGGATGGCAAACATCAGCATGGACTTGACGACAGAACCCTTTGTTAAATCTTGATTCACGATCTTCCTCCAAAACGTAAGCTGCAAGTTGCAATACGAAATTATTATAGCTGTATTGAATCGCGGCGTCAATGCAGTGTTTACAATTTGCAATGATCGTGCTATGATAAGCGGAAAAATCAGGCTGATGGAGGGATAGCAATGTATTTAGACGGTCTTGATGAGCTGGATCAGAAAATTGTGCGTCTGCTGATAGAAAACGCACGTGTTTCCTATTCGGATGTCGGAGAAAAAATCGGTATCTCGCGGGTCGCGGTCAAAGCCCGGATTCAGGCTTTGGAACAGAAAGGTATCATCGAGGAATATACGACTGTAATCAACCCGCAGAAGATCAGCGGGGCTGTGTCCTGCTATTTTGAGATTGAGACTGTGCCGGACTGCCTGCCGCGGGTTACGGAGATATTGAAGCGGCAGGATACGGTCACGCAGATTTACCGTGTGACCGGCAAAGATAAACTGCACGTTCACGCCGTTGCCGCTTCTGCTGACGAGATGGAGTCTTTTCTTAATACAGTCATTGACACCCTGCCCGGCGTTCTCACGTGCAGCTGCAATATGATCCTCTCGCGCATTAAAGATATAAAAGGTCTGCGGCTGTAAACAGCTGCGTGGAACGATCTGAATTTCCCTTCCGGCGTTTCTTCTGATTAATCCGCTGAAAATCCCCACAAGAACGCGGCATTGCTTTATAATTTATGCGGAGAGGAAACAACGATGTCGATTGCGGAACGGAAAAACAGCCACCTTGATGTTAATCTTCACTGTGCGGTGGGTTCGACGTTGACAGCGGGATTTGAAAAATACCGGCTGATCCACAACGCCTTGCCGGAAGCGAATTTCGATACGTATTCCATTGAGAGTGTTTTTCTCGGAAAGCACATTGACGCGCCGATCCTCATCTCATCCATGACCGGCGGAACCGAACACGGTGAGCGCATTAACCGCAACCTGCTTACCGCCGCCGCCGAACTGCGTCTTCCCTTCGGCATCGGCTCCCAGCGCGTCTATCTTGAAGACAGCGCAAGGAAAGTCTTCCCTGTGCGTTCGATTGCCAAAGATACGCCGGTGCTGGCAAATGTCGGCGCGGTGCAGCTGAACTACGGCTACGGGCGGGATCAATTCCTGCGGGCGGTTGATATGATCGCGGCGGATGCCCTGATCCTGCACATCAATCCGCTGCAGGAGCTGGTTCAGAGGGGCGGCGACACGAACTTTTCAGCTCTGCTGCCGAAAATCGCGGCACTCTGCGCTGATTTCCCTGTGCCGGTGATCGCCAAAGAAGTCGGCTGGGGTTTTTCTGTCGCGAACGCCAAGGCACTCCTTGACGCGGGTGTTTCGTATATTGATATCGCCGGTGCGGGCGGTACGTCATGGTCTCAGGTGGAGAGTTTTATTGACGGCAGTCCCGAAGCGTTGGAACTGGCGCGTCCTTTCGCGGACTGGGGCATTTCAACGGCGGAATGTCTGGATGCTGTCCATACTGCCTTCCCCGCGGCGAAATTGATCGCCTCCGGCGGACTGAAAGACGGTGTGGATGCGGCGAAAGCTGTCACGCTCGGCGCGGAACTTGCCGGTTTTGCCGGGCGTATTCTGCCTGCCGCAGCGGAGCAAACTCCGGATAGCCTTATCACAACATTGAAAACGATCATTCAACAGTATAAAATCGCCCGCTTCCTGAGCAGCGGCATAAAGAAAACAGCCTAAAGGGGAACAATGAAACAGGAAATTATCAACGAGATCAACGCGAAAATTTTCGGATTCCTTTCCGATAACGAAGTTTTGACGCAGGACGGGGATCTGCATGAAATGCTGTTTTACGCCCTCGGTTTCAACAAAGACGGCGGACTGCTCAGCGGCGGCAAACGTCTGCGTCCGCTTTTCAGCTGCCTTGTCTGCGGCGCGGTGAGCGGAGACCATCATCAGGCGTTGCTCTACGGCGCGAGCCTTGAGATGCTGCATAATTTCACCCTTGTTCACGATGACATTGAGGACAACGGCGGTGTTCGTCACAATCGGCCTGCGCTGTGGAAGCGGGACGGGCTTGCGATTGCGCTGAATGCCGGCGATATGCTCTATCAAACCGCGCTCTCTGCGGCGGCTCAGGCGGATCGTGAAACCGGGCTCAATGGTCTGGAACGGGTCATGAAGATGTCAGCCGATCTTTTCCTTGGACAGCACAGGGACATCTCTTTTGAGAACCGAACGGACATCAGTGAGGCGGAATACATCCGCATGGTGCGCGGAAAAACCTCTGCTCTGCTCGGCTGCAGCTTCGCGCTGGGTGCCATGGCGGGCGGTGCGTCCGAAGAAGTTATTTGTGACTATCAACACATCGGTCAGGAGATCGGTGTTGCTTTCCAGATTCGTGACGACTATCTCGGCACCTGGGGCAATAAAGAGGTCTTTGGAAAGTCCGTCTCCGGCGACATTATGGAAAAGAAAAATACCCTCGCGGTCATTTACACTCAAAGCCGCGATCCCGAATTTCGGGGAAAATGGGCCGCTTATGACGGCTGTGCCGAACGGGTGCCGGAATTTGCGGCGATGATGGAAAAAGCCGGTGCGCCGGAATACCTTGCCGAACAGTGCGAGACGTATACCCGCGCCGCCGATGCAATTCTTGAACGCTATCCCGCAGTCAATGAATACGGGCGTGAGCTGGATCAATTGATCAACGCGCTGGTGAACCGCAAGAAGTAGGACAGATAATGACGGAAACCAATCAAGTCGAATCAGCCGTAAGGGAAATTTTGCTCGCCATCGGGGAAGACCCGAATCGTGAGGGTCTGCGCTCCACGCCCGAGCGCGTTCGCCGAATGTATCGTGAGATCTTCGGTGGGTATGACATGGATCTCAAAACTGTTGTGAACGGAGCCGTCTTCAATGAGACGGACAGCGGCATGATCGTTGTGCGGGACATTTCTTTTTACAGCATGTGCGAACATCATATGTTGCCGTTCTTCGGTACGGTTGATATTGCGTACATGCCCGACGGACTGATTATTGGCTTGTCCAAGCTCCCACGTATTGTGGAAATGTATGCCCGTCGGCTGCAGATCCAGGAACGCATGACGGGGCAGATCGCTGATGCTGTTGCGTCGATCCTCCACCCGAAAGGCGTTGCGGTTCGGGTTCATGGTTCGCATATGTGCTCCATCATGCGCGGCATAAAGAAGGAATCCGCCTCGATGCTGACCACACGATATACGGGCGTATTCGCGAATGATCCGGAAATGAAGGACGAGTTTTACCGCCAGCTTGGCATTGTGAAGGATTTGGAATGAACAAAGAGAAGCAATTCCTGCTGCTGGATGTGGACGGTGTTCTGTTGGAGTCAAACGGATACCGCTTGTCTTGCCTGTCTGCTGCTTCACACTTCATCCATTGTTTCGGACAACCGAATATCACCGTTGAAAACGTTGTCTGGGAAACCTATGAGGCGTCCGGCATTACCGCCGAATGGGATATGGTTCCGCTGATTCTGCTCTCGTTTCTGGATATATACTATACCGACAGCGGCGAAACGCCTTCGCCGGACTGCTTCAACGGTGGATGCAGAACTATCTGTTATAATAATCAAAATGAGTTCACGGAACGGCTGCTGCGCTATATTCCGAAGTTCAGGGAAATGGTCATTCCTCATACCTCTGTTTTTTTCGGAATCCGGGATGCCCTGCTGGGCGATTCAGACGCGCTGCCGAAACTGCGCGGCACGGAATTGCTGAAAAAGATGCTGACGGACACCTTGAACCCGCGAACCTGTCCGTTCTTCGCTTATCTGATGACGCTCCTACTCGGGTCCGAAACATTTCGGAGCTTTTACGGCATTGAACCTCCGCTTGATACGCCGTCCCTTTTGGAGACAACCGACCGTAAGCTGATTTCGGAGGAGAATCGGGTGCTGTTGCCTGCACTCCCTGCGAAAGGAATTTATCCCGTGATTATGACTTACCGTCCAACGCTCCTGCCGAGGACGGAAAATAGCGGGAACATGGACTCTGCTTATTTCGTTAATACACCTGAGGGAGAGTGTGCCTTGCGCCTGCTTGGCTGGGATGACGGTCGGATGCCTGTCATCGGTGCAGGGAGTCTCTGCTGGATTGAAGAAAAGTATCAATTGATGCGTGAAACATATGTAAAGCCTCATCCGATGCACGCCTTATCCGCGATGCTTTATGCCTTGTGCGGAAGTGAAACCGAAGCGCTGGAACTGGCCCGAGCGCTTTGCGGCGATGAGCCGCACACGAATGTCCGGCGTGTTTACGAACTGTTGCCGAGGTCAACTCCGTTGCGTCTTTCTGTATTTGAGGATTCCGTTACGGGCATCAGTTCCTGTCTTAACGCTGCGGAAGTGCTGCGAAAGCATGGCTACAGCGTAAGGACAGACCTGAACGGCATCAAGACAACGCCGAAGAAAAACGAACGGCTGCTTGAAAGCGGAGCGAAGCTTTACGACAATTTCAACGAAGCTTTTGATGCGTGCGTGAACTTGAAAGGATAGTTTATGAAACGATCAGTTTTTTTAATTCTTTGTGCGTTGCTCGTGATTTGCGGGAGTGTTTCCGCGCAGGACATTTCCATTGTCCGTCCGACTGCCATACCGGATGATACAGTCAGCCTGACCAATACGCAGAGCACAGTCTCCGGTGAGAACATTATCAGCGGCACGGGCACGAATACCGTGACCTTGCTCGACAGGAACTCGTACGCGAAGAGTGTTAACCTCCCTAACGCGGAAGAAGTTTTCCAATCCGGTGATGAAGTTCCGCTGCCGGATCTTGACCGTCCGATCACAGAAGGCTATGCTGATTTGACCCCGGGCTATGCCTGTAAGGCGATTCTCAATGCGCCTTACTATTTCCAGCAGTTCAAACCCGGTGAAAAGTTCACGCTTGATGTGACCTTTATCAACACCGGCACCGAAACCTGGGATTTCAATATTGACGTGATGCAATATTCGGGCGATCGGCTCGAAACGGCGAATGGAACGTACATTTATGACCTGCATAAGGCTTATAAG
>CAVESB010000060.1:0-10658 GCA_963618265.1 bacterium
CCTTTGAAAGTATGTTCGTTATTGATTTCTGAATATATTTTCGTGAGCTTATCTTTATCCATAATTTCCGTCAGCACATCAATTCTTTTATTGCTCATTGTGTTTTGTCCTTTCTCAGAATTTTTTCACATCTTTCGTTATTCGCTTTTCGTTTTTTTCAGTAAACACAAAGACTCCGCTAAAGAGCGGAGTCTTTGCATGTGCGTTTAAATCTTTTCAGCGACCTGTTTCTTGACCAGGGTAATGAAGTCTTCAACAGACATTCCTCCCGGATTCTCACCGGATCGCATACGAAGAGAGACTGCCTTTTCTTCCGCTTCCTTATCACCGATAACGAGCATATAAGGGATCTTCTGCTTTTGCGCGTCACGGATCTTCGCATTCATGCGGTCGGAACAGGCGTTGACTTCGCAGCGAATACCGTTCTGACGCAGTTGATCGGCGACTTCCTTTGCGTAATCGATATGACGATCGGCAATCGGAATCAGCTCAACCTGAATCGGAGCCAACCAAGCCGGGAATGCACCGCCATAATGCTCAATAAGAACGCCGAAGAAGCGTTCCAGAGAGCCGAGCAGAGCACGATGGATCATGTACGGGCGCTTCGGCTGACCGTCTTCACCGATATAAGCGACATCGAAACGCTCCGGCAGGTTGAAGTCAAACTGGATCGTGGACAGTTGCCATTCGCGTCCGATAGCGTCATTGACCTTGAAGTCGATCTTCGGACCGTAGAACGCGCCGCCGCCTTCATCGATCTCATACGGCAGATTATGTCGTTTCAAAGAGGCTTCCAAAGCGGCTTCCGCAGCTTCCCAACGGGCAGGATCGCCGACTGACTTTTCCGGCTTTGTGGAAAGATAGGAACTGAATTCCTGGAAACCGAAGGAGCGCAGAATGTGAATGGAGAACTCCACGACACGGTCAATTTCGGCAGGCATCTGATCTTCACGGCAGAAGAGATGGGCATCATCCTGCGTAAAACCGCGGACACGGGTCAACCCGTGCAACGTGCCGGAGCGTTCATAACGATAGACGGTTCCTTCTTCACAATAGCGGATCGGCAGGTCGCGATAGGACTTTGTGGAGTTCTTGTAAATCGCGATATGGAATGGGCAGTTCATCGGTTTGATAAAGTACTGCTGACCCTCAATGTCGATCGGGGCATACATATTGTCCTTATAGAAGCCCAGATGACCGGAGGTCTCCCACAGGTTAGCCTTACCGATATGCGGGGTGTAAACGAACTCATAACCCGCCTTCTCATGTTCTTCGCTCCAGAAGTTTTCAATGAGCTTGCGGATCTTCGCGCCCTTCGGGAGCCAGAGAACCAAACCCTGACCGACCTCTTCGGAGATGGTGAAAAGTTCGAGTTCCTTGCCGAGCTTGCGGTGATCGCGCTTCTTGGCTTCTTCCTGCTTCCACAGGTAATCTTTCAGCTCTTCCGGTTTTTCGAACGCCGTACCATAGATACGCTGCAGCATCTGACGCTTTTCATCACCGCGCCAATACGCACCGGAGACATTCAGCAGTTTGATGGCTTTCGGATTGATCTGCTTGGTGCTCTCAATATGAGGACCACGGCACAGGTCGGTGAAACCGTCCTGTGTGTAGATGCTGATCGTGACTTTTTCCGCGGTAGGATTCCCATCTTCATCAACGCCGCCGTTTTCCAGACCTTCAATCAGCTCGAGCTTATAGGGCTGATCGGCGAAAATCTGCTTCGCCTCTTCCGCGCTGACTTCCTTGTACTCAAAGGGATGATTGCCGCGGATGATCTGCTTCATGCGGGATTCGATATCTTCAAGATCTTCCGGGGTCAGAGCACGCGGCAGATCAAAATCGTAATAGAATCCGTCCGCAATCGCCGGACCGATGGCGATCTTGGCTTCAGGGAATTTGTCCAGGACGGCTTCAGCCATCACATGGGCGCAGGAGTGTCGAATGCGGTAGAGATCCGACTTCAAATATTCTTCACTTTGTTTCTTTCCGGCCATATTTCTCCTTATACAGTACCCGGCGGGACGGCGCCGGGGGTATGGTTAATAAATTAAAATCCCGTCCGAATTTCCGGGACGGGATGTAATCTCGCGGTTCCACCCAGATTGACCTTTTAAGATCCTCTCTGCGGATCGATATCGGGATACCTTACCGGTCTTCTTGCTTTCTCGAAGACAGCTCACAGGGGGTTTTCACTTTTTCCCGTGAAGCGAAATTCCAGCATTCATCCGCTCTCTCTGTCACGCTTCCAAGTGCATTGTCCTGCTCAATGCCTACATAATCATATCATATTTTCCCGGAATTGTCAAAACAATTTGAATTCACGACTTAATTCGACAATGGCGAATAATTATAATGAGCCGTTCGATATTTTTCATTTTTCATGTACAATCAAAATATCCGAACATAAAGCCATCTGACATTTCCCCTCCCAAGAAATCGTCCGCGGCGTCTGCCGGATCTCCACACAGCCCCGTTCAATTCGGGGCTTTTGGCATTTTCCTGTCGCAAACAACAACATACCTCCCGGAACCGGGAGGTATGTCATGTATTTTCATGAAATCGCGCTTACGACATTATCTCGCGGGCACTGTTTTGCAAAGCCAAGGTGATTTCTTTCGCACCCTCGACAGTGGGAGCCTTTGCGGACATATACGCCTTGATTTTCGGCTCGGTACCGGAAGGCCGCGCGATAAATTTCGACCCGCCATCCAGTTCATAGATCAAAACATTGGCTTTCGGCAAACCGTCAATCCCGTTTGAATAGTCGAGAATCTTCTCTACTTTCAAACCGCCGATAACCGCAGGCGGATTCTTGCGCAGACCATCCATCAACCCGGAAATCTTCTGCATTCCTTCCGCTCCTTCAAAGGTGAAACTCAGCAAGCTGATATCGTAGAAACCGAATTCATTGTAAAGATCCTTCAGCGCGTCAAGCAACGTCTTCCCCTGTTTGGCGTACCAGGCGGCCGCCTCAAAAATCAGCAAACAGGCATTAACGCCGTCTTTATCGCGTACATGAGGACCGGAGAGATAGCCGTAGCTCTCTTCAAAACCGAAGATGAAGCGCTCAACTTCGCCGGCGCTCTCAAGTTCAGCAATCTGTTCGCCGATGAACTTAAACCCGGTGAGAACCCTGCGCATCTCAACGCCGTATTTTTTCGCAACGGCATTGACCATATCTGTGGAAACGATCGTTGTGACAGCGACCGGATCCTTCGGCATTGTACCGTTTTGGATACGCATTTTGCAGATAAAGTCAAGCAGGATAACGCCCATTTCATTACCGCTGATCAGGTAATAACCGCCTTTTCCGTCGGGGACAGCGGTTCCGCAGCGGTCGCAATCCGGATCGGTTCCGATAAGAATATCAGGCTTCACGACATCGCAAAGCTCCAGACCTTTCTGCATCGCCTCACGGATTTCAGGGTTCGGATACGGGCAGGTCGGGAAATTGCCGTCGGGGTGTTCCTGTTCCGGGACAATGGTCATGTTTTTGATTCCGAGACGGTCAGCCAGGCGCTTTACACATTCCAAACCGGAACCGTTCAACGGGGTATAGACCAGCTTCAGTTTATCAATTCCCGAACCGTCTCCGACATGCCGATCATACAGCGCATCCATATAGTCGTCAAGGCACTTTTCGGAGATAAACTCAATCGTTCCCGCGGCAAGACCTTCGTCGAAGGTCTTGTATTGGATGCCGTCGAAGATATCAACTTTACCGATTTCGTTCAGAATCGCATCGGCGATCTCCAAACCGATTTGACAGCCGTCCGGTCCGTAAACCTTATAGCCGTTGTATTTGGACGGATTGTGGGAGGCTGTGATACAAATGCCGAGACCGCAATGATGATATCGGGTAGCCCAACTGAGGAGGGGGACCGGTTCAAGGCGGGGATACAGCCACACTTTGATTCCATTCGCGGCAAGCACCGCAGCTGCCTCTCGGGAGAAAAGATCACTGTTGATTCGGCTATCGTGAGCAATCGCAGCCACTTTCGGAAGATTGGTCGCGTTCAGGTAATTCGCGAGCCCCTGGGTCGTCCGACGTACAACATAAATATTCATGCGGTTCGTGCCGGCGCCGAGAACACCGCGCAGACCGCCGGTACCGAATTCAAGATCACGGTAAAAGCGTTCAAAAATTTCATGTTCATTACCGCGGATCGATTCGAGATCGGCGCGCATAGCTTCATCATCGACTTTGGCAAGCCAGTCTTCATATTTTTTGATAGGTTCCATAAAGCCCTCCAGAATTAAGCTAATTATAGTCCTTAATCAGAGCCCACATTCCTGAAATCGCACGTAATATGTCGCTTATATTCTCAAAGTTACATCGGGCAGACGTGCTTTTCTTCAGTCTTTTGTTCGCGTCGTTCTGCACGCACCAGAATCATTTCCCCGGCGATGGATACGGCAATTTCTTCCGGTGTAACGGCTTTAATCGCAGTTCCGATCGGGGTGTGGACGGAGGCAATAGCTTCTTCGCTGATGCCCGCCTCACGCAGCTTTTCATTCACGAAGGCGATTTTGCGGTGGGATCCAATCACACCGACATAGGCATACGAACCGCGCAGAACTTGTAATTCCACTTCCAGATCATGCCTGTGTCCGTTCGTCATGATGACGACGTAATCTTCCGCCGTGACGGCAAGCTCGGCGGCAATGTCGCGAAAGCTGCCATTAATTCTTTTTTCGGCGCAGGGAAAGCGTTCTTCGGTCACAAACTCCGGACGGTCATCGAAAACCGTCACACGGAATCCGACTGTCGTCAGCAGGGGAGCCAAAGCCGCCGCGACATGTCCGCCGCCGAAGAGGATAGCGCGTTGATTCACCGGCAGTACCATTCGATAAGACGGGGCATCGCTCAAAGTACCGAGCAGCAGGTTGTTATCATTATCCGTCAGCGCAGGGACACTGCCGTCAAGCGGCATAACAAAGATCCCCCCGTGAAGCCCGATGATCCGTTCGAGTGCTGCACTTGAGAGTTCCTTCCAGATTTCGGAATTGCCGGGGATGTACTCAAACAACGCAGTAACATTGCCGCCGCAGACGCTGCCAATGTCATCTTTATCAGCCTCGTTCATATGAAACTCATGCAGATAGGAGCGTTTTTCGGCAATCAAGCCTTTTGCCTTGTTGACCGACCATTGTTCAACCGGTCCGCCGCCGATCGTACCGCAGATCTGCTTGTCTGATCCGATGAGCATACAGGCGCCGGTCTTGCGCGGAGCTGAACCATCCGCCGCGACCAGTGTCACCAACATCAAATCATGCTTTTTCTCCAGCTCGTATAATATTTGGGTAAAAATACTCCGCATATGGCACCTTCTAATCCACGAAGATCCCGGGCGTTTCGATGACTTCGCCGATCACGCGGGCAAACTGTCCTTCTTCCTCAGCGCGTTTCATAAACGCATCGATCTTTTCAGGCGCCACGCCAAGCAACAGACCGCCGCTTGTCTGCGGGTCGAAGAGCATCATTTGATGAAGCTCGTCAATGCTTTCGGCGAAGGTTACATGCTGACGATAGAAATTGTAGTTTTCCTGCGCACCATCCGGGAAAAGTCCCATCGACATATAAAGCTCATAATGATTCAGCAAAGGAATATCCGCATAATGATAACGAAGCCCAAGCTTTCCTTCGCGGATCATCTCCCAACTATGCCCCATCAGGCTGAAACCGGTCACATCCGTTCCTGATTCGCAGCCGAATTCTACTGCCAACTCAGATGCCTTACGATTCAGCGTCTTCATCCATTTCACCAACTGCGCCAGGTCTTCGGGAGCGCAAACTCCGCCTTGCTGAGCGGTAACGAACAAACCGAATCCGAGCGGCTTCGTCAACACCATTTTGTCGCCGGGTTTGAGATGCCCTTTATACAGGATTTTCTTCGGATCAACCATGCCGACGACCGCCAGCCCGTACTTCGGCTCATCATCGCGAATCGTATGTCCGCCGACAATCGGGCAACCGGCTTCCTTTGCTTTCTCCGCGCCGCCGCGGAAGATCTCTGCAATTGTTTCAGGCGGCAGGTTCGTCGGCATGGCAGTGACATTCAATGCCATCAAAGGACGTCCGCCCATCGCGAAGATATCCGAAATACTGTTCGCGGCAGCGATCGCGCCGTAATCGTAAGGATCATCCACCGGAGGCGGGAAGAAATCCGTCGTAAAGACCAGTGCCCGGTCATCATCAATTTTCATAACCGCCGCGTCATCCGCCTTTTCCAGCCCAATCAGCAGATCCGGATAAGCTTCCTGATTGAAAAGTGTCCCAAACGGGTTGATCACATCCGTCAAGACCTCCGCGCGAAGCTTCGCAGCACATCCCGAACAAAACGCCAGTTCTGTAAGCTTTTTTGTGTTATATTTCATTTCCCCTCCCACGGGATTCACAAGCAGCCGAAACCGGCCATGTGAACTGTTTTATTGACATTTTATCATTAAAGCATATAATTTTTATTTGAATAGTCAATTATTATCCTTGGGAGGGGAAATAATGAAAAATAAACTCAGTTTCTTTAGTACGCGTGCCGGGATTATCCTGGTAGGCGCCGTCATCGGGATCCTTGGTCCCGTTCTTCAGCACTTCGGCAACCCGAAGAATATGGGTATCTGCGTTGCCTGTTTTGAACGCGATACTGTCGGTGCTCTGGGACTTCATCGCGCCGCTGCTGTTCAGTATATTCGCCCCGAAATCATCGGTTTCGTCATCGGCGCGTTCATCGCCGCTATGCTGTTCGGCGAATTCCGTGCCCGCGGCGGTTCCGCACCGATCGTTCGTTTCATCCTCGGTTTCTGCGCCATGATCGGTGCTCTTGCATTCCTCGGCTGCCCGTGGCGCGCCTGGTTCCGCCTTGCAGGCGGCGACATGAACGGTCTGGTCGGTTTGATCGCGCTCGCGGTCGGCATTCTCATTGGTATTGCCTTCCTGAAGAGCGGCTTTTCCCTCGGGCGCAGCCACACAAACCCGAAGAAAATCTCCGGCTTTGCGTTCCCGTTCCTGATGCTCTGCCTCCTGGCACTTGCCATTCTGCAGCCGCGTTTCGGTGCTGATGGTGCCGGTCCGATCTTCAACAGTGAATCCGGTCCCGGTTCCATGCACGCTCCGCTGCTGCTGTCCCTCTGCGCGGGTCTGCTGATCGGCTTCCTTGCGCAGCGCACTCGTTTCTGCTCCGTCGGCGCGATCCGTGATGTTGTCCTGTTCAAAGACAGCTATCTCATCAGCGGCCTTCTCGCTCTCGGTGTGGCAGCCTTTATCACCAACCTGATCCTGGGTCAGTTCAAACTTGGTTACGCCGGTATGCCGATTTCCCACAGCAACCTGCTTTGGAATGTCATGGGGATGATCCTCGCGGGTCTTGCCTACACGCTGGCCGGTGGCTGCGCAGGACGTCAGCTGTTCCTGTCCGGTGAAGGCGATATGGACGCGGGCGTGTTCGTCCTCGGTATGTTCACCGGTGCAGCCTTCTCTCATAACTTCGGTCTTGCCGGTTCCGCAGATTCTGTCACCGACGGTGTCGTTACAGTCGGCGGTATCAGCGCAAACGGTCAGATCGCCGTTATCCTGTGCTTGGTTGTCTGTCTTGTCATCGGCTTCACCATGCGCGAGAAAGCTGAATAAGGAGGAATTCTATGGAAAAGAAAATCGATGCCCGCGGTCTTTCCTGCCCGCAGCCTGTTTTGCTCACCTACAAAGCCATTGATGCCGGAAACGACAAAATCACGGTCACCGTCGATAACCCGACCGCCCGTGAGAACATCCGCCGTATGGCTGAAGGCAAAAAGATGAATGTCGCCATCGCCGAAGACGGTGAAGACTTCATTCTCACAATCACGAAATGACTCTGAAACGGGATATCTATCTCGACAACGCAGCGACTTCCTACCCCAAGCCGGCGGAAGTCGCTGCCGCCATTAAGGACGCACTTGAGTTTTGCGGCGGCAATCCGGGACGCGGCGGACACCGCCTTGCGATTGCCGCGGGTGAATTGCTCTATGAAACACGGGAGCGAGCTGCGGGGTTCTTCGGCTGTGACGACCCGTTCCGCCTGGTTTTCACACTGAACATCACAATGGCTGTAAACCTTGTCCTGCGCGGATTCCTGCATAGTGGGGATCATATTCTCGTCAGTGCCATGGAACACAATGCCGTTATGCGTCCGCTGAGCTACCTGCAAAGCCGGGGAATTCGCGTTGACAGTCTGCCGTCACTCTCGGACGGAACAGTCGACCTGACCCGCATGGACGAATGTTTTCGTCCCGGGACAAAGCTCGTCTGTGTCTGTCATGAGTCGAATGTCAACGGCATGATCCAGCCGATTCGCGAGATCGGGCGGATCACCCAAGAACACGGTGCTTGGCTTTTAGCCGACTGTGCGCAATCTGCGGGGCAGGTTCCGCTTTCCATAGAGGACGATCATATCGACTTTCTCTGCTTCACCGGGCATAAAGGTCTGCTCGGGCCCACCGGCACCGGCGGTGTCCTCTTTGGGAAGCGTGTCGATCTTGCGGCGGTAACGCCTTTGGTGTTCGGCGGCACAGGTTCCTTGTCAGACAGCACGGAGCAGCCGGATTTCATGCCGGATCGTTTTGAAAGCGGCACGCAGAATATCGCCGGTCTCGCCGGTTTGAATGCCGGTCTGAGATGGCTTGCGTCGAACGACTTCGCAACACTCGCCGCGAACGAGCGGGAAAAAGTCCTCACACTGTGCGCTTCCCTTGAGAAAATTCCCGGCATACAGGTATACCGAGCAGCCGATTTGAATTGTCAAGGCTCCGTTATTTCCGTCACAAAAGACGGTTTGGATAACGGCATCGCCGCGATGCGGCTCGAGGAAGAATACGGGATTATGACCCGTGTCGGACTTCACTGCGCCCCATGCGCCCACCAAACGCTGGGAACATTTCCGAACGGAACGATCCGTTTCGGATTATCTCCGTTCACGACTTGGGATGACATTCAGTCCTGTATTAAGGCCTGCGCGGCACTGTAATGTTACAATAAAAGCATGAATGAAGCGATTCTTCTTGTACATACTTCGGGACACGCTTTCTCAATTGAGCGGCTCATGAAAAAACGCGGCATTTCCTGCCGCATTACGCCGATTCCGCGCAATGTCAGCTCCGATTGCGGCGTTTGCATACGCTTTCCTGAAGACAAGCGTATGGAAGTTGAGAAACTGACCGGAGAATTGCCTTTTGAAACCGCGGGGATTCTCACTGCGGAGGAATACGCGTGAGAGTCCCGCAAGTGCTGATCCATGCTATTCCGGCGGGAAACGTTGTCTCGATCAGCGGAGCCGGGGGGAAAACAACGCTTATGTTTGAACTCGGGCACGCCGTCCCCGGTCCCTGTGTGACAACGACAACGACAAAAGTCGGCAGCGATCAAATCAACGCCGCGGACGCGCGGTATTCGTTCGGCGTGTGGCTGAACCGAATCGGGGAAGACAAATGCGCCTGGGTTGCCCGTTCGTTTCCGCAGGAAGAAAAGAAACAAAGCGGCTTCGACACGATGGATGAACTGGCGCAGCTGATTAACATCTGCCGCAAGCACAGCATCACATTACTATACGAAGCGGATGGCGCGTCACGAAGACACATCAAGGCACCCGCCGCCCATGAACCGGTCATCTCGCCGCTCACAGATATCTGTGTTTATGTCATCGGGTTGGACACCATCGGGCAAATCATGTCGGAAGAGTCCGTACACCGCCCGGAACTCTTTTCTGCCGTTACAGGCAGACCTCCCGGCGAGCCGATTCAGACAGAGGATCTCATTTCTCTTGCCGTTCATCCCAACGGGGGATTGAAAAACGTACCGCCTGCCGCCGAGCGTATTCTGTACCTGACCCACGCGGACAATGCAGAACGAAGACATGCCGGGGCCGTGATCGCGAAGCAGGTTCGTCCATACCGAATCAATACATTTATCTCATAGCGAAGTGTTTAATTATGAAAAAGCATCTCATAGCAATTAAAGGCGCCGGCGACCTCGCTTCGGGTGTTGCCATGCGTTTGTGGCGCAGCGGTTTTCCGGTTATCATGTCTGAGCTGCCCGTTCCGCTCTGCATCCGCCGTACAATTGCCTTCAGCAGCGCAGTTTTTGACGGCAAGGCTAAAGTCGAAGACGCCGAAGGCATCCTGATTGAGGATATCAATTCCGCGAAGAGCATCTGGGCGCAGAACGCAATCCCTGTCATCGTCGATCCGGATGCGAAGCAGATTCTTTCTTTGCATCCCGATGTACTCATCGATGCGCGCCTTATCAAAGTTTACCGTGAAGATACGCATGTCGGAGACGCGCCCTTGGTCATCGGCATGGGTCCGGGATTCCGTGCAGGAGAGGGCGGCAATGTGGACTGCGTGATAGAAACAATGCGCGGTCATAACCTTGGTCGCGTCATTCATCATGGGGAAGCCGAACCCAATACCGGCGTTCCCGGATTGATTGCAGGGGAAGGCATCCGCCGCGTCGTGAAATCCCCCGCTGACGGCATCTTTACACCTTGCTGTGAAATCGGCGACGCTGTCGATGTTGATGATGTCATCGCCCGTATCGGCGACGTTGAAATCAAAGCTCAACTTGCCGGAATCGTCCGCGGTATCATCTATCCCGGAATCGAGGTTCAAAAGGGTCTGAAGATCAT
>CAVESB010000061.1:0-10652 GCA_963618265.1 bacterium
GCACAATTGAAATTGATGGATTTAATGTTGTTCTTATACGATCCTGATAGAATGATGATGAGAAATACTTTTCGGCGGATGACGTTGCCGGACAGAAAGGAACACAAAGACTTATGATGCGATTTGACAGATTCTCGGAAAAGGCACAAGACGCGGCACAGCGCGCTGTTGAGATATTACAGCGATATGATCAAAACCAGATTGACACCGAACATTTTCTGCTGGCACTGATTGAACAGCCGGACGGAAATGTCTCACAGATCCTTGAGGAAATGGATATTGACCCGAAAAAGATTTCGGAACGTCTGGATTACATGCTCCGCACCACTACCAAAGCGAACATTTACGGCGGAGGCTCGGGACAGATTTTCATCACGCCGAATGTCCGCCGCGTGGTTGATCAGGCGTATGTGGAAGCCAAACGCATGGGCGAGGAGTTAATTTCAACCGAACACCTCTTCCTTGCCATCCTCAATGAGCGGGGAACCGCGCTTGCCTCGATGCTTGCTGAATTCGGCGTCACCAAGGTCAAGGCGCTTGAGAACATCATGCGGAGCAAGAGCGACGTTTCCGGGAAAAGCGGCGCAAAAGGCAAGTTCGGCAAGAGTGAGAAGAACCGCAAAGCTCTCAGCAAGTATTCCCGCGACCTGACGCAGATGGCGAAGGACGGGAAGCTGGATCCCGTAATCGGGCGTGAGGTTGAAATCACCCGAATGATGCAGGTTCTCTGCCGGCGCACCAAGAACAATCCCGTGCTGATCGGCGATGCGGGCGTGGGCAAGACCGCGATCGTGGAAGGTCTGGCGCAGCGCATTGCAAATAATGACGTTCCCGAGATCCTGAGCGGCAAGTCCGTTCTTTCGCTTGACCTGGGGTCCATGGTCGCAGGATCGAAGTTCCGCGGAGAGTTCGAAGAACGCATGAAGTCCGTCATGGATGAGGTTCGCGACGCGGAAGGCTCGGTGATTCTTTTCATCGACGAACTGCACACCGTCATCGGCGCAGGCTCGTCTCAGGGCGCGATTGACGCCTCGAACATGCTGAAGCCGGCGCTTGCCCGCGGCGAACTGCAATGCATCGGCGCAACGACGCTGGATGAATATCATAAATACATCGAGAAAGACGCCGCGCTGGAACGCCGCTTCGCTTCCATTTATGTCGAGGAGCCTTCACAGGAAGTCACGATCGTGATGCTGCAGGGTCTGCGCGACCGTTATGAACAGCATCATAAGATCATCTTCTCAAACGAGGCGCTGGAAGCCGCCGTGCGGCTCTCCTCGCGTTACGTCACCGACCGCAAGCTCCCTGATAAAGCGATCGACCTCATGGATGAGGCCGCCGCCAGTCTGCGTGTAAAACTTTTCTCCCTGCCGCCCGAGCTGAAGGAGATGAAAACAAACCTGGCAAAGCTCGCCGAGGAAGAGGAATCTGCCGGCAATGAGCGTAATTATGAAAAGGCCGCCGAGCTGAAGGCGGAACGCCTGCGCGCTCAGGAAGCATACGACAGGAAAAAGAACGACTGGGAAGTCTCTCAAAAGCTGGATGAAGTCGTCGACGTGGATGACATCGCACAGATCGTCGGGCAGTGGACCGGCATTCCCGTAACGCAGATGCTGCAGAATGAGCAGGAACGTCTGCTCCATATGGAAGATGCCCTGCATGAGCGCATCATCGGGCAGAATGAGGCCATTCGCGCTATTTCCGACGCCATCCGCCGTGCCCGCACAGGGCTCAAGAATCCCAAGCGTCCGATCGGCTCCTTCATCTTCATTGGCCCCTCCGGGGTCGGCAAAACCGAGCTGGCGAAGGCGCTGGCGCAGTTCATGTTCGACGATGAGGAAGCCCTGCTCCGTCTGGACATGAGCGAATACCGCGAACAGCACACCGTCTCCCGTCTCTTCGGCGCACCTCCGGGATATGTCGGTTATGAAGAGGGCGGTCAGCTCACCGAAGCAGTGCGGCGGCGCCCTTACCGCGTCATCCTTTTCGATGAGATCGAGAAGGCGCATCCGGAAGTCTGGAACTCTCTGCTGCAGATCCTTGATGACGGCAGACTGACTGATGGACAGGGTGAGGTTGTCGACTTCCGCAACACGGTGCTGATTATGACCTCCAACCTCGGCACCGAGTACATCAACAAATCCGGCTCCCTCGGCTTCCTCGGCACCACCGATGACTCCGACAACCGCGAATCCAAGATGAAGATTGATAAGGCTCTGAAGTCCACCTTCCGTCCGGAGTTCCTGAACCGTATTGACGAGATCATCATGTTTGAAAAACTCTCTGTGGAAGACATGGAGAAGATCGTTGATCTGCAGATGGCTGAGCTTCAGGAACGGATGCGTGAGCACAGCGTGGAACTGAGCCTTGACCCGGATGCCCGCAAATGGCTGGCTTCTATCGGGTATGATCCCGCGTTCGGTGCGCGTCCGCTGCGCAGAGCGTTGCAGAAGTTTATCGAAAGTCCGCTTTCCAATCTCTGGCTCTCCGGCGAACTGACCGGCGGAGACTCTGTTTACTGCTTCCGTGAGAATGACGCGGAAAAGCTGACGCTTGAAGTCCGCAAGGCTCTGCCGACGGAAGCGAAACCCGCGCCCGAAGTGCTGCCTGCCGCCGAGGAATAAAAAGAACCGACGATGCAACTGTCCGATTACCGTTTCGACCTCAATGATTATTTTCCCTTCGCACGCTGCGACGCGGCACTGCGGGGGGAAGCTTTGCGTCTCGGCAGGACAGTCGAGTATGCCGCGGGTGAGAACATCCTGCTCAGCGACAGACGGGCAAAGCACTGCGGGCTGATCCTGAACGGACAGGCCGTCGCGTTCAAAACGGACAATAACGGCCGCCGTTACCAGCTCTGTCTGGAACCCGGATGCTATATCGGACTTGAGACGCTGGAGGAAAACGCGGTTTATTCCGCGAAGATTACCGCGCTCACGGATGTCATCATCCTCTTCTGGGACGCGGATGGGATTCGGACGCTCAGCGCGTTCTCGGATGAGTTCATCGACAGTCTGCACTTGATGGATGAAGGACGAAGTTATCAGGAGCAGTGGCTCGTTCCGGAGACGGATGTTACCGATCCCGTGCTTTTTTCCGTTGCGCCGCATCCGCTTTGGATTCTCGCGCATGCCTTCATCGTCGTCCCGCTGCTGCTTCTCGGTTTGTGGGGCTGCGGAATCCTTTACGCATCCTATAAGGCAGCGATGCTTCTGGCACTCGTGATGTGCGGCGCCGCGTTGTGGCTCCTGTATAAAGATATCAGTGCGCGCTCCAACCGCCGGCTGATCCTGACCTCCGCGAACCTCATTGACGTGCCGGAAAACGATGACCTGGAATTATCCGTCACCCGGCTTTCAGTGATTCAGGCTGTCACATCCGAACAGAGTCCGCTTGAATGTCTGCTGAAGCTGGGACATGTCGGATGGGAAGACGAAAAACATGCGTGCCGTTCACCGCTTCTCGCGAATCCCGACCGAATCGCCGCGCTGACCCACAACACCGCTTCACGGGCAGGCAAGGGGCGCAGCATTCCTCTCCGTGTGAAGAAGCCCACTGCACGGCTTGTAACGGATGCGGCAGCAAAAGCGGAACAGAGTGTTCCGTCGCCTGTGCCCAAAACCGACCCCACGGACAGTTTCCAAACCATTGTGCTGCGGGCGCATTGGGCACTGCTCGTGCGTCTGCTCATAAAGCCGCTGATCGTCCTCCTTGTCGGATTCGTGCTTTTCAAGGCGGATCCGTCGCTTGAGGGATTCGGCTGGATCTTTATGACTGCCGGCGTACTCTGGGGTCTCTATCAATACAGCTGTTGGAAGGGGAACACCTTCCTGATTGAGGAGAACTGCATTAAAGACTGCTGTAAAGCTCCCTTTGCCGAGGAAAAAATCAACATTGCCATGAACCATAAAATTCAATCCGTCCGCTTTGAGAAGAAGGGCGTTTTTCAGGTAATGCTGGACTACGGCACGGTCTATATTCTCGCGGGAGAGGGTGAGCTGACTTTCAACTATGTTTCCGATCCGCAGCGGGTTCAGCAACTGATCCTGGATACCTGCGCCCGCTGGGAGCAGAAAAAGCAGCTGGAGGAGGAATCCCGCCGCCGCGCTTATATTCAGGACCTTGTGCGTGAGATTCATGAGAGTGAAAACGAGGATCAGCCCGCCTTCCGAAAAACTGCCTGTACGGTATCGAGTGAAGCGATTCAATCGCTTGCGGCGACGGAAGCGGGCGCGGTCTTTGAGGATATTCGAAAGACTTACGGTTTTGATGAGAATGATATGAGGAAAGGAAAAAACACGTTATGAAAATAGTTTACTGGTCGGATTTTCAATGCCCATGGTGCTGGATTGGGGAAGCCCGTCTGAAGCATGCGGTGGAAGCGATGCCGGAACTCGGCAAAGTGGAATATGAAATGAAGGCTTTCGAGCTGAATCCACACGCCGGCGAACACGCCGCAGCATTGACCCGCGACCGTCTCATCACTGAAGACGGGATGACTCCCGCGCAGGCGGATGAAAAGGTTAAGACGACCGATGCCATCGCGAAGGCTGAAGGACTGGAATTCAATTACGGCACTTCCCGCTTCACAAACACGGAAAACGCTCACCGTCTGGTGAAATTAGCTTACAGCAAAAACGATCCCGATCTCTATGACCGCATTATCACCGCGCTGTTTAAGCTCTATTTCACCGATAACCAAGAACTCGCCGACAAGGCACTGCTGAAACAGACCGCTGTCGACTGCGGTATGGACGGCGCCGAGGTGGAAGCCTTCCTCGCCGGGGATGAATACAGAAAAGAGGTGAAGCAGGATCAGTGGGAAGCCGGCAGCTGTAACATTCACGGCGTGCCGTTCTTTATCATCGGGCGCTACGGCGTTTCGGGAGCGGAATCCACGGACTACTTCAAGGCGGTTCTGAAACAGGCACTCAAGGAAGAGAAAGAAGCCGAAACGCCGAAACCTTCCGGCGGAATGCACTGCGGACCGGACGGCTGTAAATAGTTATTCTTAACAAGACAGAGGGAGATATGCTCTCCCTCTTATTTTGTTAAGATTGAAATAATCAGCTTGTATAATTATTATTAATAAACGCCGCGAATCAGCTTACGATTGTCCGTGAAGTTTCTTTAATATCTTGATAAAACGCGGCAAGACCTTAATAAAAAGACCATAAAGGAACGGCATCAGCGGAAGATCCCGGGCACCGGGCGTAATGACGACGGTACCGCCGAGACCGCGCTTGAATTGATAGACACCCCACATTCTGTCCTCCTCATTGAATGTGTCCGGTGCGCCCCAAAGGTCATAGATACGGCAACCCTTCTGTTTGGCGAGGCGGATCGCTTCCCATTGCAGCAGGTAATTCGGCATTTTCTCGCGATGCTCCGCGCCGGACATGCCGTAGACATAGCGGGCGGTGTCTCCTGTGATGAAGATCATTACCGCAGCGACCATCTGCCCATCTACTTCAGCAATGAGCGGCGTCAGCATATTGACGGCATGGAAACGACGCCAGACATCCAGATAGTAATCCCTGTCGCGGATCAGAAATTGATCGCGTTCGGAGGTCTCGGCATAGAGCGCCGCAATCGCCTCAAAGTCGTCAGGCGTGCCTTCACGAACCGTGACGCCTTTCCTGGATGCCAGACGAACCTTGTAGCGGGTGCGCTGCTTCATGTTCGCAAGCAGATCTTCCTCGGAGGGCTCTGTGTTGATCCAGACGGAGTTGGCGAACTGGATCTGTTGGGGCGAGCGAAGCCAGCCGTTGGCATCGTAATACTTCAGCAGAGACTGCCCTGTCGGGTTCTTCCGCTCCTCATCCGTGCCGGGTTCCCCGAAGCAGATCGGGACATCCGGGTCAATCTTAATAAAAACGGCGTGCTGTTCTTTCCCGAATTCGGCAAGATCAGCGAGCACTTTATCCCGCAGAGACTCGTCCTCCCAATTCATTAATGGACCGCGCGGGACATAGAGGAAACAGGTGCCAAACTTTATTGGTTTCTTTAAGATTAAGGCTGCGGCTTCCGGCTCACCGTCCGCTCCGCTCCATAGCTTAAAGAAAGGTTCCCAACCCATGCGGGTCTTAACCTCAGCCCACTGCACAGTTTGCAGCAGGGAAGCGCCGGGAAGTTTAGCTATGAGTTCATTCCAATTTTCGGGAGCGTTCATAAAGTCTTCTTCCTGCGGAATGTGTTCAGGGCACAGATGGCGGAATATGGCAGGGTCAGATAGACACAGTCCCATGAGCCGGCAGTGCGCAAGACACGACCGCCGAAGCCGCGCTTAAAGCGGTAGACAGGCCACAGATCGTCACGGCGGTCTTGAAACTGCGCCTCAAGGACAGATTCCTCTTCATCGGGAACGCCCCAGAGGTCATATTCGGTGCAACCGCAATCACGGCAGATTTTCATCGCCGTCCATTGAATCAGGTAATTCGGCATACGGTTGCGCTCCTCGTTTGAGGATGCGCCATAGAGGTACGTGCCGCGTTTGCCCTGTGTGATAAGCATCATGGCGGAGAGCGGTTTCCCCTGATAGCTCACGAGCAGGATACGGGCGCGCTGATGCTCCTTGAAACTCTCGAGAACGCAGCGGTAATAGGCTTCGGAATGAACGCCGAAGTTATCGCGGGTTCCCGTGGTCATCATCAGGTCATGGAAGACCGTGCAGTCTTCCGTTTCCGTAACAGTGAGATCCTTTTTGAGTGAAAGGCGGATATTGTAGCGCGTCTTCTGGTTCATACGCGCCAGCCATTCATCCTCCGTGCCATTCAGATCCAGGACAATCGTGCGTGGCGGCTGAACCGTGGCGTAGGCAGGGCGGAATCCTTTCATTGAGGCAAGCAGTGCATCCGCCTGCGGCGTTCCTTCCCAAAAATCCGGCTCCACGCGCAGAAACACCGCGTGTCGTTTACGGCAGAGCGCGTTAATCTCCGGCCACAGCGCGTCGAAGTCCGTGCCGACAGGTCCGCGGGGAATGTACGCGGCAGTGAATCCGGCTCTCGGCTGACGGAAGAGCACCATCGCGCCGGCGTTCCCGTTGGCAACGTAGACGGGCGTCCAGTCGAAACGCGATTTGACTTCGCCCCACGATGCGTCCTGAAGGAAAGGACGATCCGGATATTGGCGGCAGAAATCCTGCCATTGTTCTTTATTGAGAATGGGCATATTATTCTTCTTCGCTCAGGTTCGCGTCCGGGATGATCTCACTGAACAGCGCACGGATCTCATCTTCCTGTTCATTGTCCGCCAACTCACGCAGATGTGTAATATATTGATCCAGCATTTCCGGCGGAATCAAGTCCGCCCGATCAAGTTTGAAAATATCCGGGTGAGCGGTAGGCGCCAGTGCCTGACCTTCGTTCCAAAGGTCCTCGCTGAGCTTTTCGCCCGGACGGGCGCCGGTGAAGCGAATTTCAATGTCGCGTCCCGGTTCCAACCCGGAGAGGCGGATCAGGTCTTCGGCAAGGTCAACGATGCGCACCTGGTTTCCCATGTTCAAGACGAAAGTTTCCTGTCGGGAGCTGAGGCCGGCGGCTTCAAGCACAAGGTAAACAGCTTCCGGGATCGTCATGAAGTAGCGCTCCATGTTGGGATCAGTGACGGTGACAGGGCCGCCGCGTTTGATTTGTTCCTTGAAAATCGGCACGACCGAGCCGCGGCTGCCGAGGACATTTCCGAATCGCACAACGGTGTACTTGCCTTCGGATCCTTCCGCCTCATTGAGGATGATATTCTCGGCCAGGCGTTTTGAGCAGCCCATAATATTAATCGGGCGAACTGCTTTGTCCGTGGAAATCATCACGAAATGCTCGACATTATGCGCCTTGGCGGCTTTGACGACATTGCGGCTGCCGAGGATATTGTTTGTGACGGCCTCAACGGCGTTGACTTCCATGAGATAGACGTGTTTATGCGCGGCGGCATGGAAAACAATCTGCGGCTTGTACGTGTCAAAGACCCAGTTGACCCGCTTCCCGTCACGAATATCCACAATGAGCTGTTCAATCGGGAGCTCCGGGAATTCCTCACGCATCAGCATATTGGTGCCGAAGATGGAATTTTCACCGTGACCGAGCAGAATGATTTTTGCGGGTTCCCAGCGGGCGACCTGGCGGCATATTTCACGGCCGATGGAGCCGCCGGCGCCGGTGACGAGGATGACGCGCCCTTTCAGGATTGGGCCGATATTGTCCTGATCCAAACGCACGGGATCGCGGCGCAGGAGGTCAGTGATTTCCACATTGCGCAGACGGTTAATGTTGATCTGTCCGCCGAGCAGTTCATAGATGCCCGGCATGGTGCGGAAGGGGATATGTTTTTCACGGCAGATGTTTGAGACACGCCGCACGACATTGCCGGGCGCGGAGGGAATCGCGAAGAGCACGGCCTCAATGCCGTAGCGACGGATGCAGTATTCGGTTTTATCAATGCTGCCGAGAACCTTGATGCCGTAGATTTCCTGATTGGCTTTCTTCGCGTCGTCATCCACGAAACCCACCGGCTTCAGCCGCAGCTGCGGGTTGCGCATGATCTCCCGGCAGACAATCGCTCCCGCGTCGCCCGCGCCGATGATAAGCGCACGCTTCATGTCTTTGACGGCCTTCTTCGCCGCGCTCGCATTCTCCGCAGAGTAAATAGCGCGGATGCCGAAACGGACACCGCCAACCAGCACCAGGGAGATCAGCCAGTCGATAATGAGCACGGAGCGCGGGAAGCCGATGAACACCTTAAAGAAATACAGTGCGAACATCAGCAGCGTCGCGGCAATTGATGAACAAGTCACCGCGGCGAGAATGATGCGCATCTCTTCAACGCTCGCATAAATCCACAGCCGACGATAGAGTCCGAATCGGTAGTAAACCAGGGGTTTGATGATGATGCACAAGCCGAGCAGCCAATACATGGACTCCAAAAACGGCTTCAGCAGCGGCTGTTCAAACTCAAAGCGCAGCAGATAGCTGAAAATGATGCTGACGGGGATCATCAGCAGGTCAAAAACAAAGATGTAGCGGTTGCGTAATTTTCGTGAAAACTTCTTCGCCATGCCAATCAGCGACCTTTCAACCCGAAGATGGTTTTGAGCGTGTTAAAGATGATGGAAAGATCCATCAGCAGGCTGCGGTGTTTGATATAGTAAAGGTCATATTCCAGCTTGACAGTGTTCTCTTCCGCGCCGGAAGCATAGCCGAAGTTAACCTGCGCCCAGCCGGTGATCCCCGGACGGACAAGCAGACGCGCACGGTAGAAAGGCACATCGCGCTGTAAGTCTTTGACGATGGCAGGGCGTTCGGCGCGGGGACCGACCAGGCTCAGTTCGCCTTTGAGCACGTTGATGAATTGCGGCATTTCATCCAGATGACTCCTGCGCAGGAAGTCGCCGACTTTGGTAATGCGCGAATCGTGCTCAGATGCCGGACGGGCAACACCGTCCTGCTCCGCGTTCTGAACCATGGTGCGGAATTTCAGAATATTAAAAGAACTTCCACGCAGTCCAAGACGTTCCTGTGAGTAGAAGATGGGACGTCCGCTGTCAATCAACGTGGCAAGCGCAACGAAAGGCGTAATCAGCCCCAGGGCAAGCATTCCGATCAAGCCGCCGAGAACATCGCCGACACGCTTGGCAATTTCATAAAAAGTGCTTGTATGGGAAAGGTCATAGAACGAGCGCAGCAGCCAATCCGTGCTGAGAAGATGCACGGGAACCCGACCCAGCAGCTCTTCATAAACCATCGGCATCGTCGTGACGGTGATTCCGCGCTCTTCGGAGACGGTCAGTGCGTCAAAGATCGCCTCTTCAAGATGATTGCTGATCGCCATAATGACATGCGTCACGGAGTTGGCTTCAAGGATATCGAAATAATTCGCCGAAGAGCCGAGGACTTTGTAACCTTCGATCACGGAATCCTGCTTAGCGGGATCGTCATCAATGAAGCCGATCACCTTGTAAGGGACACCCGGCGTCGTATTGATAATTTCAGCGATTCGTGTGCCGGCTTTACCTGCGCCGACAATTACCGTGGTGAGCATGGCGCTTTTGATGTAGAAGAGGTTCACAAATAAACGGCGCCAGATAAGCGTCAGCACGGCGGCAGCAATGAAAAAGACAATGACGCCGCGGCGCGGCATGGTTTTTGCCGGCGCGAGGAAGAAGATCAGCAGGTATACCGCAACAGAGACCGACGAGGAGATCAGGACGACTTTCAGCGTGTTCTGAAAGGATGTGATCTTGCGCAGGTTCCGACACGGAATCATCAAAAACAGCCAGAGAATCGGCAGCAGGAAGAACCAAGGATCCGGACGCTCAAGAAGAAATCCAAGAGAAAGACCGAGCCAGCTGTCTTCGGTCGCCCAGGAATACAATGAGATTAACAGTGCCAGGAGGACAACAAAAATGTCCCCGATGATAAGAATGGTTTTCCGCTCCTTTGAGGTAAGCCTTTGCTTGAAGGAGGGTTGTGCTTGTGAGTTAGACATCGTCAATTGCCCCTGTTTCCCTGTATTGATATATGCTCGCTCATATGGATTTTAATCTTATCACATTTACGGGTTTAAAAAAAGAGGGCGGGTGAATTCGTCTGCGTTTCAAATTTCCACAGTCAAGTAAAAGCGGCAATGGGGGTGCGGACAAAAAGTTGGACTGATATGCA
>CAVESB010000062.1:0-10146 GCA_963618265.1 bacterium
GTATAAACCACGGCGATGCTTGTGAAGCCAACGGCTCCGGTGAAAATCATGATGACGGCTTTTTCGACCGCATCGAACTGTTTTGTCGTTTCACTGAACAGTCCGAAAAAAGAATATGCAATAACGGCGCCGAGGAGCAGCAGATAGCCGAGGGCGTTGAAAGTCGGCATGCTTTCCTGACTGAGTACCGTAAAAAGCACACCGATGATTCCGATTAGAATGCCGAAAACCTGCTCATGAGAGGGCTTTGATTTCAGAAATATGACGGCAAGAACCAGCGTGCAAATCGGAATGGCGGCGACGATTGTTCCGCTTTCGGAGGCTGTGGTGAGGCTGACGCCGCTGTTCTCGCAAAGAAAGTAGCAGATCGGATGCAGAAATGCTAAAATCAGAGCAGGCTTGAGATCCTTGCCTTTGAAATTTACTTTAAAAAGTCCGAGTTGGATGAGGAGCAGGAAAAAAAGCGCGGCTGTGACAAAACGCCAGCTTAAAAGCTCGATCGGAGAAGCAACGCCTGTAGCGTTTTTGGTAAACATGAAGCTGAACCCGAACATAATCTGCGCGGCAAGCGCGGCGATAACACCCGAAATGCGTTTGTTCTTCATTGAAGACAGGCTCTTTCTGTTTTTTTGATTGTCTTATTTCGATTTGATTTTATCGTAAAATTGAAATACTGCAACAAAAAAATCAAATCACGGAGGTCATAAAATGGACAGAAATACATTGATCGCGGAATTGCGCGCTTACAAACCGTGGAATGAACAGGAACACTATGACCGTGAGGAAATCATTCGGCAGTTGGAGACGATCCCGCAAATCTATGTCCGTGAAGATCGGAACGCTCACATGACTGCGTCTTCATGGCTGGTCAACGCGGAGAAAACCAAAGCGTTGATGATTTATCATAATATCTATAATTCCTGGTCATGGTGCGGTGGACATGCGGATGGTGATGAAGATTTGCTCTCGGTCGCTATGCGTGAGGTGCGGGAAGAAACCGGGGTGCTGACTGTGCGTCCCGTTTCAGAGAAAATCTTCTCTGTTGAGATCCTGACGGTGGACGGGCATGAGAAGCACGGGAAATATGTCTCTTCTCATCTGCATCTCAATATCACTTACCTCCTTGAGGCGGACGAATCCGAAGCGCTGCACAAGAAAGAAGACGAAAACAGCGGCGTGGCATGGTTCACCCTTGATGACGCGGTGAAAGCTTCGACCGAACCCTGGTTCCGGGCACGGATCTATTCCAAACTGAACGCGAAGCTGCGGACACTTTAGAAAAGGTATGAGGGAAGTTTTTTCCGCCAAACGCCTTTCTTGTAGTAAATGATCATGAAAACGCTGTAAGCCGTCCAGGCACAGTCGATCGCAACGAAGATCATGCGGTAGTCGTGGGTGAAGTGGACAAAAATGTAAGCCAGGACGACACGGAACACGACATTGCAGGTGAAGCTCGCGATGAGTGTGGCCATTGTGTCTCCGAAGCCGCGTACTGCCCCGCCCAGGATGATGAGCGCGTTGCAGATGATGTATCCGATACAGAAAATGCGGATGATCTGAATACCCGTCTCAATGACGGCTGTGTCATTCGTGAACCACTTTATGACATCCGCGACAAAGATATACAGCAGGCCGACCATGATGCAGTCAATGACCTGACTGAGCCAGAAGACTTTCTTGATCCCTTTGAGGGCGCGGTTTAATTTCTTTGCGCCGACATTCTGACCGACGAAAGTCGTCAAAGCGATGGAGAAAGAGTTCATCGGCAGCATGGCGAAGGAGTCGATGCGGGTTACGATGGAGTACGCCGCGACAACTGTTGCGCCGAAACTGTTGACAAGGTTCTGCAGCACGAGAAAGCCGACATTGAAAAGCGCTGTCTGTAAGCCGGTAGGAATGCCGATCCCCAGCATTGCTTTTGCCTGTCCCATATCCGGTTTCTGCATTTTCAGACTCAGACCGTATTTATTTTGCGTTTTGATCAGATAAATGAACGAAACCAGCGCCGAGACCGTCTGCGCGATGATCGTCGCGTATGCCGCGCCTTCCAGTCCCCAACCGAAGTTCACAACGAAAATATAATCGAGAACAACGTTGATCACGGAAGAAATGATCAGGAAAATCAGCGGCCAGAAGGAGTCTCCCATACCGCGGAGAACGCCGCAGAGAATGTTGTACATCAGCACGGTGAGAACGCCCGCGAACATGATATTCGCGTAGGAAACCGACATGGTGAAGATTTCCGCCGGCGTATTGATGAGGCGGAGCAGCGGTTCGCAGATAAGAAGCCCGAGCACCGAAATAATGATGCCGACGGCGATCGTCAAAATGATGGAGACATAAACCGTCTTGTTCAGCCTGTCTTGATCTTTGGCTCCGTATGCGTGCGATACGACCACGGTGGCGCCGGTTGCGATTCCCTGAAAAAGGCCGAGCAGCAGGTTGTAAATCGGGGTGTAAACGCCGATTGCCGCCAGTGCGTTCGCGCCGACGAAGTTGCCGACGATGATGGAGTCGACTGTGTTATAAAGCTGTTGAAAGATATTGCCAATGAACAGCGGCCATGCGAACTGCAGCAGTGAGGGAATGATTGCCCCTGATGTCAGATCGTAGCTTTTTTTCTGTGTTTTATCTTCTGTTTCAATTTCCATTATTCTGCCTTTGAATCATCGTACCATATCATACCGAACGCGAACAGTAATAAGACACAAGAGCATCCATTGAGAACCTCGTGTGCCGATATGAATGGGGAATAAACTGCAAAATAACAACCGCATCCTTATTATACACATCATACAGAAAAAAATGAAAATTGTTTCACCCGCTCTGACATTTTCGGCTTGGCTTTGCGGCGAATAACGGACAGTCATTCTGTGACCGGTGTATTCGCCGGGTTATCCGGACAAGGGTTTAGGCTCACCGCGGAATCCCTCCCCTCTCCGCAAGGCTTCCGGCATTGAATTCAACTTGTCTATACAACAGAAAAACGAATTATGCCAATGTATTTTATTAATGTACAAAATAATGTATAATAGATTTTACACAAGGCATCCACAGCTTGATTTTCGAAAGGAGTCATAATGAAAAAATTCTTAGTACTTGTGCTTGCGCTCGTTTGTGCGCTCTCTTGTCTCGGCGTTGCCGCCGCTGACGATGCGAAGAACATTGCCGTGATCTGCGACACAATCGGCACGAACCTCTTCCTGACTCAGGTTGTTGATATGGTTGAGGAAAAGGCTGCTGAATACGGTTTCAACTATTCCATCATGGAATGTGCGGACACCGATGAGTGGAAGAACAACTATGAAGCCGCCACTCATGAAAACTACGACCTGATCGTCGGTGTCGGCTGGCAGGCCGCTGAATTTGCCGCCGAGAACGCCACTGCTGACGGTCCGAAGTTCGCTGTTATTGACACCGACGCCGGTTCCGAAAATGTTGCTTCCTTCAGCTACAACGAAGAGCAGGCCGCTTTCGTGATGGGACTGATGGCAGGTAAGGCTTTCCCGGATGAAGACCTCTACGGCTATATCGGCTGCTTTGACGGTCCCGGCTCCTGGAAATATCGCTGGGGCTTCATGGAAGGCGTAAAGGTCACCAACCCGGATGCCAAGTTCACCTTCAACTGGACCAACAGCTATACTGACCCGACCAATGCGCATGAATTCGCTCTGCAGATGCAGGCTATGGGTGCTACCTATATCTTCGGCGGTGCCGCTGCCTGCGATAACGGTATTTACCAGGCTGCGCTTGAACTGGCTGCTGACGGCAAGTACATCTATACGATCGGGCAGGATGCCGATGAAACCCGCGAAGACAACCCGTACATTCTCTCTTCTCAGCTGAAGAACACGGGCGTCACCATGGGACTCATTATTGACGAGTTTTATGCCGGCACTCTCAAGGGCGGTCTGACCACACTGACACTGGCGGACGGCGCAATCGGCGCGACTTGGGTCACCGCTGACGGCAAGTATCGCAATACCGAAATCCTGACCGATGAGGTTCTGGACTTCTGCAAGGATTACGTCAACAAGATCGTCTCCGGCGAAATTGAAATCGTCCTCGCTGACGAAGCTACTTATAACTTCAACATCGCCGAATAATTTCATCTGTATTCGTAAGGGCGGCAGGTTTCCTGCCGTCCTTATATTCTTGAATTGATCACTCGGGAGGGCAATGGCAAATAAGATCTTTGAAATGAAGCATATCGACAAGCTGTACGGCACGCTGTTGGCGAATGATGATGTCTCCATTCACCTGAACGAGGGCGAGATCCTCTGCATTGTCGGCGAGAACGGCGCCGGCAAGTCAACGATTATGAAGATCCTTTACGGGTTGGAATATCCCACTGACGGAGAGATTTTTGTCAGAGGCAAGAAGGTTGATTTTAAAACCCCGTCCGACGCAATGGCTGTCGGCATCGGCATGGTGCAGCAGCATTTCATGCTCTTTGAGGGAATGACTGTTGCGGAAAACATCGTTTTTAAGAACGAAATTCATAACGGACCGTTCTTTGATGTGAAGCGCACCGTCGCAAAAGTGCGTGAGATTTCCGAGCAATACGGGCTGAAGATTGACCCGGAAGAGAAGATCGACAACTGCCCGGTCGGTCTGCGTCAGCGCGTGGAGATTCTCAAGATCCTCTACCAGAACGCGGACATTATTATTTTTGACGAACCCAGTGCGGTGCTGACGCCGCTTGAAGTGGAGAGCCTGCTTGAGACGATCAAGTCCCTGTCTGCCTCCGGCAAGAGTATCGTGCTGATTACCCACAAACTGCAGGAAGTCATGGCTGTCGCCGACCGCATCTACGTCATGCGAGCGGGAAAAGTCGTGGCGGAACGCCTGCGTAAAGAAACTGACCAGAACGAATTGGCGTTCCTGATGGTCGGTCATCATCCGGCACTGCGTGAAATAACCCCTGTGGAAACAGGTGCGCCGCTGTTGCAGACTGAGGAACTCAGCCTGCACCGCGAAGGCCGGGATATTTTAAAAAATATCAGTATTCATGTGGACGCGGGGGAAATTGTCGGCATCGCCGGTGTTTCGGGAAACGGGCAGACAGATTTCGAGCTTTGCCTGACGGGGCTTGAGCGCCCTACCGGCGGAAAGGTCACACTGCAGGGGAAGGATGTCACCTATGCTTCTGTCAAGGAACATCGTGAAAACGGTTTGGCCTATATCGCCGAGGATCGGTACATGTGGGGCAGCGCGGCCGCGGGGACTTTAGCCGAGAACGCGCTGATGGCAAAGGAAGACCGTCCCGAATTCAATGCGAAGGGTTTTCGGAAAACCGGAAGCATTGATGCGTACGCCAAAAAGCTGATCGAGAAGTTTAATGTCAAAGCCGGCAGCACGGACCAGAAAATCAGTGAGCTTTCCGGCGGCAACGCGCAAAAGCTCATTACTGCGCGTGAAATTATGATGGACACTCCCGTTTTGATCTGCTGCGAACCGACCCGCGGCATTGATATCGGCGCGATGGAATTTATTCACGATCAGATCCTTGCCCGCCGTGAACAAGGCAGCGGAGTGCTGCTGATCTCGTCCGAATTGAGCGAAATTATGACGCTTTCCGATCGCATCTACGTCCTGTTTGAGGGGCAGATCGCCGGTGAGTTTCGCAGAGGCGCGGTCGATGAAAAGACACTCGGCTTGATGATGTTGGGAGGCAACCGTGACTAAATTAAAAAAGTTTGGCAGTAAATTCGTGAATGCTCTCAGCCAGCCGCTGGTCGCGGTTGCCATCTCCCTGGGAATCGGCGCGATAGTGATCGCCCTTTCCGGCAAGAATGTTTTTACCTCCTACGGCATCATGCTCAAAGGCGCGTTTGGCGACGGGTATTACCTTTCCGCCACACTTTCCCGTTCCACTGCCATCATTATGGCCGGTCTTTCGGTCTGCGTTGCCTGGCGTTCCGGTTATGAGACAATGGGCGGTGAAGGGCAGATGATCTTCGGTGCGCTGCTTTCAGCGGCTGTTGCTTATTATCTGCCGGGTTCGGGCCCGGTAAAGATCCTCGTCGGCCTTGCCGCTGCCTCGCTTATCGGCGCACTTTACTCTATGCTTTCAGGCTGGCTTTATGAGAAGTTCAATGTCACCTTCATCATATCCACCTTGATGATGAATTATATTGCCAACTACATTGCAAGTTATTTCGTCTCTTATGTAATCAAGGATCCGGAATCCCGCGACATCAACTCGATCCAGACCGGCAAGATCGTTGAGTCTGCCCGCTTTGGAAAAGTCACCTTGTTTCAGGACGGTTTGCTGAAAGATACCGCCATCGGCGCGTACTTCAAGGATTTCAATGTGCATTGGGGCTTTTTCTTCGCGCTGCTCTGCGCGATTCTGGTTTCGGTATTGATGACACGCACGGTTGTCGGTTACAAATCCAGGATGAACGGCTTGAACTTCCGCTTCGCGCGATACGGCGGCATTAACGCTCACGCTATGCTGACCCTTGCGATGATTGTCTCGGGCGTTCTTGCCGGTCTCGGCGGTGCGTTTGAGGTCTTCGGCTCGAAGTACCGCTACATTGACCAGATGATTTTCTCAACCGGTTATGCATGGTCAGGCATGGTTGCGGCGCTTCTGGCTAATTTTAATGCCTACGGCACTGTACTGGCTTCCATTCTGCTCGCCGGGCTGAGTACAGGCGGCTCCGCCATGCAGCGTTCCGCAGGTATTCCCGTTGAGACGGTCAATATGCTGGAAGGTGTGATCATGTTGCTGATGTCCGTCAAGCTGCTGAATCTCATCAGAATACGTCGCAAAGTGCGCAGGGAGCAGCAGACCGAAACGGGCACAGAGAACACCACCGAAGGAAAGGAGACCGAAAACAAATGAACATCACCCCGTTATATTTAGCTTCGGTTTTCAACTCGGTATTGCGTTACATGACCCCGCTGCTTTTGGTCACACTCTGCGCCGGTGTCTGTTCCAAGGCGCGCGTTTTCAATATCGGTCTGGAAGGTACGCTGCTGATGAGTGCCTTTTTCGCCTTCCTGACGCAGTATTACACCCGCAATATTTTGCTTGCTGTTCTCGCGGGTATCGTGACCGGTATGCTTGTCACCTTGGTTATTGCTATCGCGATTGTAAAAATGAACGGTGAGCCGATGACAGTGGGCATGGCAATCAATAAATTTGCGCAGGGACTGACGACCTTCCTGCTTCAGATGATCTTCCACACCAAAGGCACGGTGAGCGACACCACGATGGCGGGTCTGCCGAAGGTCAATCCGCGTTTTCTCAGTAACTCGGAAATTTTGAAGACGATGTTCGGCAACCTCACGGTACTGGATTACGCGGCTTTTGTGCTCGCGATCATTATGTTTATCATCATGTATAAGACGGTCATGGGTTTCCGCGTCCGCTGCATCGGCATCAATCCCGAAGCCGCGAGCAGCCTCGGCATCCGCGTCCCGTTGTACCGCATTGTGGCGACTACACTTTCCGGATCCATGATTGGGCTTGCCGGCTGTCTGCTCTCACTTGGCTCCGTAACAATGTTCATGCAGAATATATCGGCGGCAAGAGGTTACGTAGCGATTGCTGCCAATAACCTTTGCTTCGGACATCCGCTCGGCGCTCTGGCTTCCTCCGCACTGTTTGGGTTTACCACTGCGCTCTCTCAGATTCTGCAGAATACCGCACTGCGCCAGCAGATCCTGAATTGTATTCCGTACATCTGCACAATCGTTGCGATGGTTGTTTTCAACTGGAGCAATGCCCGCAAGAAGGCAAAGTAAAGCATAAGTACCTATATGTAAAGGCGGGGCGGAAGATATTTCCGCCCCGCTTTTGCATAGGTGCTTTGAGCGGATTTGCGCATAGAGCCGGAAACAGTGCCGGCAGAAACCTGTTCGATACCCGGACAAACAATGGCGGAGGTAAAGAAATAAAGCCGCATTGCAGGTCGCAGGCGGTCAGTGCGTTGCCGGGAAGACGTGGAAGATGACGCGCCGGTATTTACTACCCGTCTAACGTATGTGTTTCGTTGAAAAATCACAAAATCTTTGTTCAGACAATAAGATTATGGTAGAATAGCGAAATAAAAAAATTTAGAAAGTTCTTATTTTAAGAAAAACATCATAATAAAATCATGACTATTATCTAGGCAAATAGGACACATGAAAAAAACCGAGACTATTATACTTTTGAGAATATGATTTTTGTGATAAAAAAGCATTGTAATTATTCCAAATCATCTCAAAAGTTTCATAATATGGCGATACTCCGATACAACAATTTCATCGGAATAATTTATAAGGAGTAATTTATGAACAAGAAACTCATTATTGCCGTCCTGGCCGTCTTGGTCTTCGCCTTGGTGTTTTCTGCTTGCGGAAGCAAACAGGCAGATCGGTCCGATGCCCCTGCCGCGGAAGCTTCCGAGCCCACCGCGCAGCCTACACCGCCATTCTCCTTCCAAAACTTCCAGCCCACGCAGGGAATAAACATGGGCACCGGAAACACGTCTTCAGGAAACTGATTCGGGGATAAAGCCGACAATTCGGTCGGTTTTGAATTTTCATTAGGAGGAAAAATGAAAAAAGTTTTATTTGTTCTGTTGGCGATCGTTTTGCTGATCGCTCCGATCTCAGCTTTCGCTGAAATCGACACGAACGCGACTGTCACCGTCGCTCTGACCACCATCATTGAGAATGAAGACTACATGATTCAGGGTTCGCTCAATGGTTCCGGTATTTTCCAGATGATGTTCGATGAACTGATCGACATGAACTTCGAAACTGCCGAACTGACCCCGGGTCTTGCTACCGAATGGTCTATCTCTGACGATGGCTGCACCTGGCATTTCACCCTGCGCGATGATGTCTACTTCCACGATGGCGAAAAGCTCACCGCTGAAGACGTGAAGTACACCTATGAACGTATGCAGATGGACGATTACAACATCAGCAATACCAACTATCTGAACAACCAGATTCTCTTCGATCATATCGACATCATTGATGACTATCATTTTGATTTCGTCACCAAGGAACCGGTACCGGCTCTGCTTTACGCTCTGCAGGAAGTCCATATTCTGCCGAAACATTATTACGAGCCGCTGTCCCCCAATGAAGCCGCGAACGCTCCTGTTCTCGGCTCCGGCGCCTTCATCTTCGATGAATATGCCCGTGATGACTATGTGAAGATGCATCGCAACGAAAACTATTGGGGTGAGATTCCTCAGTTCGAAACCCTGATCTATCGCCAGATCCCCGAAGAAGCTACCCGTATCGCCGAGCTTGAAACCGGCGGCATTGATGTCGCGCAGTCCATTTCCATGGATCAGATCGCGTCCATCAACGATTCCGGCGTTGCGACTGTCAAGGCCGTCAACAACGGCTGCCGCATGCAGTTCCAGTTCAACGCTGAAAACCCGAAGTTCTCCTTCAATGTCCGCCACGCGATCAACCACATGATCAACTGGGACATCGTCAATCAGGCGATTTTCTTCGGCATGGCGCCGCGTATGGTCGTCAATGTCAACGCCCCGTGGCTTGATCCTTCCATGACCGCTTATGAATATGATGAAGAACTTGCTGCGAAATACCTGACCGACGACGGCTACACCAAGAACGCCGACGGCAAGTGGGAAAAGGACGGCGAAGTCCTCAGCTTCAAGATTTGGGTATACTATGATCAGAATTCCGAACGCTATAAGGTTCTCCTTGCCCTGGTTGACCAGATGAATCAGTTCGGTCTCGAAGTTGAGCCGCAGTACATCGACCGCGCCGCCATCCTTGAGAAGCTTGACAATCGCGAAATTGATGACATGCTTTATATTGCCTCCTGCACTTCCTACGAAGGTCAGGGCGACCTCACCGACATGAAGGCCGATTCCGGATCCAACTACGGTCGTTGGAGCAACGCTGAATTCGAAGAACTGTATAAACAGCTTGCGAAGGAATTCGACAATGACAAGCGTGCTGAGCTCTGCTACGCGATGGAGCATATCATTTATGATGATGCCGCGATTGTCCCGCTCTGGATCATGATTGACACCTGGGGTGTTTCCACCAAACTTGATTGGAACCCGTCCCCGACCGGCCGTGCCTGGATGAAGGCTGCCACCAAGTCCAACTAATTATCTGAAACAGTTTATATTGAGGGAAAGCAACAATAACATG
>CAVESB010000063.1:0-9971 GCA_963618265.1 bacterium
GGGCACGAAAAAGTAGCGGGGGTTGGATTCGGACCAACGACCTCCGGGTTATGAGCCCGACGAGCTGCCTCTGCTCTACCCCGCATCGACAGTGTTTATAATACAACGGTTTTTTGAATCTGTCAAGGGTTTGTTGCAAAAGTAAAAAAACAGACACCTTGGGTGAATGGCAGTCGATGCCCGATCTTTACATCAAACACATTGACGGACAGTTGCGCGCCGTGTTATAATCAAGCTGTTATTCTCGGCGGGAGGTAAAATTGAAACAGCTCAAAATGATTCCGATATTACTTCTCGCGGTGCTGACATTCATGCTGTGCGGATGTGCCAATTTCAAGTAATTAGGCTTAATCTCATCAATAGGAAGCACTTATGCGGATTCTTTCACAAACATTCACAGACCCGGGGGGACGTTCTCCGAATGAAGACGCTGCCGGTTTTTACGCCAAGGGGGAATTCCGGGCATGGATCGCTGCGGATGGATTGGGCGGTCATGCCGACGGCGAAGTGGCGTCCGCCTGCGCGGCGCGAACTTTGGAAGAGATCATGAGCGGCTGTTCCGCTGTCAACGAGGACTTTGTACATGATGCGATGCGGGATCTGAACGCGACTGTGCGCCTGCTGGGCGGTCCGCTGACAACGGCGGTTTGCGCCTTCACGGACGGAAAGACGCTGTGGTACGCGAATAACGGCGACTCGCGTCTCTACTTCCTGCACAAGAAGAAAATCACCCATCGAACGCACGATCACAGCATGGCATATCTTGCCTATCGCTCGAATTTAATCACCTACTCGGATATTTCGACACATCCCGGTCAAAACCGTCTGACGCACGCTCTCGGAACCGATCCGGATTTCGCAGGAGAGTTCTACGATCCGATCCCGCTGGAACGGGGGGACGCTTTTCTGCTCTGTACTGACGGATTCTGGGAACTGATCGAAGACAGCGAGATCGAACGCTCCCTGAGAATTTCAGATGAACCGGAGGCGTGGCTGAACCTGATGCTCTCTTTTGTACGGCAACGCCTGAAAGAACATTCAGATAACTATTCCGCATCGATCGGGATGGTTGTCAAATAATCCCCGAAATACCAATTGAAATATTCCGGCAGCTGTGACTGCCAGTATAACTTGTCATGCGAACCGGAACGAACGACGAACTCGTAAGTCAGCCCGGCGTAAGTGAGCTGCTCCGCGGCTTTATTGGCGTCCATACGGTACTGATCTTCACTGCCGATATCGATACGGATGCGGGGGTACTGTTCCGGCGTGAGATTCTGTGTGAGATAATACAGCGTCTGGTTATCGAAAGGTGTGCCGGGCGCGGAATGCATCCCGAGCGTGCCGAAAGTTTCCGGGTTCTCAAAAGCGAGTTTCTCTGCCCACAGCGCACCGCGGGAGACACCCCCGATAGCGCGTCCTTCGCGCGATGTGTCGATATTGTAATGACTCTCGATGAAAGGGATGACTGTCCCGAGCAGTGCGTTCCCGAATTCGGAAATACTCATACTCAGCAGGTAATTATTCTCCTGCGGAACAACCGTCAGAAACAGCGGCAGGTCATATTTCTCAATAGCCCGCGCCATGCTTTCGGCAAGATTGATTTCCTGCCAAACCTCAATACCCATGTCTTGCCCATGCAACAGGTAAAGAACCGGATATCCGTCAATGACGCGTTCATCTACGCAAGCCGGGATATAGACATCGAATTGAATGTCGTCATTCAGTGCTTCCGAAAACAATGCATAATGCTCAACGCTGACCGGAAGCTCCCCGCAACTTTGCGCCGCGCAGCTTCCGACAGTCAATAAAATGAGCAGCAGAACAAAGAACAGTTTACGCATATCTTCTATTTTATGTCATTTTTGCCGTCTGTACGCTGATATCCGCTGATCATCCGTATTTTGAGTATAATTGTGTGAAAACAGAGAATAAAACAGCGGAGGAGAACGATTCATGGCTGATGAAAAAGAATTAAAAGGTATCAATATTGAGGTATCCGAGGACAATACCACCGAAGCCCCGAACGATGTGTTTGAAAACGCTGAGCTTAAATTTCCGTGCGAATTTCCGCTTTCTGTGATGGGCTTGAATGTGCCTGAATATAAGAGCGTGATTTTCGGCATTATCAGGCAGCATGTTCCGGAAGTTACGGAAAGTATGATCGAGCTTGTATACAGCTCCAACAAAAAATACTGCTCGGTGAGAACCCGCTTTACGGCGCAGTCCCGCGAACAGATGGACGCACTGTACAAGGATCTGACCGCGAACGAACTGACAAAGTGGGTGCTCTGATGCCGTATCTGCCGAGCAAAGTCAGCAGACGCGATTTCCTGAAGTATGTGTCCGCAGGGTTGGGTGCGCTGGCTTTCCGTCCCTTTTATCAGACGGAGGAGAGTGAGACGCAGCGGGTCATCACCGGCGGCGCGGGTAAAGTCATCCGTATCACAACGGATAATGTCAGCGTCTATAAAGAGCCATGGGATGAGAGCGCGATTCTCTACCAGGCGTACCGCAATGACCTCCTAAATGTGTATTTCGAGGTAACGTCCGAATACGGACCGGGCTACAACCCGAAATGGTACCGCGTTTGGGGCGGATACGTTCATTCAGCTTACACGCAGGTCGTGGAAACGCATCTCAACGAAGTGGATTACTCCGTCATCAACACGCCGCTTCCCGGACGTTTGGCTGAGATCACCGTTCCCTTCACGCAGTCCCGCATGAACCGTACCGGAAAACAGTGGGAAGATGTGTTTATGCTCTACTATCAGTCGGTACACTGGGTCGTTGGATTAATTGACGGTCCGGACGGGCGTCCGTGGTACCGCATTAAAGACTCGACTTATGATTATGACACGCTGGATTATTATGTGCCGGCGGAACATATGCGGATTATTCCCTATACCGAGCTAGAGCCTATCTCGCCGGAAATCCCTGTAGAAAGCAAGAGCATTGATGTTTCCATCGCGAAGCAGGAAATGACCTGCTATGAATATGATGAACCGGTGCTGACAGTCAAGGTCTCAACAGGCTCTCCGAGTCAAAAACGTGAAGGCGTGATCCCGACCTCAACCCCGACCGGGGATTACAACATTATGAACAAGGTTCCGTCACACCATATGGGCGAAGGACAAATCACCTCCGACCTCTCCGCATATGAGCTGCCCGGTGTTCCCTGGGTCTGTTACTTTATCGCGGAAACCGGTGTGGCGTTCCATGGCACATACTGGCATGACAATTACGGCATGACGATGAGCCACGGCTGCGTCAATATGCCGACCGATAAGGCAAAGTGGCTTTTCCGTTGGGCGAAACCGGCAATTTATAATGTAGAGGAGATCAAGAGGGAAAATATCGGTTTCGGGACTGCGGTTCACGTACATTAATCAACAAACTCAATGAATGCCTGATTGGCGACGGGTACTTTCGCCGGGTCAAGTGTGATTCGGCCGGCGGGATCCGTGCGGATCAGGCGTTTTTGATTTAATCGGCGCAGCTCCCGACGGAAAACGACGTTCATGTCCGCACCGAATCGTTCCGCGAAGCGTTCGGGCGTAATGCCTTCATGGAGCATACGCAGTCCCAGCATCATCACATCCTGCATCTCCGTGCGGCGATCCTGCGGCAGGGTCTCAACCGCGGCGGGAAATCTCCCCGAGTGTTCACGAACGGCTGTGATGTAATCCGCGATTCCGGCGGCGTTCCGAATCCGTTGCCGTGCGATCCAGGCGTGAGCGCCGGCTCCGAAACCGTAATACGGCGCGACAAGCCAATACTGTTGATTATGCCGGCTCTCATATCGCGGCTCGCGCGCCCAGTTTGAGATCTCGTAATGGTCATAGCCGCTCTCTTCAAGAAACCCGGCGGCGTATTCGTACATGGAGACCGTCAGGTCATCGTCCGGCAATGTCAGCTTTCCGGATGTGAGTTGCCGATGCAGGATGCTGCCTTCCTCTACATTCAGCGCGTACATGGAAATGTGCTCAATGCCGTAAGAACAGGCTGTCCGCAGGGAATGGCTCCAGCTCTCCAAAGTTTGCGTCGGGTAGCCGTAAATCAAGTCCAGGCTGATGTTTCCGAATCCCGCAGTCCGCAGGGTATGGATCGCTGCTTCGACCTGTTGCGGCGTGTGGCGGCGTCCCATCAGTTTCAATTCTGCCGGGTTCGCGGACTGCATACCGAGGCTGAGGCGATTGATGCCCGTTTCCCGCAGTGCTTCTGCGTATTCTGTGGTGACATCGCAGGGATTCATCTCAAAAGTGATCTCCGTTTCGTCCGTCAGGATGAAGACCTGCCGCAGTGTGTCCATCATGGCGGCAACTTCATCTCTCGGCAGTCGTGACGGGGTGCCTCCGCCGAAATAGACCGAACGGAGCACTTCGGACTCAAACCCACGCTGCCGGCTGATTTCCTCCCGCAGTGCCGCACAGTAGTCCGGCAGCAGGCGTTCCTTTCCGGCGTAGGTGTTGAAATCGCAGTAAGAGCAGCGGACTTTGCAAAATGGAATATGAATATAGACGGAGGCGTTCATATGCTGAATTATAGTTGATGACATATGAAATTCGGGGCACGGGATGTGAAATTACGAAAAAATGTTATAATGGGGTTCTATAAGGGGAACCTCGCATGGCAAACGAATCAAACCAACAACCGAAAACAAAAATCTGTCCGACCTGCGGCACACGGATGAATGAATCCGCGACGCGCTGTCTGGTCTGCGGTCGGGTATTCGCAAATGAACCCGTACCTGCGCAGAGCAGCCGCGGCCGCGCCGGCAGGAACGAAGAAGGAAAAATTGAAAAGCCGCGCATCAAGAACGTATCCGTCAGCATCCCGCTGGCGATCGGGCTTGTGCTGTTGCTGGTCGGTATGGGTGCCGCAGTCGCTTTTGTTTTACTGCAGCAGACAGGTCGTGTCGTGGAACCGACGGCTCTGCCGACTGCAACATATACGCCGACTGTAACCTCGGAGCCGACGCAGACTTCTACCCCGACGCCCGAAATGACCGCGACTCCGCTGGAACCGATCGCGTATACCGTGAAAGATGGCGATCTCTGCGCTTCCATCGCGGCGCTTTTCGATGTCTCGGTTTCCAGCATTGTCTTACAAAACAACCTTTCCGCGGACTGCTACCTCTCCCCCGGGCAGCAGCTCCTGATTCCGCAGCCGACTGTCACGCCATCCCCGGAACCGACCGGTACGCTGACCGGTGCGCAGGCGACTTTGGAAGCCTGCGGCTCCTACGACCATGTCGTCAGCAGCACCGATACGCTCTTCGGCATCGCGCTGAACTATGGCGTTACCTCGGATATCATCCGTGAGTATAACGGCCTGACCGGCGACATCGTTGTTGTCGGCAGCACGATCAAGATCCCGCTTTGCGAACGCGTTACGCCGGGTCCGACTTCAACCCCGACGAATCCGCCGCCGTACGCCGCACCGAATCTGCTTCTGCCTGCGGACGGTACTTCCTATAATGTCAGCGGTGAGACCATCACGCTCCAGTGGGCGGGTGTCGGTACGTTGCTGAGCAATGAGGCTTACGAAGTCGTGATTGAGGATGTGACCGAAGGCAACGGACGCAAGCTCATTCAGTATGTCACGGATACGAAGTTCATTGTCCCGATGGATTTCCGCCCGAGCAGTGATGTCTCTCCTCATGTCATTAAGTGGTATGTGACCCCTGTCCGTCAGACGCTGAATGAGGAAACCGGTACTTCCTCTTATGAACCTGCGGGTTCCCGCAGTGAGGCGCGTACTTTCATTTGGACAGGTGTACAGGTTTCTCAGTAAAAATGATGACTTTGACACAAAAAGCAAAGAAACTGACCGCGCATTACGCGGTCACTTATTTTGTATATTACGCCGCCTTCGCAATGCTGCGCGCTTTTATCTCGGTATTCCTGCTGGATAAGGGCTTCAGCTATACTCAGGTCGGTGTTATCAACGCGATCCATATGACCGCGTCCGCAGTCTGCCAGCCTTATTTTTCGCAGGTTCTGAGCAGATTTCCGAACCTCGGTCTCTCGCGTTTTGCCGCCGCGGCCGCCGGCATTGCCCTGATTTGTGCGATTCTGCTGTGCTTCATCCCCGCGTCGATGGCGACGTACCTGCCGATTTACATTCTCTTCGGCTTGTTCCAGACCGGACTCGTTTCGCTGATGGTTTCCATCGGCATGGAGTACGTGAACGCCGGACTGCCGATGAATGTCGGCATCGGACGAGGTGTCGGGTCGTTTGGTTACGCCTTCACGAACACATTCCTCGGCATGCTGATTGTCAAATTCGGCAGCGGCATCACAGCTTATCTCAACGCGGCGCTGCTCGCGGTGCTGATCGTGCTGTTGCTGTCAATGCCGACACCGGCATCACTGATGAAGGGCGAAGATGCGCGGTGCGCCGAAGCGGAAGAAGAACCCGCCGACAAGATGTCTGTGTTTATGCGGGATAACGCCGCTTTTACATTGATGGCGTTTTCTTCGGCACTGGTCTTTTTCGGGCACTGCGTCGTCAATGTGTATCTGCCGGATATCGCCGCACAATTTGGGCTTGATTCCGACTTTACCGGGATTGCGCTCGGCATCACTTCCTACATGGAGCTGATCCCGCTCTTCCTGTATGCCTATGTAAAGAAATATATTCCGCCGTTGGCGTTGTTCCGTTTCTCCATGGTCATGTTCTCAGTCAAAGTGCTGATCGCCTGTCTGGCAACGGGACCTGTCTCCCTGCTTTTGTCCTGTTCAATGCAGATCGGTGCCTTTGCCTGTTACACGATTTCGTCGATTTATTTTACCAATCAGATCATCGCACCGCGCAACCGCGTGACCGCGCAGGGGCTGTTGGGCTCAATGATTGATGCCGGTTTTGTGCTTGGCAGCCTTGTCGGCGGTGTGATGCTGGATCACACGACACTGCAGAACCTTCTTTGGCTGACGCTCGGCGTTTCCACAGTCGGTTCGATTCTGACGATTTGGTTCATGCGCGGATTCAAAGACGAATAGCGTTTTTACTGCACTTGAATTTATAATTCGGGTTCGTCAATAAAAAGATGACCTCAGAGCAAGCAGCCTGTTACACGGAGGCGGCGGGAAATCAATGATGGGAAGGTAATGTAATGATCTTGAGCCATTGTACCCATCTTGCCGTAGAAAAACGAACAAGTCTGCTGCGGGGAAACGCGATACGTTTTTCTTACCTCCTGCAATTTTGACATGTTCGGTTATCATATTTCATGAGCAAGGGTTTGGGGAATTTCTTCCCCTCCCCCTTTGTAGGCTTTTAGCCCGCCGTTTTTGTTATCGTCAGAGTGGCTATCAGAACGAGAACGAGGACGAGGGCTGTTTTCGTCCCGTTACTCATTGCGTTTTATTCCTTTCTTTTAGATTTCAAACATTGCTGTTTGATATATACTTTTTTTATCCGCAAAAAAACCGCCGAAAAAAAACGGCGGTTTGGAAAAAATTCAGCGTTTAATGGATGTAGGTTGTTACAGCACCCGTCTCGGAATTGCGGATTGACTCGAATTGAAACACCGCGTCGCAGGCTTCGAGCCCCTCAATCGGTTCGTAAACAGCATTCCCATACTCGTATGAGGTGCCGAACGTGGCCTGCGGATTGACACGGAGCTCCCAATTGACCAGAACGGGATTCACTCGATACACCAGCAGAATATCATCCATTCTGAGCGGCGGAAGGTAGGACCAGGAATTGTGATCGGGCGAATAAAATGCATATGTTTCGTAGCTGCCGTAGTCGTACGGCTCCATGATTTCCGGCGTATACGTCAACGAGCGGTCGCGAACATATCCCGTGAGCTGAAAGCTTTCCGGGTCGAGCCCTCTGAAGATCGTCGGCGTCAGATTGCGGATTTTGACGCGGATCTGAAGCAGTCTTTCATTCTTCCCCGCTTCGGCATGGACGTGGATTACATTGATATATTTGTATGGGCTTCTCGAGACTATGCTTGTCGTCGAAGGTTGATCCGGGAAAATGACCTCGAATGTATCTCCGCACATATAGCTTTCACCGTGTTTGACAAGCGTTTGCGCATCGGCGCCGACAGCAAGAAACAACAGCGCCAACAAAACCGGCACAAAGAGGATTCCTTTTCTGTTCATTTTCTGCCTCCCTATTATTGAACCAGTGCCTTGGGAAGTTGGAAGCTTATTGAAGCCTCCGTTTCCGCGTTACCCAGCATCTTCGGCGTGAATTCAAATACCCAGCCCTGCGCCTCAGGGAACACATCAAACACCAAGGTTGTATCCATCGTCTTGCCGGCCTCGATCTCCTCGTAGAATGCGGGCTGACTGTAGCCGACAGAGGATTTGGCACTCATAATTGTGTTAAGCGCGTAGGTCCCATACGCGTGACCCATATAGGTTTCCTGAACATGAAAGGAATCCGGCGCAAGCCAGCCGATCGTTTCTTCGCTCAGGTTCGTAATTCCGACACGGACGATCAGATATTTCATGTCCAGATAGGCGATGAGACTGTTGGCGGATTTTGTGACCACCGGCTGCCCTTTGATCTGAATCGCGTAGTTCCCGGCTTCAAGAATCGTGCCGACATTCAAAACTTCCGGAAGTTCTGCCGGCGTAAGCGTGAAATACCGGCTGCTCGGGATTGCATCTCCGGCAAAAGAAGGAAGGTAAGTCAGGCTGATAAAAAGAATCGCCCATAACAGTGCGTCAAAAATTCGTTTTCTCATAACCGAAGCTCCTTTCATTTTGCGTAGACGTACAGGTCGCCGATCGCGCAGGTCACGGTTAAGCCGCCTTCCCAAAGCATAGGTCCGTAACTGACCGACACATTGTCCGGGGTTCCGTCACGCTTGATTTTGTCGTCAAAAGAAGCCGCGTGAAATCCGTTGATGTAGACGTCGGAGTGCCCGTTATCTCTGACTACTTCAATTCTGTAGACGCTCATTGGAGAGGCATTGGGGTTGCGGTACTGCGACGATACGAATTCATAGTCGGCGGTAAACTGCGCATTGAGATCCGCTGCGGGATACGCGGAGGCGCCGATGGAAGTCGCTTCAAGGTCTGCGGCTGAAAACGCGTAATCCGCCGGGTTCAGCTCAATGATTTGACTGATCTCATGCGAAATAAAGTATTGGTCGTAGATTTTATACATGTCTCCGCCGTATGAATTTGTCGCCCGATAAATACCGGATTGCGGATCGATCATGATGCCCGTGCCGGTGTCAAAGCCGGTCATCATGGAATTCGAATAATACAGGTAGCAGGAGCCTGTGTTTTGCGGATAATTGTCAAGGACGAATAGATCTGCGTACATGTAGAAATCAGCGAAGTACCCGTATCCCTGCCCGATATCGGTGCCGTGGAATACGATTTCCGATTCCGGTGCATCCAGATAAATCATCTGATTGTAAGTACGGCCGTCTTTCCATCTCCCGAGAAGGGACCATTCATCTTTCTCCCACTTTTCATGAGGAAAATATGAGAGATCAAGCGGTTCATAGAACCAGGTGTCCTGAGGGAACCGGTAGTATTTGATATTCACTGTCTGATTGAATTGATCCTTGACACGCAGCGTGGGGAAGCGTTGGTCGAGGGTCGGTTCGGCGGTCTCTTCCTGAGCCAAAGCCGGCAGAACCGCGAGCAGCCAAAGGCAAAGCACAGCGAGAAGCAAAACATTTTTTCTCATTTTCGCCTCCATCCTTTCATTTCACCGGCAGCGGGATTTCCATATCGCAATAGGCTTTACCGCTGCCTCGTTCGGATGGACTGAAAAGCAGCGTCCATCCCTCTTTATCCGCAATGTTGACATCAAACACCAGATTGATCGTACTGAGCGAAGTAAAGAACATCCCGTCCGCGAGGCTGTTCCAACCGTTTTGCAGGTTCGAAAGCGTCGTGATCGCGAAATTTAACGGGAACTCTTCAGTCGTACCGTCTTCAGCGGTGTGGCGGAGTTTGAAACTGTTCTTGTCAATCCCGTTCCACTGC
>CAVESB010000064.1:0-9913 GCA_963618265.1 bacterium
CCACATAAAGGAGATGATTTTCTTCAAATAGCGATCTCGTTTTATTTCCATAACCATCTTCTATTGAAAACTTGCTTGTATTATCATGCTGCTTTTCAATAGGTATTGTATTCCAACACGAGAGAAAAATCAACCGTCTCACTGAAAAGTTTACAAATAAACCCGACAACATTTCAATGAAACAAAAAAGATGCCGGCGGAGGTATCATGGTCGGTAAGCGCGACAGCTTCAAGCCCAATCTCTTTTGCGAGCCAAACAAGCTCCGTAGGGGTCAGGGATCCGTCCGAAGCTGTGGAATGTGCGTGTAAAACAATCATGATCGTCCTCCCGGCGACGCCGCATCCGGGCACCGCTGCTGTTGCTGATTACACACCGCCCGGGGAATGCCGCACATAAAAAAAGAGGGCACTCATTCATTTTGAGACATCCTCTTGCAGACGCTCAATCCGTCTGATCATCACTTGTTTCGGTCAGCAGCTCTATGAACTCTGCCGAGGTGTACACGGGGATCGGCGCTCTGCTGTAATCTTTCGTGTTCCGCGTCACGATGCAGTCTGCGCCGGAGCGCACCGCCGTCTCAACCATCACGGCATCCTCGAAATCGGAAATCTCTGACGAAATCGCCTTGCGAATGTCCAGTGACGTGGTGTCCGGCAAATCGAACAACGCGCACAGCTTTGTCAGAACGTCGCGGGTTGCTTTGTCGCTGTGGGTTTGACGATGTGTCAGGTAGTAAATGTCGGTGATGGCTTTCGCCGTCAGGAAGCCATCAAACTGACGGTTGGCGCAGAGCAGGAAAATTGACTGCGCATCCGTGCAGAACGGTTCGCGGCTTTGCAGCGCGTCCACAATGACGCAGGTATCTATGACAGCTCTCATATCCGGTTCAGTCTTTCTTCCCTCGCATCCTCCAAAGTCACATCAGCCGGAAGAACCCCGAACAGGGACTTGGCAATGTCCACTCTGTCCTGATGGGGATTAGAGAGCTTGGCGACAAGTTTGCCGTTGCGGGTGATAAAAATGTCCTCCGTCGCTGCAAGCATAAGATACTTCCCGAGATTGCTTTTCAGTTCCGTTGCAGTAATCGACATGATCCGACTCCTCCCTTCGTGATTAGGTTCATCTTTATTATATCAAAATCGAACGAAATACACAACTGATTCGTGCGAATTATTATCTAAACCGTCCGATAATTTCCGGCGACAGAAACAGAGAAAATGCCACTTCTGAAAGCACACAGGACGCGCCGAAGGGTCTTATCCATACTGCAATACCGCCCATTCCCCCAACGGAGCGCACAAGGCGAAAAAAGACTGAAAATGATGCCGGAATTTACAAAGAGAACGCCGGGAGCATCATCGCAGAAGGACGCCGCGCATAAAAAAATCCCCGCGGATGACCGCAGGGATTCATTCAATTCAATCGTTCAGACTGTCAATCAGTCAAGCGGCTGTGCATACTGCATGAAGTAGTAGCCCAGCGGAGTGTAGCCGATATTCTTGACGGTCTTGTTGAGGTAGGTGTTGGTGTAATAATACACCGGGGCAACCGGGAATCCGCCTTCACTGAAGAGGGTTTCTTCAGCGGAGTAGAGAAGAGCATCGCGCTCTTCACCGGGGAGCATTCCTTTGGCAGTCGCGATTGCGGAATCGTACTCCGCATTGTTGTAAAGAGCGTAGTTGTAGGAATTACCGGTGGTCATCAGCTCAAGATAAGTAGTCGGATCGCTGTAATCGGCAAGCCAACCCAAACGTGCAACGCCGAACTTGTGCTCCGCCAACCCGTTAATGTAGGTCGCCCATTCCTGATTCTCAAGCGTAATTTTCATACCCAGGATATCCTGCCAGTCGTGGGAACAGGCTTCTGCAATGGACTTGTGCGTTTCAGAGGTGTTGTAATTGAAGACAAGTGTGACATTTGAATCCCAGGCGCCTTCATCAACAGCTTCCTGATAAAGCTCTGCAGCCAGAGCGCAGCGGTCTTCATAATCGCTCAGGTCATAATCCGGATACGCTTCCTGCAGCCAGGAGTAGATCGCGCCCAGTTCGGAAGAGCCGAAAGCGAAATCCGTGCCGGCAGAGTCAAGAATGCCGGATGCAACAAGACCGGTAGCCGGAACCTGCCCGCCCTGGGTCACATTCTCAACAATGTTTTCACGGTCAAGCGACAGAGACATCGCGGCGCGAACACGCCAGTCGGTAATAACGGAAGTGTTCAGATACAAAAAGTAAGTGCCGATATACGGATCAAACCAGGCATCACCGGAAGCCCGCAAAGCGGGGATCATATCAGCCGGATAATTGACGACAAACTGATATTCAGCGGACTGATAAGCGGAAAGGATCGCGGTCTGGGAGTCGGACAGCCACCAGACAATGGCATCGGGACCGAGATTGGCATAATCATAGTATTTTTCGTTCTTGACCATTTTCAGGTAAGAGTCATGAACCCATTCGGAGAGAATATAAGGACCGTTGACAACAATGGTTGACGGATCTGTCCAGTTTGGATTGTTCTCAACAATATCCTCACGCAGCGGCATCAGAGACGCATACACGCAGATTTCAAGGAAGTAAGCGCAGGGAACTTCAAGCGTGATCTGCAGAGTTTTGTCGTCTAAGGCAACAATACCGAGTTCTTCCTTCGGGAGTTCACCGGCCTGAATGGCAGCGGCGTTGGAAACAATATGATTGAGAAAATACCCATGCTTTGATGCGGTAGCAGGATCAACCAGACGGCGCCAGGAGTAAACGAAATCATTGGCGGTCACAGGCTGACCATCGGACCAATAGATATCATCACGCAGGGTGAAGGTATAGGTCATGAGATCTTCAGAGATTTCATAAGACTCAGCCTGACCGAAGGTAATCTCAGTCATACGAACATTGCCGGATCCGTCGGCAGGTTCATCGGTCATGGCATATTTCATCAGGTTTTCGAACATATGCTGAACATAATTGGAAGCGTCAACCGTAGACTTCGTACCCGGGTCGATCGTTTCCGGCTCGGATGCGATACAGGCATTGACAACAAAATCGTCAGCAAAAACAACAGACGCGCAGCTGAGAATCATCCCGCAGGCGAGAATAAAAATAAAGAAGTTTTTCATAATACCACCTCACTTCTTAAAATTTTTAACATCCCATAAAGGAATGGTCCGACACAACTTACGCGGGCTGATCTTCTTTGTGCTTTTATGTCTTTTATGTACAGAAACTCAAATCTTTTACCATACTTGTTACCACCCGATATTGCAAACGCATTGCGTATCTCAAGAAGCGCTGTAACGACTGACTCCGCAAGCGATCCACTGAGCACACTCAAAAGAACAGGCTCGCTATCCGATCGTCAGTACCTTTGAATACACCGTTCCTGAATATTGGGATGGATTATAGCAGGGATAATCCATTTTGTAAATCCCGATTTGTCGCCGAAAGTGACATGTTTACGTGAACAGAATGCTTTTTTATATCATTTTTCTTTCAAAGCCGCACAGTTTCCGCAGGAAACGTCACCGGAAACAACTGCAGAACACAGGTTATGATGGTTATTATCCTTTCGGCAGTGCTGACAGGTGTTGTTATGCTTGAATACGCCCCGTCCGAGGAACGCCGTGCATAAAAAGAATCCCCGCGGATGACCGCAGGGATTCGTTCAATTCAATCGTTCAGACTGTCAATCAGTCAACCGGCTGTGCATACTGCATGAAGTAGTAGCCCAGCGGAGTGTAGCCGATATTCTTGACGGTCTTGTTGAGGTAGGTCTGAGTGTAATAATACAGCGGGACAACCGGGAAGCCGCCTTCACCGAAGAGGGTTTCTTCAGCGGAGTAGAGCAGGGAATCGCGTTCTTCACCGGCGAGCATACCCTTGGCGGTCTTGATGTCAGAATCGTAATTCGGGTCGCTGTAGAGACCGTAGTTGTAGGAGTTGCCGGTGACCATCATCTCAAGGTAAGTGATCGGGTCGTTGTAGTCGGCAATCCAACCCAAACGGGCAACGCCGAACTTGTGTTCAGACAAACCGTTGGTGTAAGTAGCCCATTCCTGGTTCTCAAGGGTAATGTTCATGCCAAGGATTTCCATCCAGTCATGACCACAGGCTTCAGCAATGGCTTTGTGGGCATCGGAGGTGTTGAAATTGTAGACAACAGTCGTGTTCGGATCCCAGGCACCGTCATCAACAGCTTCCTGATAAAGATCCTGAGCCAGAGCGCAGCAGTCTTCATAATCGCTCAGGTCATAATCCGGATACGCTTCCTGCAGCCAGGAATAGATCGCGCCCAGTTCGGAAGAGCCGAAAGCGAAATCCTGACCGGTGGAGTCAAGAATACCGGAAGCGACAAAGCCGGTAGCCGGGGTCTGTCCGGCCTGAGTCACATTCTCAACAATGTTTTCACGGTCAACTGACAGAACCATCGCAGCGCGGACACGCCAGTCGGTGATAACAGTGGTGTTCAGATACAGATAGTAAGTGCCGACATACGGATCAATCCAAGCATCACCGGATTCCTGCAGCGGGGCGATCATATCAGTCGGATAGCTCTGGGCGAACTGATATTCACCGGCCTGATAAGCGGAAAGGATCGCGGTCTGGGAGTCGGACAGCCACCAGACAAGGGCATCCGGGCCAAGGTTGGCGTAATCATAGTATTTTTCGTTCTTGACCATCTTCAGGTAAGAGTCATGAACCCATTCGGTGAGGATGTAAGGACCATTGACAACGATGGTGGACGGATCGGTCCAGTTCGGATTGTTTTCAACAACATCTTCACGCAGCGGCATCAGCGCAGAGAAAGCGCAGATTTCAAGGAAATAGGCGCACGGAGCTTCAAGGCTGATCTGCAGGGTCTTGTCATCCAGAGCTACGATGCCGAGTTCTTCCTTCGGGAGAGTGCCGGCCTGAATTGAAGAGGCATTGGCGACAACACCGTCAAGGAAGTAACCGTAGTCGGAAGCGGTAGCAGGATCGACCAGACGACGCCAGGCATAAACGAAATCATTGGCAGTCACAGGCTGACCATCGGACCAGTAAATATCATCACGCAGGGTGAAGGTATAGGTCATGAGGTCTTCGGAAATTTCAACAGATGCAGCCTGACCGAAAGTAATCTCAGACATATGAACATTGCCGGACTCGTCGGCAGTGGCATCAGTCATGGCATACTTCATCAGGTTTTCGTACATATGCTGATTGTAAGTGGAAGCATCAACAGTGGACGCCGTACCCGGGTCAATGGTTTCCGGTTCGGAAGCGATGCAGGCATTGACGACGAAATCCTCAGCGCAGACAGCAGCCGCGCAGCTGAGGAGCATCGTGAATGCAAGAACAATAGATAAGAACTTCTTCATAATAACTCCTTTTTTACTTCTGTCATTCCGTGAAGGAATGGTCCGACACAACTTAGATTTTCTTTGTGCTCTATTATACAGTTCTTTTGCGTTTTGTTATAGCAAATGATTATACCCGAATTTACGCATTCCAACAGGCACAAAAGTGACCGCTGCCGCGATCGGTCAACGGTGGCCGCTCTTGGGAACAGCGTTCGGTCGCCAACGGACAGCGCGTATGGAAACGGCAGCCGGACGGCGGGTTAATCGGCGACGGGATATCCCCTTCGAGCAGGATACGATGGCGGCTGCGGGTTTTCTTCGGATCCGGCAGCGGCACTGCGGAGAGCAATGTCTTCGTATACGGATGAATCGGGTGCGAGCAGAGTTCCAGACTGTCCGTCAGCTCAACCATACAGCCGAGGTACATGACACCGATGCGGTTCGAGATGTGACGCACGACGGAAATATCATGTGCAATGAAAAGATAGGTCAGATCCAGCTTCTCCTGCAAATCCTCAAGCATGTTGATGACCTGGGACTGAATCGAGACGTCCAACGCGGAGATCGGCTCATCGCAGACCACAAATTCAGGGTTCACCGCCAACGCGCGGGCAATCCCGACACGCTGCTGTTGCCCGCCGGAGAACTCGTGCGGGAAGCGGTTGGAATGTTCCGCGTTCAGACCGACGTTGCTCAGCAGCTCATTGATCCGGTCGCGGCGCTCCGCCTTCGAGGAGCAGAGCTTGTGAATATCCAGCGCCTCACCGACGATTTCGCCGACCGTCATGCGCGGGTCAAGGGAACCCGCAGGATCCTGGAAAATGATCTGCATCTTACGGCGGTACGGCTTCATGGAAACGGAAATGCCCTTTTCCTTGTCATAAATCGGCTCGCCGCGGTAGAGGATCTTCCCTGAAGTCGGCTCATACAGACGGATGATGGTTCGTCCGAGGGTGGTTTTCCCGCAGCCGGATTCACCGACGAGGCCGAGCGTCTCGCCTTTATAGATGAAAAGGGACACATCCTCGACAGCCTGTACATAAGTCTTATTGAAAAAGCCGGAACCTTTGACCGCGAAATACTTACGGAGATCTTCGATCTCGACCAATTTTTCTCTGTTGTCCATGATCATTCTCCTTTCGCGCCGTTCTTCATGAAATGCTTCCAGCAGGCAGAGATATGCCCGCCGCCCATATCCATATAAGGCGGTTTCTCACGCACGCAGATTTTCATGCAGTCCTTGCAGCGGGGACCGAAGTTGCAGCCCTTCGGCGGGTTCAACAGGTCGATCGGGGTACCTTCAATTGCGGTGAGCTTTGCCTTGTCTTCCGCATCAAGGCGCGGAATCGAGGTCAGCAGACCCTTGGTATAAGGGTGCTGCGGTTCGTAGAAAATCTCATCCACCGTGCCCTGTTCAACGATATGCCCGGCGTACATGACCGAGACACGATCGCAGATTTCAGCGACGACGCCGAGGTTATGCGTGATGAAGATGATTGAGGTATTCTCCTGACGCTGCAGTTCCTTCATCAGTTCGAGAATCTGCGCCTGGATCGTGACATCCAGCGCGGTTGTCGGTTCATCAGCAATAAGCAGCTTCGGCTTGCAGATCAATGCCATAGCGATCATCGCGCGCTGGCGCATACCGCCGGAGAACTCATGCGGATATTGATCGAAACGCTTGTCAGCGTTGTTGATGCCGACCTTCTCCAGCATGTCGATCACGCGTTTTCGCGCTTCTTTCTTGGAAATCGTGGCATCATGGCAGGTGATGGCTTCGGAAAGCTGATTGCCGATGGTGTAAACCGGGTTGAGACAGGTCATCGGGTTCTGGAAAATCATCGAGACCTTATTGCCGCGGAACTGCCGCATCTCTTCCTCCGTGAAATCCAGCACAGAGCGGCCCTCGTAATTGATGCTGCCGCCGATGACTTTGCCGTTGCTCTGCAGCAGACCCATGATGGCATAAGCCTCGACCGATTTCCCGGAGCCGGATTCACCGACAACGCCCATGACTTCGTTGTAACCGAGGGAGTAGGAAATTCCGTCAACGGCCTTGACTTCACCGGCCGGGGTGAAGAAGGAGACCTTCAGGTCATTCACTTCAATGAGTTTTTTGTTATCTTCCATAGTGGGCTCCTTCCTTATTTCTTCAAACGCGGGTCAAGCGCATCGCGCAGTCCGTCGCCGACCAGGTTCAGGGACAGAACGATAATGGTCAGCGTGATCGCCGGATAGACCAGACGATACGGATACAGGGAAATCGTCTGAAGCGCGTCGGAGCAGAGGGAGCCAAGGCTCGCCATCGGAGCGGATACGCCCAAACCAAGGAAAGAAAGAAACGATTCAAGGAAAATCGCAGACGGGATCTGCAGACAAGTCGTGATGACCAGCGCACCGACGCAGTTCGGGAGCAGATGACGCTTGATGATGCGCCATTTGGAAGCGCCGAGAGCCTCGGTCGCCATAATGTATTCCTGCTTGCGCAGCTGCAGCACCTGCCCGCGGACAATACGCGCCATGGTGACCCAGTAAAGGAGACCGAAGGTAATCAGAATACTGACGATACCGGTGCCGAGATCACTCATGGAACGGGCCAGCGCAGTCGTACCGGCATCGAACCACTTCTGCAGCGGATCCTTCAAAACGACTTGCAGTAAAAGGACGATCAGAACTTCCGGAATGGAGTAGATCAACTCGACAAGACGCATCATAATGAAGTCCACCGCACCGCCGAAGATTCCCGAAACAGCACCGTAAATAGATCCGATGATCAAAACAATAATTGCAGCGGAAATACCGATAATAATGGAAACACGGGCGCCGTACATCGTGCGCGCCATCAGGTCGCGGCCGACGGAATCCGTGCCGAAGACGTGCGGGGAAACACCCTTGGCCATCTTCAGCTCCGTCGCGCCTTCAGCCGGCGTATCGGTATATTCAATCACCGTAAAATCGGAATAGCCGTCAGCGGTGATGTCTTCTTCTTTAACAGTGATCAAAGGGTTCTCGGCATCCGGATTCAGTAAAACAGCGGATTTTTTCAGCTTTTTTTCGAAGCTGAAAGCATAGGTTTTGCCTTTGTAATTGATATAGTAGTCACCCTTAGCCAGTGAAGTAAGGGAGCCGGGCTGCAGCGCAGTTGCCCACAAACGTTCGGCATACGGTTCAAGATTGCGAATCATCTGCTCGTCCTCGGAGTATTCCATCGGGGCGAGCTTTTGAGAAGAGCGGTACTGGGCTTCATAATCGTAGACCGTAAATTTCGGGCCGAGGAAAGCGAAAACCAGGCAAAGAATGAAGACAAAAAGCGCAACCATCGAAACGGTGTTGCCGCGGAAACGGCGCCAAGCATCCTGCCAGTAGGAAACGCTCTTGCGCTTCTCCACCATGTTGACTTTTTCTTCATCCGCAGCGGGAGCGAAGTCGGCATCCGTCAAGCCGTACGCATTCATTACCGCAGTGGGGTCAACCATGAAAGGACTCATTATCTTTTCTGTCATATCATTCCTCCTGCGAAGTCAGGGTAATGCGCGGATCGACGATCTTATAAGCGATATCCACAATCAGATTCATAAAGATCACCAGAGCGGAAAGCACGATCGTGGTCGCCATAATGACCGGATAGTCGCGGCTCATCACGCACTGCACGAAATACTTGCCGAGGCCGGGAATGCTGAAGGTGGACTCAACAACAAAGGAGCCGGTAATAATACCCGCCGTGACAGGGCCGAGGTAAGTGATAACCGGAATCAGGGAGTTGCGCAGTGCGTGCTTCAGGACAATCGTTCTGGTGTCAACGCCCTTCGCGCGGGCGGTACGGATGTAATCCTGGTTGATCGCGTCCAGCATGCTGGTACGTGTCAGCTTCGCAATGTAGCACATATAATAAAACGACATACTGAACACCGGCATGATATAGCTCTTGAAGCTCGTCAGGCTGTCGCTCTTCGTCGGAAGCCAGCCGAGTTTCACGGCGAAAATCACCAAAAGCATGGTCGCAAGGACAAAGGTCGGGATCGCAACACCGATCGTTGAAATCACCCGCAGGAATCCGTCCAGTGCCGAGCCGCGGTTATATGCCGCGATGCATCCGATCGGAATACCGAGCAGGATCGCGAGCACCAGCGCGGAAGCGCCGAGTTTACAGGAGAGCGTAAATTTCCCTTGATTGAAGATAATATCCCGCACCGGCGTATCCTGTTGCATCTTCAGTGAGGTACCGAGGTCGCCGTGCAGATAATTCACGATGTAATTCTTCAGTTGAATATAAAGCGGTTTGTCAAGTCCATACTTTTTGTTCGCGAGCTCAATCATTTCCGGGGTTGACTTTTCTGTCAAAAAAGGGCTGCCCGGGATCGCGTTCATCAGATAGAACGTGATGGTCATAATGATCAGCAGCGTCAGTATTGCTGCGCCAAAACGCTTTAAGATGTATTGGAACATAAGCATCTCCTCTTCGTTGGGAATCAATTCGGGACGCGACCGCATCCACCCGTTCCCATTTAGTCGTCTTAAAACGGCAATAATGGAAATATTATACAGTTTTTTTTTCATAATATCATGCGATAGTGATATTG
>CAVESB010000065.1:0-9890 GCA_963618265.1 bacterium
GTCAAGCAGGCGATCTATGCGCTGATGCAGGAGCTGAAGGAACAGGGCAAGTCCATCATCATGATCTCTGAAGAAATCCCGGAACTGCTGGGGATGTCCGACCGCATTTTCATCATGAAAGACGGCATAATCAACGGCGAGTTTTTCCGCAGTGAGACGCTGAATGAAAACGACCTGATCGCGAAAATGGTTTAAGGAGCGGAAAAATGGAAAATATCAAAGCAAAAAACAATAAAAAATCCGGGATCAAAGCGTTCCTGAAAAGTGATCGCTTCAAAGCTCTTCTGCCATTTATCGGGCTGATTATCATCGTCGTCGTAATGAATATCCTCACCGACGGGAAGATCCTGACGCCCAAACGCATTCGTTTGCTGCTTTCTCAGGTTTACTACCCCGCCATTGTCGCAACCGGCGTCTTCTTCATTATGACGCTTGGATCCATCGATTTCACAGAAGGTTCGACGCTCGGTGTTGCTTCTATTGTTGTCAGTATGCTCTCCTTCAAGAGCATCCCTCTTGCCATTATCGGCGGCATCCTCACCGGTGCTGCGATTGGCGCAATCAACGGCTTCTTCCATGTGAAGTTCAAGCTGCCCAGCTTTATCGTCACCATTTGTACCATGTACCTTTTCCGCGGGGTATGTGCTTATATGACTACGGAAACAGCCGTTCCCGCCAGTTCCGCTATCAAAGCAATGGATAATAACACGTTGAAAATCTCCATCACCGTTGCGGTTCTCGCGATTGCCTGGTTCCTCTTTGCTTTCACACGCATCGGTAATGACGTCAAGGCTGTCGGTTCAGGTGAAACCGCTGCCCGCTTTTCCGGAGTTCGTGTGGATCTGGTGAAATTCATGGTCTTTGTCGCGGCAGGTGCTTTGACAGGACTGGCAGCTTTCGTCAATGTAATTAAGGTCGGCTCCATCACCGCTACAGCCGGAAATCAGTTGGAAACCCAGATCCTGATCTCGCTCGTGCTGGGCGGTCTGCCGATTACCGGCGGTGCCAAAGTTCGTTTCTCCAACGTGATCGTCGGTACCCTGATGTACACCGTTCTCAACAACGGTCTGGTCATGATGGGTTATGAGTCCGCGATGCAGCAGTTGATCAAAGGCGTAATCTTCCTGATCTTTGTGGCGCTTACCATTGACCGCAAGGCTTTGAAAGTGATCAAGTAAGCCTTTTACAAACAATTCTACCAATATGAAAGCCGGAACGTGTTGTCGTTCCGGCTTTACAGTTCCTGTTATCAGTCAATCGAAATGAAATCTGATTTTACTTTCATTTTACATGATGTGGCTTTTTTATTTTACATTCGCGGCCTATTCTAATAAGTGAAAGGAAAATAAAGATGAAAAAGATTTTTGCAGTAATTTGTGTAATGATTCTCGCCTTCTCCGCGACCGCCGTATTTGCCGCTGAAACCGTCTCCACCGATGGTTCCACCTCCATGGAAAAAGTGATCGGTGCTTTGGGTGAAGCCTTCTCCGAAGCGAATGCCGACATCAACTTCACTTATAACCCGACCGGTTCCGGTTCCGGCATCCGCGCCGTCAGCGAAGGCCGTTGCGACATCGGTCTCTCCAGCCGCGCCTTGAAAGATACAGAAAAAGAAGAAGGACTTACTGAGACCGTCCTCGCTTATGATGGTATCGCAATCATCATCAACCCCGAAAACCCGATCGAAGATCTGACTCTTGAACAGATTGCCGCGATTTACACCGGCGAAATTACCAACTGGAAAGATCTCGGCGGAAACGACTCTGAAATCGTCCTCATCGGACGTGAAGCCGGCTCCGGCACCCGTGATGGGTTTGAATCCATTACCGATACCGCCGACAAGTGCGTATATCGTCAGGAACTGACCTCAACCGGTGATGTCATCACCACTGTCGCTCAGAACCCGAACGCAATCGGTTACTCTTCCCTCGCCGCTGTGAAGAAAACGGTCAAGGTTGTCCGTGTCAACGGTGTCGAACCTTCCGAAGAAAGCATCATTGACGGCAGCTACGCCATCCAGCGCCCGTTCATGCTGATCACAAGAACCGACACGGCACTTTCCGAAGCTGCACAGAAATTCTTCGACTACGCCTTCTCCGATGAAGCCGCCGAAATTATCTCCGCTGCCGGTGCCGTTGCCGCGAAATAAATATCAAATCGAATCTTATGAACAGGAATCAGAAACACATTGAAAATTTTGTCCACGGAGTGTTCCTTGTCCTGGGATTAATCACGGTAGGCTGTGTTCTGTTGATCACAGTCTACCTTGTGATATCCGGAATCCCGGCAATCCGCACCATTGGGTTAGGGAAATTTCTCTTCGGTAAGGTTTGGGCGTCAACAGCCGCGGACCCGAAATTCGGTATCCTGCCGTTCATTCTGACAAGCGTTTACGGAACCGCGGGCGCTATGCTGATCGGACTTCCAATCGGATTGTTGACCGCAATCTTCCTCGCCAAGATTGCTCCGACAGCCGTCCGTGATATTGCGCGTACCGCTGTCGCCATGCTGGCGGGCATTCCTTCCGTTGTTTACGGTCTTGTCGGTATGATCGTCCTTGTCCCGGGAATCAGAAAGCTTTTCAACATACCGGACGGAGCAGGTCTGCTGGCCGCCATGATTGTGCTGTCCGTGATGATTCTTCCGTCCATTATCAACGTTTCTATTACCGCACTTGAAGCTGTTCCGCAGGAATATGAGGATGCCTCACTCGCATTGGGAGCTACCAAAGTTGAGACCCTGTTTCGCGTTACGGTTCCGGCAGCCCGCAGCGGGATAGCGAGCGCGGCGGTTCTCGGTGTCGGACGCGCTGTCGGTGAAGCTATGGCTGTAATGATGGTCTCCGGCAATGCGGCGAACATGCCTTCCCTTTTCCAAAGTGTGCGCTTCCTGACAACCGCTGTCGCGAGTGAAATGTCTTATTCATCCGGCCTTCAGCAGCAGGCTTTGTTCTCGATCGCGCTCGTCCTCTATCTTTTCATTATGCTCATCAATGCCGCGTTGAACTTTTTTCTGAAAGGACGTTCCGAGCAATGAAATCAATTTCCAAACAACGGAAAATCTCCGATGCCGTTTTGAAATTTTTAATGTTCCTTTGCACCGGGATCACCTGCGCCTTGACACTGTTCCTTATTGTGTACGTGCTTGCAAACGGCGTCCCGAACATCACCTGGGAACTGCTCAGCACTGCCCCGTCATATCTTCGCAACCGTATCGGCATTCTGCCGGATATTTTGAACACGGTTTACATGGTCATCACCACGGTGATCATTGTCATCCCAATCGGTGTCGGGGCGGCGGTTTACCTGAATGAATACGCATCCAATCAAAAACTTGCCGCTGTGATTGAATACGCCGCAGAAACTCTGTCCGGCATTCCATCCATCATATACGGGCTTGTCGGTATGCTGTTCTTTTGTCAGGTTCTCCATCTGAACACATCCATTCTTGCCGGAGCTTTGACGCTTTCCATTATGAATCTGCCGACGATCATGAGAACGACGCAGGAAAGCCTGAAAACAGTGCCGCAAAGCTACCGTGAAGGCGCGTTTGGACTCGGCGCGGGCAAATGGCGCGTCATTCGCACAGTCGTTCTGCCGGGATGCGTTGACGGCGTTGTTACGGGATGCCTTCTTACAGTCGGACGTGTCGTAGGCGAATCCGCCGCGTTGCTCTTCACCGCAGGTTTCGCGCATACGGTCAACGATTATTTCAGCGCTCTCGGCAGCGCGGGATCTACACTTTCAGTAGCGTTGTATGTCTATGCGAAAGAAGAAGGAGAGTTTGAAATTGCCTTTGCGATTGCCGCGATCCTCATGGTTCTGACGCTGATTATCAACCTGTCTGCAGAACTCGTTACTGCGAAATATAAAAGAAAGAAGGAATAATGACTCCGATCATTTCCGCGAAAAACCTGTGTTTATGGTACGGGGAACATCAAGCGCTGAATGATATCAGCATTGACATTCCCGAAAATAATATCACAGCCTTTATCGGTCCGTCAGGCTGCGGTAAGTCCACTTTTCTGAAAACTTTGAACCGCATGAATGACCTCATTCCCTCGGTCAAAATTTCCGGCAAGGTCTGTTATCGAGATCTTGATATCTATTCAGCAAAGACAGATGTCAATGAACTGCGGAAGCATATCGGCATGGTATTTCAAAAGCCGAATCCTTTTCCGATGTCCATTTATGATAACATTGCCTATGGACCGCGCACACATGGGGAAAGAAACCACGCCAGGCTGGATGAGATCGTCGAAAGATCCCTTCGCGGCGCCGCGATTTGGGACGAGGTCAAGGATCGGCTGAAGAAAAACGCTCTCGGTCTTTCGGGTGGGCAGCAGCAGCGAATTTGTATCGCCCGCGCACTCGCGGTTGAACCCGATGTGCTTCTCATGGATGAACCGACAAGTGCTCTGGACCCGATTTCGACCTCGAAAATTGAGGATCTGGTTATGGAATTGCGTCAAAAGTACACCATTGTTATGGTAACGCACAACATGCAGCAGGCTGCCAGAATTTCGGATAACACCGCGTTCTTCCTGCTTGGAGATCTGGTCGAATACGGCAAGACCGACGATATTTTCTCCACACCGAAGGAAAAACGTACAGAAGATTACATCACAGGAAGGTTCGGATAAAAAATGAGAAACAGATTCGACGAACAGCTTGGAAAACTGAATCAGGAATTGATTGATATGGGAGCCATGTGCGAGGAAATTATCGGCACCGTGACCAATGCCCTTTTTACGGATGACCCCGACATTTCCAAACGCATCGCTCCCTTAGCACAGGAAATCGACCAGGCCGAGAGCGAAATTGAATCCATGTGCCTGAAGCTGCTGCTTCATCAGCAGCCGGTAGCCCGCGACTTGCGGCAGATTTCCGCGGCGCTCAAGATGATCACAGACATGGAACGCATCGGCGACCAAGCGGAAGACATTGCCGAGATCATCGGCTTCCTGCATGGACGTCAAGAGGAATGTGGGCCGCTTATCAAAGGGATGGCAAACGCCGCGGGCTCCATGGTCGCAAAAAGCGTCACCGCCTATGTAAAAAAAGATATAATTTCAGCAGAGAATGTAATTCAGGAAGATGATGTCGTTGATGACTATTTCAGCCAGATCAAGAACCGCCTGATTGAACGTATCGCCGCTGCCCCTGATGACGGCGAATATGTTCTTGATCTGCTGATGATAGCGAAATATCTGGAACGCATCGGCGACCACGCGGTAAACATCGCAGAATGGGTTATTTTCTCGATAACGGGTGTCCATAAGGAGGGATAAATGATTTGGTGTGTCGAGGACGATGACAGCATCCGCGATATTGAGGTATACGCTCTCCGATCCGTCGGTTTCGAAGCTCGCGGATTTCAGGACGGTGAAAGCTTCCGCGCCGCGCTGCAGAAGGAACAGCCGGAATTGGTCTTGCTGGATCTCATGCTTCCCGGTGTTGACGGTATGGAGCTTCTCCGCGGAATGCGCTCATCCGCTACACAAAAGGACATCCCGGTTATTATAACGACAGCCAGAGGAAAAGAGTTCGACCGTGTCAACGGTCTTGACTTGGGCGCGGATTACTACCTTGTGAAGCCGTTCGGCGTGATGGAACTGATCTCAACGGTTAAAGCCGTCCTGCGCCGCTGCAAACCGTTGAATCCCAATGCGGCGCTTCGACATGGCTCAATTATTATGAACACCGCCGCGCATACTGTTGCGGTAGACGGAACCCCGGTGGCGTTGACTGCAAAAGAATTTGATCTGCTGCATCTGTTTATGCGCCATCCCGGCATCGCGTTTCCGCGTGAAACGCTGATGGAGGAGATTTGGGGTACGGATTTCATCGGTGAGAGCCGAACAATTGATATGCATATCAAAACATTACGCCAAAAGCTGGGCGGCTCGGGCGAATTGATCGAAACAGTACGGGGTATCGGTTATCGAATGAAGGCTGAAGAATGAAAAGAAAAATCTATTCCGCAATTTTACTTTCCGGCGTGATCATCATGTTTCTCGGCGCCGCTGTCGCAATGATTACGCTGTATAACTATTATACGAATATTCAGGAACAGCAACTCAAGGACGAGTTCGCACTCGCCGCGGCGGGTGTTTCCATAGAGGGCGAAACTTTCCTGAAAGAATTGGATTCCGACAGCGTGCGTGTCACATGGATTGCCGCAGATGGCACCGTTCTTTACGATACGCAGGCAAACGAACAGGAAATGGAAAACCACGCGGACCGTCAAGAGGTTCGTGAAGCGCTTGAATTCGGCACCGGCATGAGCGTACGATACAGCGGAACCATGCTTGAGGAGACAGTGAACTATGCCGGTCGCCTCAAAGACGGGACAGTGCTGCGCGTCTCATCAGACCGCGCCGCCGCGCTTACCTTTATTCAGCGTCTGGCTTTTCCCGGTATACTGCTCCTTATTCTCCTTGCCATTGTGTCGTTTCTCCTTGCCGGATCTCTGTCAGCAAGCATCGTAAAGCCGATGAACGACCTTGACTTGGAACATCCGCTTGACAATGATATTTATGAAGAGCTTTCCCCGCTGCTGCGCCGTATTTCAAAGCAGCAGGATCAGATTAACGAGCAGCTGAATGAACTCAAGCGCCGAACCGATGAGTTTAACCAGATCACGAACGGCATGTACGAGGGACTGATCCTTTTGGATAACAACGGCAAGATTTTGAGCATGAATCCGGCCGCAGCGCGGATTTTCCGAACGAATTCCGATGTCGTCGGGAAAGATTTTCTGACCGTGGAACGCGACCATGAAATCAGCACCGCGATCCGTACTGCCGAGAGCGAAGGTCACAGTGAGATCCGCTTTACCCGCACGGGCATGACCTACCAGCTTGATGCCGCGCTCATTCGCAACGCCGAAAAACCGGCGGGTATCGTCCTTCTGATTTTTGACATCACCGCTCGGGTCGATGCCGAAGCCGCCCGCCGTGAGTTCACCGCGAATGTATCACATGAATTGAAGACACCTTTACAGGGAATCATCGGCAGCACTGAACTGTTGGAAAACGGTATGGTTCAAGCGGAAGATATTCCTCGCTTCATATCTCACATTCATAAAGAAGCCGAACGCCTTACAGCTTTAATTTCTGACCTCATCCGCCTTTCCAAGCTGGACGAGGGCGCACCGATGGACACAGAGACTTGCGATCTGTATGACCTCGCGCAGGAATCCGCGAAATCCCTTCAAAGTGCAGCAGAGGCGAAAAATGTTACCCTGACCGTGAGCGGAAGCTCCGCATCCGTAACAGGCGTCCGACGGTTGCTTTATGAGATCATTTACGACCTCACGGACAACGCCATTAAATACAACAAGGATGGCGGCTCTGTCGAGATCAAGATTCAAAACGGCGACGATAAAGCGGTCATTACCGTGCGGGATACAGGAATCGGTATTCCTCTTGCAGATCAGGCGCATGTCTTTGAACGTTTCTACCGCTCCGACAAAAGCCGCTGTAAAACGGCCGGGGGAACCGGTCTCGGCTTGTCCATTGTCAAGCACGCGGTTCTGTATCACAAAGGCACCGTTTCCCTGAACAGCATCCCGGGTTCGGGAACTGAAATCACGGTCACTCTCCCGAGAAACTGAGCCAACGCCCCTTACCGGGCGTTTTTTTCTTCCGTTTGTACAAACGGGAACGATACGGTTATAATACATCTCATGAAGCGATATTTATTCCCGTTTACTGCCATTGTCGGGCAGGAAAAGATGAAGCGTGCATTGATTTTGAACGCGGTTGATCCGCGGATCGGCGGCGTATTGATTATGGGCGAAAGAGGAACGGCGAAATCAACCGCCGCCCGAGCTCTCGCGAAACTGCTTCCGGAGCAGAAGGTCATTCAAGGCTGCCGATTCGGCTGCGATCCCATGGATCCCGCCCACCGTTGTGAAGAATGTCATTCAAAATACGGAAGCGAAACAGATATTCCCTTTACCAACCGCGCCACACCCTTCATTGATTTGCCCGTTTCCGCTACGGAAGACCGTCTCGTCGGTACGATTGACTTTGAGAAGGCCTTGACCGATGGAAAAAAACATTTTGAACCCGGGATCTTCGCTTCCGCTAACCGCGGCTTCCTTTATGTCGATGAAATCAACCTGCTGGATGATCATATTGTCGACACGTTGCTTGATGCGGCGGCCATGGGCGTGAACATTGTGGAGCGCGAAGGAATATCCTTCTCCCACCCCGCCAAGTTCATTATCATCGGCACCATGAACCCTGAGGAAGGCGAGCTTCGTCCGCAGCTGTTGGATCGCTTCGCACATTCCGTCAAGGTCAGCGGAAGCACTGATCCGGCCGAGCGCGTCGCGATTATGGAACGCTGTATCGCCTTTGAGGAAAACCCGGAAGCGTTCAGCGAAACTTTCGCCGCCGGAGAAACCGAACTCTGCGCGAGAATCATTTCTGCCCAAAAACGTCTGAATTCCATCAGATATACAAAGGAGGATTTGAACGCCATTGCTGACCTGACCGTCAATTTCGGTCTTGAGGGACACCGCGCCGATCTGGTGGTTCTGAAGACAGCGAAAGCAAATGCGGCTTTCACCGGTCGGCAATACCTGACCGCGGAAGACATTTCCATTGCGGCGGAGCTTGCGGTTCCGCACCGCCTTGTTGCAGACCATACTTTAAACAGCAGTATCGGTTCGGAGGAGATCAAAAACAAAATCGCTTCGATCCTCGATCAACATTCCACGAATCCTGTCGCGCCGGAGGAAGTTGGGACGGAAGAAGGGGACGATAAAAAAAAACTGCTGAGCTGAATTACGCTCTCGGAGCGATTTCGGCTTCCGACACACAAACAGTGTTCGCCGAAAAGATCTTTAACTCAAACCAGGCGTTTTGGTGGGATGCGGCACGCATTGTCGAAGATGATTTCACTTTCCCTCTTTATGAAGCTGCCCCAAACGCAAAACACACACGCCGCGGGAAGCGACGAGCCTCTGTCAGTGAAACAGGACATGGATTTTATCTGAACGCCATCCCTGCGGTTAAAGATTATACGGACATCGCATTAGATGCCACGCTGCGTCAAGCCGCTCTTCATCAACGCACCCGTCAGCAGATGAGCGGCTCGCCGCGGCGTGTATTGCTATTGGAGCCTTCCGACATCATGAAAAAAATCCGAACCGAAAAGAAAGGCTCCCTGATCGTGTTTGTTGTCGATCTTTCTTGGTCCATGGCGGTGATGCAGCGCATGACAGCAACCAAGCAAGCTATCAAAACAATCCTCACCAAAGCATATCAATTTCGGGACGATGTCTGCCTGGTCGTGTTTAAAAAAGATGAAGCCTCGGTCATTATCCCGCCGACACATTCCGTGCAGCTTGCAGAACGATCCATGAAGAATCTTCAAGTGGGCGGAAAAACGCCGCTCTCAGCGGGGTTAGTCGCAGCGGATCGAATCATGCATCAATACACAGCGAAATATTCTCCGGAGAATATCATGATGATCCTGCTTTCCGATTGCGACGGCAATATATCGTCTTTCGGCGGCGATCCCATGGAGGAAGCCGAAGAAGCGGCGGAGCATATCGCAGCCGGCGGATACAAGTGCATGGTAATCAATTCCGATGAGATGACATTCGGTGACGGCAAAGCCAACCGCCTTGCCAAACATCTCAACGCGCCGTGCTATCTTATTTCCGGATTAAATGCGGAGCATTTGATTCAAGCCGTTAAAAATGAGTTGATTCTCTGATACAATAAGCAATCGAGGTACAACACATGAACGATATTCATAATGTAAAGGATGTTATATCGACCCTCTGCGCGTTGCCCGGCGTTTCCGGTTACGAAACGCCGGCAGCGGAGAAGATCAAAGAGTTGTGGGGTCCATACGCGGATGAAGTTGTCG
>CAVESB010000066.1:0-9714 GCA_963618265.1 bacterium
ACGCGGTCCCCCTTCTCCTACAAGGAGAAGGCGTTATGGACGCTTCGCGACAGTGGGCATCATTGCTCATTGTCTCGTGGGGTGGGTTGGAGGGGTTCCGCCAATGCGGGATGACAGATGATTCTTAATGCGTAATTACAGTTTATTCCGGATTATTCCTTGCTGATAAAAACAGCCAATGCAGGTGGCTTTTGTAAGGGTAAATGCAACAGCATACAGCATTGTTTTATTCATTGACGTTGCATTTACTTTGTCCATTACCCCCCCATCAATATGCGCAGACCGCCTTTTATGCAAATTCGCTCACGCCGCTCTCTTGTGATATACTCATACTGAAAACTTAGGCACATTGAGGGACTTATGGAACAGATCCGCGTTATGGTAACAGGCGTCGGGGGCGGCGGGAACGGCGAACAGCTGGTCAAGGCACTGCGTCTGGCTGAAAACAAATACTATCTCATCGGGGCGGACATCACCCCGGTTTCCAAAGGCTTATACCTGGTTGACAGCAGGCGAATTCTGCCGCCGGCATCCGCTCCGGATTATATCGAGACGCTGATCAGGGTCTGTAAAGAGGAAGGCGTTCAGGCGCTGTTCACCGGCTCGGAGCCGGAGTTGAGAAAGGTCGCCGCGGCGCAGGATGAGATCCGGGCGCAGGGCATTTTCCTGCCTATCAACCCGAAATCCGTCATTGACACCTGCATGGACAAGTCGAAGACCATGGCATGGCTGGACGCGCACGGCTTCGCCCATCCGCAGTCAAAGACGATCCGCTGTGAGGCGGATCTGGAATCGGTGGACAGCTTCCCGCTCGTGATCAAGCCGTCTGTCGGCGGGGGCGGGTCAGCCAATGCCTACATTGCCCAGGACGCGGAGGAGCTGCGTCTCTTCGGTGCCTGGATGCTGCATATTTATGATGAATTTATCGTACAGGAATATGTCGGCAACGCGGAATGTGAGTACACGGTCGGCGTGCTGAACGACATGGAGGGCAGGCTCATCAACTCCATCGCGGTCAGGAAGAACATTCTGACTGCTCTCTCGAACCGCCTGAAGATCCGCTCCCGCTACACGGGGGAGATGCTGGTGCTCTCCAACGGCATTTCTCAGGGACAGATCGGACGCTTCCCGGAGGTCACGTCCCAATGCGAACGGATTGCCCTTGAACTGGGCTGCCGCAGTGCGGTCAATATTCAGCTGCGCTTCGTGGACGGCAAGGCATACGTCTTTGAGATCAACCCGCGTTATTCGGGCACGTCTTCTTTCCGTGCCATGGTGGGCTACAATGAGCCGGATATCATGATCCGCAAGTACCTGCTGGGGGAGCAGATTGAGCCGCATTTCCCCTATAAAGAAGGGATTATCATGCGCGGTCTGGATGAGACTTTTATGGAGCTGGCGGCATGAACTTCTCCGTGACGATGGATATGGATTGGGCGTGCGACGACGTGCTGGCGGATACAATTGACCTGGTGGACAGTCTCAATATCCCGGTTACGATGTTCGTGACGCATGATACGCCGATGCTTTACCGCCTGCGGGAGGATCCGCTCTTTACGCTGGGCATTCATCCGAACTTCCTGCCGCACCTCGGCGGGTGTTCCGCAAAGAGTTACCGTGAGACGATTGAGGACTTGATGAAAATCGTGCCGGAGGCGAAGGTCATCCGCTGTCATGCAATTATTGACGCAACTCCGATTCTGATGACGGCGAGGGCGCTGGGTTTCGAGGCGGATTACAACCTTTTTATCCCCTTTTCTTCCGGTATTTCACTCAAGACTTTCCGCCATTTCAGCGGCATCATGCGGATTCCTTATTTCTATGAGGATGATGCTTGGGCGTTGGAAGACGGTGCCGCTTCCCCGGAAGCACATCTTGCTTCGAACGGGTTGAAGGTTTTTAATTTTCACCCGATTCATCTCTACCTAAACACGGAATCCATGGATCGTTACAATCGGGCGAAGGCGTATTACCACGACTTCCCGATGCTCCGTCGGTTCGTAAATGAAGGCGGTTCTATGGGCGCGCGGGATTTCCTGCGGGTCATCGCGCAACACGCCGACTGAAGAGGTATTATGTTTTCCATTAAAGAAATCTCATCCGAAACGCTTCGCCTTGTCCGTGACGGGGAATTCGCGTCCTTGGGTCTGTGCGGTGCGGACGCCGGAATGCCGATTTTGACATTCTGCGGGAACATGAAGTTTCTGAAATCCGCGTTGAGGAATTCCGACGTCAGTTGCGTGATGGTTCCCGAAGTTTTCGCGCAAACGGCGGCGGAGACCGCGCCGACACTCGGGATTATCGCCGCGGCGGATCTGCGCCGGGACTTTTTCGAGCTGCATAACCGTCTGTGCACAATCCCGCTGCGGGAACGCTATGTTGGAAAATCGAATCCGACAATCTTCGGCGCGGATTGTCGGATTGACCCGCGGGCTGTCGTTGATGACAAGGATGTGGAAATCGGCGATCGTACCGTTATCGGACCGAACGCCGTCATTTTCGGGCATACGAAGATCGGCGAAGACTGTCGGATCGGCGCGGGTTCGGTTCTCGGCGGCAGCGGATTGGAGTTTATCCGCCTCGGGGAGGACGGGATGCTCGGCGTGGAGCATGTCGGTGGTTTGGTAATCGGCGACAGGGTCGAGATTCAATATAACGTCAATGTCTCCCGCTCCCTTTTTCCGTGGCATGAGACACGGATCGGGGACGACACTAAGATCGAATCCTTGGTTCATATCGCGCATGGTTCGCATATCGGGAAGCGCAACCTGATCGCCGCGTCCGCCTGCGTGGCGGGGTCCGCCGAAGTGTGTGATGACGTCTGGATCGGTCCGAACGCGACGGTTTCCAGTGAGGTCAGGGTCGGGAGCAATGCCCGCGTGACGCTGGGGTCTGTCGTTGTGAGCGATGTCGCGGAGGGGGAATCCGTCACCGGCAACTTCGCCCTTCCGCATGAGGGCTTTATGCTGGATTATCTGCGGAAGATGCGAGAGAGTGAGTAATTGCTCATTGCCTGTTGGCTGATTACGATTGCCTCAAAACAGCCCGCCCGTTTTCCCGTTCATCTCCATCCATTCAGCAAATGAACAGACATTGAGCTTGAGATCAAGATTGATCTCATTAAACCGCTGATAACACTCCATCCAGAAATTCGTGGACGGATACGAGACAATCAGGTAATCCTCATAGGGGAGGCGGGGCAGCAGCGCGGGCCAAATGCCCTGCTCCTCCTGCGTCCGCACGAATTTCAGCGCTTCAACGTCATAATGATGAATGATGCTGTACACCCCGAACCAATGTCCCCAGCAGACGAAGAGCGTCAGCGCCGCCATGCAAAGCACGCTCCCGCGGGCGCGGAGACACAGTGACGGCGCGGCTTCGCGTAGACAGGCGAGATTCCGTGCGAAAAGATGCACGGCAAGGGTCATCAGCAGGCTGAAGATGGGATAGAATGTGCGGGCGGTGAGCGGCTTGGCAACCGGGAGCGGCAGGGCGAGGCAGGCGGCGCACAGCCAAAGCGAAATCACGCCTTCTTTCTCCTCTCCCGTCATCGCGGAACATAACGTCAGCAGCGGGATCAGAAACAGATACCCGAAAATGAGAACCGCCGACAGGGTGCGTACAAGTTCAAGATCGGGAAGCCATCCCGGCTCAGCTTTTGAGATGATCAGCATGAGCGTCGTCCCGAGGATCCAGGCGTAAGACAGGAGCATGATATATTTGCGTTTCCCGCCGGGTAGGCAGAAGAGCAGCAGACCGCCCAGGTTGAGCGTCAGGAAGACCGTCAGAACGAGATTCTCCCCAAGGAACAAATGCGCCATGGGATCTTTCAGCGTCGCGAGCGCGGTTGAGATCATCGCGCCGAGTGAAGAAGTCTCCGCCTTCCGTGCCGTGTCAGCGGATGTGCCCGCAAAAATCGCGGCGTATCCGGCATGGGAAAACATCACCGCCAGGCCTGCCAACGCTCCGGCGAAGTAAAGCCATTCGTTGGCTGAGGGTTTGCGTCCGCGGACCAAGCCGTAAAGAATCCATGCGCTGATGAAGAGCAGGTTCCCGATCGTGACGTTCTCAACGCAGAAAGCTGCGGCAAAAGGCAGGATGAAAAAGAGCGCATTGACCTTCCCGCGTGAGCGCGAACGAAGCAGCTTGTACGCCGTGAGAAGCAGCAGTGTTGCAGTGCCGTAAATCATGAATGCGGAAGACCAGGCGGCGGTTTGACGGAAGGTATTGCGGGAGACGCTGAGCATCAGAATCGCGGCGCTGCATCCGAGAAGGATTTCCGTATGAACGCCCGCGTTCTTCCCTGAAAGAGATACGCACAGGGCGGCGATTGCCGTCAGAACACCCGCGCCGTAAAGGCAGCGGAAAGCCGCATGATGCGCCGCAACCATGCCGAGGAAGTTCCCCAGATAGCGTCCGTTGTCGTAATTGAAGACGCTCATGATGTCATCCGTTGAACCCCAATACCAGTCGTCAGACACATACGGGAAGCGGGTGCAGAGAATGAGCAGCAGTAAAAACAACAGGAGGTAAAAGGCGGCGCAGGGTTTACGGAATTCAGTCTTCATAGGGGTATTTTACCCGAATTTCGTGCAGAAACGGGGAGATTCTTATTCCCTGAAGACGCGCTGTTTCTAATATATTTCTTATAACTTTCTTTCACACGAATCGCAAATCACGCTTAAAATAAGAAACAGAGGTAAATCAGTGATGAAATTTGTCTGTTGTGTGCTCTATATGGCGGCGTTGGGCTTGCTGGCGTTCCCGATTGGGAGAATTATTTCAAAGTCTGATCCCAACCCGAACCGTTTCCCGTATCGAAGTTATGAATGGGAGGATGACGGGCGGATTTACGAGAAGCTGGATATCAAGGACTGGCAGGCGCGGGTTCCCGATGTCAGCAAGGTTGCGGGCAATTTCATGCCGAAGAAAAATCTTTCCGGTGTCCTCAACGCTGAAAGTGTCGGGATCATGATCCGCGAAACCTGTACTGCGGAGACGGTTCACAGACTGCTGAATGTGGCGGGGCTGTATATGCTGGATATCTGGGACGGTGTCGGCGGATTTCTCCTGTATCTGGTTTATTTCTTCCTGGGCAATCTGCCCTTTATCCTCGTGCAGCGTTACAACCGCCCGCGTCTGATGAAGATGCAGGAGCGGCTGAAGGCACGGGAGAGTGCCGGCTGAGAATGAACGAAGGCGTGCTGCGCGGACACCGCGCTGCACGCTTCTGATTTAAATGCACCTCCGGTTTGCGGCGCACGGGCGGCGGCAGGAAACGTGTACAAAAAAGGCGTCCGATGTGCGGAGTTCTTCCGCATCGGACGCCTCACTGCTTTAACTCAGCTTCTGATCTTCGCGCCGAGAACCTGATCGAGACGCTTGATGATCTTGCTGCGGATCGCCGTTGCGTCCTTGTCCGTCAGGGTCTTCTCCGGGGACTGATACATCAGGCTGTATGCCAGGGATTTCTTGCCGATGCCCACAGCGGGTCCGCGGAAGATGTCGAACAGCTCCGCCTTGGCGAGCATCTTCCCGCCGCCCTGTTTGATCACGGCTAAGACCTCTTCCGCGCTTCGCTCCTCATCAACCACGATCGCGAGATCCTCATAGACAGCCGGGTACGGGGAAATGTCATGGGTCGGATAGTTCTGCTCGGAGAGCGGCAGGAGCTTGGCGAGGTCAATGTCCAGCAGGATGACGGGCGCGTTCAGCAGGTCAAAGTTCGCCTTGACGCGCGGATGAAGCTCACCCATCACGCCGACGCAGACATCGCCGGCATAGATCTCGGCAGTCTTGCCGGGATGCAGCCAGCTGCGTTCGCCGGCTTTGAAGCTGACGGACGGGATGTGCATGGCGTCAATGACTGCCTCAACAATCCCCTTCATGGAGAAGAAATCCAGTTTGGCGTTGCTGTGCGTGTCCCAGGAATCGTTATACTGCTTGCCGGAGAGGGCGGCGGCGAGGTGCATTTCCTCTCGCGGACGCTGCTGCCCCTCAACCGGGATGAAGACGGGGCCGATCTCGTACAGCTTCAGGCTGTCGGACAGACGGATATTATGCTCAAGGATCTCCATGACCTGAACCGTCAGATTGCGGCGCATGACGTTGCGGTCCGGTGAGATCGGGTTGGCAATCGTCACATAGGCATCCTCCGCCTTGCCTGTCAGACGGGCTTCGCGTTCGGCGGATGTCATGCGGTAGGTGGTGATTTCCTGCATTCCGAGGGAGCTGAGGACGTCTTTCAGCTCATTCTCCAGTTTCATGGCAAGGTCGGTATAGGCGGGCGGGAGCTCGTCCTTCATGCGGGTCATGGGGATGTTGTCGTAACCGTAGACGCGGGCGATCTCTTCCATGATGTCGGCGCGTCCCACAACGCCCTCACCGATGTCAAGGCGGTGCGGCGGGCAGGTGACGGAGAGCTTATCCCCGTCTTTTTCACACTTGAACTCAAGGCGGGTCAGCAGCTGGCTGATCTCGTCCAAGCTCAGGTCAATGCCCAAACAGCGTTTCACATCTTCGGAGCTGATCACGTTGACCGGGTCGATGCGCGGCGCGGCGTAATTGTCCACGAGGTCCGCCGCGATGGTGCCGCCGCCCCACTGACGGATCAGGGACAGGCACATTTTGCAGGCTTCTTCCGCCAGCGCGGGATGAATACCGCGGGAGTTGCGGTAGCCGGCTTCGGAGTTCAGGCGCAGCTTCGTCACGGCCTTGCGCACGTTGATGAAGTTCCATGCCGCGGACTCAATCAGAATGTTCTCGGATTCGGGGACGACTTCGGTCTCTGCGCCGCCCATCACGCCCGCGACGGACAGGATGCCGGCGGTGTCGGTGACGAGAACCATGTCCTCGTTCAGTTCCCGCTCAACATTGTCAAGGGTGACAAGGTGCTCGCCCTTCTCGGCGCGGCGGGTGATGATGGTCGGGGTCTTGCCGTCCGCGCGCTTCTTCAGCGCGTCAAAGTCAAAGGAATGGAGCGGCAGCCCCAGATCCAGCATGACGTAGTTGGTGGCGTCAACGATGGCGTTGATCGGGCGCATACCGGCCTTATACAGGCGCATACGCACCTCGAACGGGCTCTTCACCGCCTTCGTGCCGCTGACCAGACCGGAGACGAAGCGCGGATTCAGCTCGGGTTCGCGAATCTCAATCTTGACCTGTCCCTTGACGGAGGGGCCTTCCGGCTTCCAGTCATAGGCAACGGGCTTCAGCGGCAGGTTCAGCTGCGCGGCGACTTCGCGGGCGGCGCCGCGGATATTGGCGTTGCGAATCATGTTCGGCAGAATGTCCACCACGTAAACCGCATCGCCCATGTAATCGGCAAGCGGCATGCCTGTCGGCGCATCGTCGGGCAGAATGAGGATGCCCTCATGCTCTTCGCAGATGCCGAGTTCCTTGGCGGAGCAGACCATGGAGTTCGTCTCGAAGCCGCGGATCTTTGTCTTTTTGATCTTGGTCAGTTCCCAACCCGGTTTGTGACCGTCATAAAGCACACCGCCCTCACGCACATAAGCAACCTTGATCGGGGTTTCCAGACGTCCCTTGCCGATGTAGGGGAAAAGGTTCGGCGCGCCGGTGAGGATCGTATGTTCGCCCGTGCCGTCATCCAGCTGACAGAGGGTCAGACGGTCGGCATCGGGGTGCTGACGGACCTCATGGATCGCCGCCACGACGAATTTATCCGCCGGCCAGGAAAGCCCCGTGAACTTGAAACCGTGGCTGTCGTTATCCGGTCCCGGGAGACCGATGAGCTGTACCTCGTCCACTTCAAGACCGGCCATGGTCAGAACGCGGGCGATCTCCTCCAGCGGGAGGTTCACATCAACATAATCTTTTAACCATGAAAGAGGAATATTCATCAGAACTGCTCCAGGAATCGAATGTCATTGCCCCAGAAATTGCGGATGTCGTCCACGTGGTGGCGAAGGATGGTGATACGTTCCGGACCCATGCCCGCGGCCCAGCCGGAGAACTCATTCGGGTCGTAGCCGCCGTTCTTCAGGACGGTCGGGTGGATCATGCCGCAGCCGAGAATCTCCAGCCAGCCGGAGTTCTTGCACATGCTGCAACCCTTGCCGCCGCAGAGGAAACATTCCACATCCATTTCGGCGGACGGTTCGGTGAAGGGGAAGTAAGACGGGCGGAAGCGGGTGCGCACGTTCTCGCCGAACATGCGGCGGGCGAAGTCGTCCAGCGTGCCCTTGACATCGCCGAAGGTGATGCTATGCCCGACGACGAGCAGCTCGATCTGGTTGAACTGAATCTCGTGGCGGGCGCTGATCTGCTCATAGCGGAAGCACATGCCCGGCAGCGCGACGCGCACCGGGTTCGGGGCGAACTTGCGCATGGAGTGAACCTGTCCCGGACTGGTGTGGGTGCGCAGCACGACATTCGGGTCGGTGGTGTAGAAAGTGTCCTGCATATCGCGCGCCGGATGATAGGGCGGGATGTTCAGCAGTTCAAAGTTGAATTCATCCGTCTCAACTTCCGGCGTGCGGAAGGTCTGGAAACCCATGTGCGAAAGCACATCCAGAATCTCACGCATATTCTGCGTAGCGGGATGCAGGCGGCCGGGTGTCGGACGGCGGCCGGGGAGGGTGATGTCCAGCTTCTCCTGTTCGAGAGCGGCGTTCAGCGCCTTCTCGCGAATCTCGGCGGCGCGGGATTCAAAAGCCGCTTCCAGATCGTTGCGAACCTTGTTCGCGGCCTGACCGATTTTCGGACGGTCTTCCTTGGCGGCGTCCTTCATCTTGCCGAAAACCTGCTGCACGAAGGAGGATTTGCCCAGCCGGGCGGTTCGCCACTGCTGCAGCGTGTTTTCATCAGACGCGCCTTCCAGCTCGCTCAGCGCCGCCAGGGTGAAAGCCTCAAGCTGTGAGAGTAATTCGTTTTCTGCCATATTCCTTCCTTTTTGATGGGATCATTCGCCCTTATTGATATGCTGTGCGGCTTCCTCCGCCTTGGCACGCAGCTCGGCAAGACGGGCATTGAACGCCGCCTCCAGTTTGCCGTGCGCCGCAGTGACGGCTTCCTCAAGCTTGCGGCGCTCTTCCTCCGAAGCGTCCTTCATCTTGTCCAAAGCCTGCCGGGCGGAGCTGTTCTCAAGACGGTTCTTGCGCCATTGACGGAGCTCGTTCTCATCCTTCGCGCCTTCCAGCTCTGCCAGAGCTTCCAAAGTCAAAGCCTCCAGCTTTGCCTGTAAATCAATATCTGTCATATTCCTTCCTTTTCTCAATGCGTGCTTTGATTGCCTGCCGAACCGCGCTGCGGCGGCGGTGATTTGACTTGTTTCGGGATGCTTAAAAAAAGAACCGTCCCGAAACGAGGGACGGACAGAATCCGCGGTACCACCCTGATTGATCCGCCTGCGCGGACCCGCTCATTGACCCTTAACGCGGGCATACGTCCCGAACTACTGCGCCTCACGGCGTTTCCCCCGGGCAGCTCCGGAGCGAACTTCACCCGCCGCCGCGTCGGAAAGCTTCCAGTCCCTGACTTCCCGTCCCTGTTCGCGCGTGTCGGCCTACTCTTCTCCATCCTTGCTGTTTGGAAGAATTATACCCCGTTCGGGAGGCGTGAACGGCGATTCGTGATTCGCGCTCAGGCAATTGGTAATAAGTAATGCCGATCCGCTGTTTGCGGGTGACATCTGTCATTAATCTCTGCGCACCTCTTGACAAAAAAAAAAAAAACGGTTTAATGAGTTCAGTC
>CAVESB010000067.1:0-630 GCA_963618265.1 bacterium
GTGACTATCCATTCTGCTTTTTCCCGGATCATTCAGAGAATTTCATTAATCACGCTCCCGCCCCCAACATGGTTTTGACGGAAGGACTGAGCATCAAAGAATTCAAGGCACTCTTCAATGATCTGGATGATGTGAAACGGGACACGCTGAACCTGGAGAGTTTCTATCCCACGAGTCCAAGAACGGAACTGCTCAGTTTCTTCCCTATACCGCCGGCATACATCGCGCAGATCTGCTTTACAAGCGAATATAAGTTCAATCAATGGTTCCTTCACAATACTGAGCTTGCCTTGAATCCCGGCAAAAAAAATTTCTGGGCTTGCGGACTGCAATACTTTTCGCCCCGTTGCGACTCGTCCGCGTGGAAGACCCGCGGGATTCGCGGCGCAAAAAACAGCGGCCATGGGTTATAATTAAATTATCAGTAAAGTTTTTGGAGGAATACTATGTCCATCGTATGCAGCGGGTCGGTCGCCTTTGACTATCTGATGAAATTCCCCGGCTATTTCAAGGATCACATTATCCCCGAAAAGCTGGATAAAATCAGCCTTTCATTCCTTGTTGACGAAATGACGCGCCGTCCCGGCGGCACCGCGACAAATATTTGCTACAGTCTCGCGCTGCTCAAGC
>CAVESB010000067.1:690-5150 GCA_963618265.1 bacterium
GCCATACCTTTTCGCGGCTGTCGGCGAAGATTTTGCCGAATACCGAGAGAGGTTGCTTTCCCTCGGTGTAAATTGCGACTACGCGAAAGTTATTCCGGGAAAGTTTACTGCTTCATGCTTTATCAATACCGACCTCTCGAGCTCTCAAATTGTTTCCTTCTACACAGGAGCGATGGCAAATTCCGACGAGCTTCATCTCTCGGACGCGATTGACGCCGGCGTCAATGTTGATCTCTTCCTAATCTCACCGTCCGACCCGAAAGCTATGATTAATTATGTCCGCCAATGCCGCGAGGATGGAATTCCTTACGCCTTTGATCCCTCACAGCAGCTCGTACGCATGACGAAAGACATGATCAGAAGCGGCATCCGCGGCGCGAAATTCCTTTTCAGCAATGAATACGAGTATGACCTCATCAAAAAGCACGGTGATCTGACGGATAAGGAAATTGAGGACATGGTTTACTGCCGCGTCACCACGCAGGGAAAAAGCGGTGCGCTCATTAAAGTCGAAGGCCAAGAATACAAAGTCCCGATCTATCCCGCCCGCCGCAGAGCAGATCCCACCGGCGTAGGTGATTCCTTCCGTGCCGGTTTCCTTTGCGGATATCTGCACAACCTTGATTGGGATCTCTGCGGCCGCATGGGAGCTTTAGCCTCTACTTACGCTCTTGAGCAGAACGGTCCGCAGTCCCATAAATACACGCCGAAACAGTTCGCGGAACGCTTCCGCAAGGTTTGGGACGACAAAGGCGCGCTGGATGTGCTTTTGAAGGAATAGATATTACTTCAAAAAAGAGGAGAAAACCAATTCTCCTCTTTTTTTGTCAGCCGATGCGGAATGTTTTTTCCGTAGGGTCAATCGCGACTCGTTCCCTTGTCATACTCTCGATTTCGATCGGTTCGGTACGCTTCAGCCCCGCGATAACAGCGTTGATATTCTCCGGCAGCCCTTGCATTTCACTGCTGACAGTGCCGTCATCCTCATTCACAGCCCAGCCGGTCACATTATTGGCCTTCGCGAAGCCTTTCGCTGTGAACCGAAACCCAACAGACTGCACACGTCCCGAAAAAACGAACCGCTCACGCACAGTACCTGTCGGCAGTTCAATATTCTTTTTTCTGAATACACCCACCATAACACACTCCCTTGTTTCAGCAAAAATTATAACATAGACCCGTTCCCTGCCTGTCAGGCATATTGGCAGCGTCAAAATCCGCGCACCCGCCGCCCGTAATCGGAGAAACTCTTCACTTTGTCCCGCGAATCGGCATTTACTCAGGCGATATAAGGTAAAATTATTCATACTTATTCATTAGTAAGGAGTATTGAATGAAAAGTTTTGAGTATACAATCAAAGATCCCGTAGGTCTTCACGCGCGCCCTGCCGGCATTCTTGCCAAGGAAGCCCGCAAGTACAGCAGCAAAATCACCATCAGCTGTAACGGCAAGTCCGCTGAAGCGGTGCGCCTGATGGGGGTCATGGGACTCGGGGTCAAGAGCGGGCAGACAGTTACCGTCACTGTCGAAGGTCCGGACGAAGAAACCACTTTCGACGCAGTCCGGGATTTCTTCACCGCCAATCTCTAAACCGATTCGTGCCGAGGGATTAGTCATTGGGAGCAAATTTCCGATTTCTAATCCCTTACTGTTTTTCCGGCTCAAATCTCCTCCTTTTTATGCGGTAAAATTAACCTGTCTATCGCAACAGCAGACGATAAATTCGTGCGTTTCGCACTCATTTGCAGTTTCATGCGGAGAAACGAATAGTATCTGTTTTTAGAAGGAGATTTACCCCATGATCACGATTCAGGGTAAAGGTGTATCCGCCGGCATCGGCATCGGCCCTCTTTATTTTTTCAAACGAGGCACTGTCAAAATCACACGCGAAACCATTACGGACACAGAGTCCGAATGGAAGCGTTTCAAAGCGGCTCAGGCACGCGCGGTTGGCCAGCTCAATGAACTCGCGGAGAAGGCCCGCATTGAGGCGGGCGATGATGCCGCGTTGCTTTTCGAGACGCACGCTATGATGGCGGAAGACCTGGATTATGAGGAATCGATCCAAGGCCTAATCAACGCGGATAAGCTCAACGCTGTCGCGGCTGTTGCCGATGTTTCCGCACAATTTCAGGAAATGTTCGCCTCAATGGAAGACACTTACATGCAGGCCCGTGCAGCCGATGTGAAGGACGTCTCCAACCGCATTATCAATATTCTCTGCGGTGCAGTTCAAGGCGGTATTGACAGCCCTGTGCCGGTTATTCTCGCCGCAGACGACCTTGTCCCGTCGGAGACCATCCAGCTTGATAAAAGCAAGGTTCTCGGTTTCGTGACCTCCGCCGGTTCCGGCTCCGGTCACACAGCCATTCTTGCCCGAACCATGGGCATTCCCGCTATCGTTGCCATCGGCGACCAGCTGCTGACGGAATATGAAGGACGCAATTGCGCCATTGACGGCTCTACAGGTTCCGTCGTTATCGAACCTGATGAAACGACACTGAATCATTTAGTCGCAAAAGCCAATGAACGCTCCGAGATGCTTCGTCTTTTAGAAGACCTCAAAGGAAAGCCGAATGAAACGAAAGACGGTAAGACCATCCGCGTCTACTGCAATATCGGCTCTCCGGAAGATGTTCACAATGTCCTCGCCAATGACGCGGACGGCATTGGTCTCTTCCGCTCTGAATTTCTCTATCTGGGATGCGATGACTATCCAACCGAAGATTACCAGTTTGAAGCTTACAAAAAAGTCCTTTCAGATATGGATGGACGCGAAGTCGTTATCCGCACGCTCGACATCGGCGCAGATAAACAGATTGGCTACTTCAACCTCCCGCACGAAGAGAACCCGGCCATGGGTAATCGCGCCCTGCGCATCTGCCTGAGCCGCCCCGACATCTTCCGCACTCAGCTCCGCGCTCTGTACAGAGCGTCTGTCTTCGGAAAACTGCTCATCATGTTCCCAATGGTCACCTCTGTTTGGGAAGTCCGGGAAGCCAAGAAGATGTGCGAACAGGTCAAAGCCGAACTTCGCCAAGCAGGTCTTGCATACAGTGAGGATGTCCAGGTCGGCATCATGATCGAGACGCCTGCCGCCGCCATCATGAGCGACCGTCTGGCGAAGGAAGTTGATTTCTTCTCATGCGGAACCAACGACCTGACGCAGTACACACTCGCCTGTGACCGTCAGAACAGCGACTTAGGCCGTTTCTTCAATCCGCATCACGCTGCCGTCCTGCGTCTGTTGAAGCTTGTCGCCGATAACGCTCACAAGAATGGGATCTGGGTCGGCATCTGCGGCGAACTTGCCGCGGATCTCGAACTGACAGAAACCTTCCTCGCCATCGGGATTGACGAATTATCTGTCAGTCCGCGCGCCGTTCTGCCGCTGCGCAACGCGATCCGCAGCAAAAACACTTCGGAATTCAAGACCACGATCCTTGATGAACTGGCAAACGATCGAACCAGATTCTGATTCACAAGCAGTTTAAAGCAAAAAGTGACGGGAATGTCCCGTCACTTTTTGAATCCCATACTCTTATTTCCGTTTATAGACCGCGCCGATTTCATCATGATCAACGGTGATCGCGTACACCTTTTCATATCCTGCAATCCCAAGATCCGTTGAAGGGACATCGTCACGACAGACAATATAATAATCCGGTGTGCCGGTGTCCTCATACGTCAGCTCAAGATACATGCGCTGCTCTTCCGGCAGCAAGCCGCGGTTGATGCTTCCCGCCTGCGAATGAGCATGATTGATCAACAGCATCCGCTCCGGATCGGATTCCACAATATATTCAAACAGTGCCCGTGAGGAGATTCCCCAATAATCGCCGGAGAATTCGGAAGCCTTGTTTCGGAACAGCGGCGCGAAATACACATATTCATACGGATGATTCGCCGCGATCCAGCCGATGTTGTACAGCATACACAGACCGACAAGCGCTATACTGACTTTTCGCGTTACGGAGTGTTTCAGAGAAGCAAGACAATACACCGCGAAGAACAGAACGCAGGGATAGCAAAAATAGCAATGCCGCCAGCCATTATAAATGGTCACATGCCGCACAATAATGTAACCCGCGGCCATAAACCCGGAAATGAAAAAGCTCATATCCACTGCGGAGACCGCCTCGAATTTGCCGCGCAGGACATTCCTGACGGTAACGATAACCCAACTGACAGTACCGAGCAATGAGAAAACAAGAAACACCGTCGGAATCGTGATCAACATCCAAGTCGGGATAAAGGTCAATGTCTGCGCCGCGTCCACAAGCACACCCTTGAACAGATTGCCGTCGGAACCATGATTCGGATGGTGTAAATTGAATTGCAGCGTCTCGATCAGCGTGCCGAATGGGTCATCCCAAAAGTTCGGGGTAATGAGATAAAAGAAGAGCAAAAACAGCGCGAAAACCAAACCGAAGTACAGCCATGTTTTGGGAGTTATCTG
>CAVESB010000067.1:5160-9713 GCA_963618265.1 bacterium
AAAAGAAAGAGCACGCCGAAAACCGGCAGAAATACAATCGCATTAAAACGCGTATTGCAGCTGAGCGCGAGCACCGCCGCCAGAAGAACCGTCCGCTTGAGTTCCTTCTTCTCAAACCAGCGAACCATGCAGTATGTTGTGATAATGTACCACGCGGTGAAAATCACATCTTTATTATTGTAAAAACTCTCAGCGAAGAAGCGTGGTGTCAGGATCAGCATCCCCGCGCCGAGCAATCCCCACAGCCGATTACCGAACCGTTTCGAGAGCAGCCGATAAAAGCAGATCACACCGAGGAAGAAGTTCAGAAACGTGTAAAAGTGCCTCATGCCGTAAAATTGCGACGGCTCCAGCGTGAAATGAAAAGCCGCCTCAATGAGCACCACAGGGGCATGCAGTGCCGTTCCGTAATACCGGTCACGGTATTCCTTCAACTCGGGTAAATACGCCATCCATACAGCGTTGCGTTCGTCGACGGGAAGGTTCAGTTTTTCAAGAACATAGCGATAATTGACCAGTGAAGTCTGCCGTTCCATGCCTTCATCAGGTCCGCAGCCATAGTCATCGAACAGGAACAAGCCAAGAATAAAGTAAACCGCAAAGAGCAGAAAAACCGCTGCCTTCAGCTTTTTTTCCCGTTGGTCGGCATTTTTATTGATATCCATATTTAACATTATAAAAGCATTTATTTTTTGCTATAATTGAGAAAGGGAAAAACAGGAGGCAAAGATGAAAAACGACCTTCAATCAGTTATCAACTCTTACGAGAATTATCAGGAAGATTTTCGTCTTCAATCAGATAACAGCCATCGTTTGGAATACCTGACCACAATCGCCTATATGGATAAATACCTGGAGCCCGGAAGCAGCATTCTGGATGTCGCAGCCGGCACGGGAATTTACGCACTGCGTTACGCGGCTCGCGGTCACGCGGTCACCGCTTTTGATATCACGCCGAAATATATCGACATCATCAACCGGAAAGCGGCGGATTCCGGTCTGCAAATTGATTCCCGCGTCAATGACGCCCGCAGCCTTTCCTCTGTTCCGGATGCGTCCATGGATAATGTCTTCTGCATGGGTCCGATTTACCATCTGACTGAAAAAGCCGACCGCGACGCCGCCATGCGCGAATGTGTCCGCGTATTGAAACCGGGCGGACTGCTCTTCCTCGCCTATATCAACAAATACTTTATCTTCTCACAGTTCGCGCTCAGCAGCCGCCATTACCTCACCGAGAAGTTTTACCAAAAAATCATCGTGGAGCAAAAAATCAGTTCCTCGGATGAGGACACTTTCTGGACCGATTCCTGGTTCACCACCCCGGACGAGATTGAAAGCATTGCCTCTGACTCCGGGCTCACGAAGGTTAATCACATTGCTCAGGATGGCATCGGGCGCATCAAGTCAGAAGAAGTCGACATGATGTCGGATGAAAATTTCAAGCTGTGGGCTGATTTCCATATCCGCACCTGCGAAGAACCTTCCATTCTCGGCATCAGCAATCATGGTCTCTATATTGGGAAAAAATCATAAATTTTCAAATTTCTTTTGACTTATCTGAAAACAGTGGTATAAAAGGAATATGTTTACGAAGACTTTTGGTAACGGAATGATGATGCGCGACCGCCGGATGGGGCGGTTGAGCTTTGCGTTACCAAAATAAGACAGACCATAATAGGTTAATTCCTCTATTAAATTACGCGGAGCTCTTTGTTTTGAAGAGCTCCTTTTTTTTGAGGTTTACAAGATGATAAAAATCAAGGATTTGAGCAAAACATTCCAAACCGGCGGCACCTCATTCAAGGCACTTGAAAATGTTTCGCTTCATGTCGAAAAGAATGACATTTACGGCATCATCGGCATGAGTGGCGCGGGCAAAAGTACACTGATTCGCTGCATCAATCTGCTTGAAACGCCCACCACCGGCGAGGTTCTCATCGACGGAAACTGCATTTTCCGACATTTCCCGGATGATCCGTCCCGTGGCGAGGATTTGAGAATCTCCGGCAAGGATCTGATTGATTTACGCAAAGAAATCGGCATGATCTTTCAGACCCCAAACTTGTTAATGCAGAGCACCGTCGAAAAGAACATCGCTTTCCCGATGGAGATCGCCGGAAAATCAAAGGGTGAAATCAAAGACCGCGTATCCGACCTGCTGAACCTGGTCAACATCTCGGATAAGGCGAAGAATTATCCGTCCCAGCTTTCCGGCGGTCAGCGGCAGCGAGTCTCAATCGCCCGCGCACTTGCCAACAACCCGAAGATCCTGCTCTGCGATGAACCGACCTCCGCGCTGGATACACTGATCACAAATCAGATCCTTGACCTGCTGTGGGATATCAACCGGAAGCTGAATGTCACTATTGTCCTCATCACGCATGAGATCCGTGTCGTCAAGAAGATCTGCAACAAGGTTGCGGTCATTGACAGCAACCACATCGTTGAACAGGGCGACATCGGCAGCGTTATGATGAACCCAAGTCAGGAAATCACCAAACAGTTACTCATCGGCAGCAAAGGATAAGAAACAATGGAAGGACTCACCGCGTTTTTCAACACATTCAAGGAATTTGCGCCGCTTCTGGCTCAATCATCCGGGCAGACACTCTACATGGTCATTGTGTCAACGGCGATTGCCTATCTTTTTGGCATTCCCCTCGGCATTCTCGTCGTTGCCACCGCACAGGACTCAATCTGCCCGAATAAGCTCGTGCATGAGGTTCTAAGCTGGATTATTAATGTCGGACGTTCAATTCCCTTCATCATCCTGCTTGTAGCGCTGCTACCGTTCACCCGCTCCATTGTCGGCACCACCATCGGCGCGACGGCGACCATTGTTCCGCTGACAGTCGCCGCAATTCCTTTTGTCGCCCGCATGATTGAGCAGTCTTTGCTCGAGCTGGACGGCGGAGTTATTGAAATGGCTCAGGCAATGGGCGCGAACACCTGGCAAATCATCACCAAAGTATTCCTGCCTGAAAGCCTCCCTTCAGTCATCCGCAGTTTTTCCATCACGATTATCAGCCTCATCGGCTACTCCGCAATGGCCGGCGCCGTTGGCGGCGGCGGGCTGGGAGACCTCGCGATCCGTTACGGTTACTACCGCTATCAGTCCGATGTCATGCTCATGACGATTATCCTGCTTGTGATCATTGTACAGATCATCCAAATGATCGGTGATGCCATTTCCCGGAAAATCGACAAAAGAAATATTCGATGACCGGTTTGAAATAGATATTTTATAAAGGAGAGTTTTATTATGAAAAAGCTTCTTGTTTTGTTTGTCGTGCTTGCCACACTTGTTTCTGTCTGCTGCGTTTTCGCCGCTGATACAGTCACCGTCAAAATCGGTGCTTCACCTTCTCCGCACGCAGAAATCCTGAGCGAGCTGAAACCGATCCTTGCGGAAAAGGGAATTGATCTTGAGATCGTTGAATTCACCGATTACGTTCTGCCGAACACCGCTCTCGAAGACGGTTCCATTGACATGAACTTCTTCCAGCACACCCCGTATCTCGACGACTTCAACGCCAACTACAAGGCAAACAATTCCAAATGGATCGACCTCATCCCGCTTCTCAAGGTTCACTTCGAGCCGATGGGCATTTACGGCGGTAAGTCTTCCGACATCAGCAACATTCCCGAAGGCGCAAAAATCGCTGTCCCGAATGACACCACCAATGAAGCCCGCGCGCTGCTGCTGCTCGAATCGCTCGGCATCATCACTGTCAAAGACGGCGTAGGTCTTGAAGCTACCGCGAAGGACATCGTTGACAACCCGAAGAAAATCGAACTTGTCGAGATGGAAGCCGCCCAGCTGCCTCGCATTCTGCCCGATGTCGATTTCGCTGTCATCAACGGCAACTATGCCCTTGATGCCGGTCTGACTGCGGACGACATGCTCGCCGCCGAATCTGCCGATTCCGAAGCCGCGCAGCTCTACGGCAATGTTATCGTTGTCCGTGAAGACCTTGCCGACAATGAAGTTTATCAGACCGTCGTTGACGCCATTCAGTGTGACGAGATCCGCGATTTCATTGAAAAAGAATACGCCGGTGCTGTTGTCCCGATGTTCTAAACTTCATCAACGATCAAACCATTCTGTAAATTCACACAGCACCCGGATTTTTCGGGTGCTGTTTTTCATATCGAAAGCGATTAAACAACAATGCCTCCCGTCTTTCGCAGGAGGCATGTTACAGTCAGAAGATCCGGAACCGGCGGAGTAATTCTTGCGCCGACCTTCACGGTCTCTTCTGTCGGTTGATGCTGAAAATCGCAGTCACGATAAAGCCTATCGCAAGGAACCAGAAACTGTAAGGTGTAGCATAGCGCAGATATCTGAAATGTCCGACTATTCCGAATATCCCGATCACAACGCCGATTCCCCAACCGAGGTTTGCGCATACGCCATTCAACGCCACAAGAAGGAAGCCGGCAAAAACAAACCAGTAACTGTAAACCGAGACAAATTCAAAATAGCGGTAATGAGCGTGAATTCCCCATATGCCGAGAATGACCCCAACAAGCCATCCCATGCTTAAAGT
>CAVESB010000068.1:0-9520 GCA_963618265.1 bacterium
CATCCCGGGAAAAACGCAAGGGAACAACGAATCATCGGTAAACCTACAGTCTTCCGTCCATGTCCGTCCCATGTTCTGCCGTGAGCGGGAACTTGACAGGCCTACCGTCCCGCTGAGAGCGGTAGATCCCGGTGAAGAGTTCGACTGTTCGGCGTGCGTCTTCAAGGGAGATCAGCGGTTCGCGCTTCTCACGCAGGGCATCAATGAAATCTTTCAGCTGCACATAGTGGAAGTGCGTGGTCGCGTCGATGGTCTTGAAGTAATTCTCATCCTCGGCCTTCCATTGATCTTTCAAATCCTCTTCTCCCCGGACCGTCCAGATGTCATTGTAAGGGGCTTCGGTGATGGAAGACACGCCGGCGATGAACATCGCGCCGCCGTCTGTCTGTACGCCTACGGAAGCGCCGTTCTCTCCGTGAACATGCACTCTGCCGTAGAGCGCGGGGTTCTGTGAGTTGGAAACGACGATATTACCCAGGCCGCCGTTCTTGAAGCGGATGACCGCCAGCGCGGTGTCCTCAACCTCAAGACCGGGATGATTCAGCGTGTCCCACATGCCGTAGAGCTCGTCAATCTCACCCATGTACCAGAGGAGCAGATCCAGCTGATGCGGAGCCTGATTCACCAGCACGCCGCCGCCTTCCCCCTTCCAGGTGCCGCGCCACGGGTCGGATGCGTAATACTTCGCGTCGCGCCAACCGTACATGTTGACCGTGCCGAGGATAGGACGGCCGAGCTTGCCGTCATCAATGGCTTTGCGGATGCGCATGGAGGGCGGGAAAAAGCGGCGCTGGCAGATGGCGGTGCCGGTCGTGCCGGCTTCATGAGCCGCGTCCAGAATGGCGTCGCAGTCCTCAAGCGTGGACGCCAGCGGCTTCTCAATGGCAATATTCGCGCCGTATTTCAATGCCTCAACCGCGGCGGCGCGGTGAACCGGATGCGGCGTGCAGACACTGACGACATCCAAGCCGCTGTCCTTGATCATCGCCTCGATGGAGGTGTAAGCCTTCACGCCGTAACGCTTCGCGAAGGCCTCGGCGCGCTCCGCGTCCACATCATAGACGGCGCAGAACTCACAGTTGTCGATTTTTTGATATGCGTCGGCATGAAACGGTCCGACTTTGCCGCAGCCGATAACGCCGGCTCTGATCTTGTTTTCCATAAGTGATTGGTTCTCCGTTTTGTGAATTACATGTTTTCCAAAAAGTGCCGGCTGTTTGTTTTTCGTTCCAGCAGGAAGCTCTCGTATCCGATCAGCAGGTTCTCGGATTCCATGCGGATATCGGCGGGCCAGCCTGCCGACAGTGCTTCATTGAAAGAGTGCGTCTGATAGTAGCGGAAATATTTCAGCGACTTCATGGATATGAGACGGGCGCCGCGGGTTTTCGCTCCGCAGTCCGGGCAGAGTACGCCGCCCAGCTCATAATGCAGGAACTGGTCGACCGGTTCGATTTTTTTCTTGCAGAGCACACATTCATGCAGCTGCGGACGGTAGCCCGTCACCGAAAGCAGCTGAAGGTCAAAATAACGCTGCACGGGATAGGTATCCTCCAGCAGGGCGATGCGGCGGATCGTGTTCAAAGTCAGCTGAAAAAGCGGGACGTTGGCGCTGTCTTCAAGGGAAAACCGATCCGCCAGTTCCAGAACGCAGGAGGTGTGTACAGTCTTATTCAGGTCTCCCCAAATCGCCGGGAACGCCTCAATGGTGGAAACCTGCGTCACCAGCCATGACGCGCCGCGTCCCTTGGAAATTTGGACGTCCACATAGGTGAAAGGCTGCAGGTGCCCCGCTTTTCGCGAATTCATCTTCCTGACCCCCTTTGCAAGTGCGGAAACCTTGCCCAGGTAAGGTGTCAGGAAGGTGATGAAACGGTCCGCTTCGTCGTAATTTGTGTGGCGGACGACGATGCCCTGAAAGTGGAGCGAGCGTTCCACGGTTTTATCAGGCGATCTTCAGGCTTTCGGGTGTGAACGCGCCGGGAAGCAGTTCGATCGCGGTTTTTTCAATCGTGACGATATGATCTTTGTCCGCGCAGATCACCGGCATGTTTGGGGCGAATTCGCACATGACCTGACGGCAGGATCCGCAGGGGGAGCCGCCGTTTTCGGTGACGATGGCAATGGCGGCGAAGTCGCGGCTGCCTTCACTGATCGCTTTGAACATGGCGCAGCGTTCCGCGCAGATCGTGACGGGGAACGCGGAATTCTCAATGTTGCATCCGCTGAAGATTTTCCCGCTTTCGGTCAGCAGTGCCGCGCCGACGGGGTAGTGAGAATAAGGAACATAGCAGTTCTCTCTGGCTTTATCTGCTGTTTCAATCAGTTTTTGCTTCATTTCATCATTGATCATGGAATTCTCCTTTCTTATTGTGAGTTCCGCGGGCGGTATTGAATCGCTTCGGCGATATCCGCGGAGGTGATTGATTCGGATCCGTTCAGATCGGCAATGGTTCGCGCCAGCTTCAAAAGACGGTGATAGACGCGGGCGGAAATCTGATAATGGAGCATGACGCCCTTGATCAGCTTCTCACCGTCAGCGTCAAGTTTGCAGAATCGGCGGATCTCCCCCGGGGTCATTTCGGAATTGCAGGTCACGCCTTTGATGCCTTGATAGCGGGCGCGCTGACGATCCCGCGCGGCTTCCACACGGGCGCGGATCGTTTCGGAGGGTTCCCCAACGGTGTCTGCACTGAGCTTTTCGTAATCTACCCGCGGCACATTGATTTGGATGTCAATGCGGTCAAGCAGCGGTCCGGAGATGCGTTTCTGATAGCGCAGAATCTGCCCCTGTGAGCAGGTGCAGGTATGGTGCGGGTCGCCGCAGTAACCGCAGGGGCAGGGGTTCATCGCCGCGACAAGCATGAAATTCGCCGGGAAGCTGAAAGAACCCATGGCTCGTGAGATCGTGACGACTTTGTCCTCAAGCGGCTGGCGCAGTACCTCCAGCACGCGGGGATCGAATTCGGGGAACTCATCCAGGAACAGTACGCCGCGGTGCGCGAGTGAGATTTCTCCCGGATGCGGGATGTTTCCGCCCCCGACCAGACCGGCGTAGCTGACGGTGTGGTGCGGCGCACGGAAAGGACGCACGCGGATGAGCGGCGTGTCCGGCGGGAGCATGTCTTCAATGGAATAGATACGGGTGACATCGAGGCTTTCCTCGAAGGTCATGCGCGGCAGGATGGAGGGCAGTGCCCGCGCCAGCAGGGTCTTGCCGGTGCCCGGAGAGCCGCTCATCAGGATGTTGTGTGCGCCCGCCGCCGCGATTTCCAGGGCGCGTTTGGCATGTTCCTGCCCTTTGATCTCACTGAAATCGGTTTTGACGACAGCGGTCTGTTGGTCAACTTCCGCCGGCTGCTGCGGCTCGATCTTTTTCTCTCCCGTGAAGTGCTGATAAAGCTCGATCAGGGAATGAACGGGCAGCACCTCAATGTTCGGGATCAGCGCGGCTTCCGGCGCATCGCAGGCCGGGACACAGACGCGCTTGAAGCCTTCCTCCCGCGCTTTCAGGGTTACGGGAAGAATCCCGCGCACATGGCGTACCGTTCCGTCGAGGGACAGCTCTCCGATGATCAGGGTGCCTTCCAGTTCGGGAATCCAGTATTCATCTTTGCAGGCAAGCTCCCCGATAGCGATGGGCAGGTCGAAGCAGGGTCCTTCCTTGCGCAGATCCGCGGGAGCCAGGTTGACGGTGACGCGCTCACGCAGGTTCTGCAGCCCGGAGTTGCGGATCGCTCCGCGGACGCGTTCTTTGCTCTCCTGTACCGCCAAATCCGGCAGACCGACGACAATCGTCCGCGGTTCCTGCGCACGGGAAATATCAACTTCGACTTCGATGATCGTTCCCGATATGCCGGTGATGGCGCATGAGTAAACGCGTGAGAGCATGGCTAATTCCTTTCGCCGTTCGTGGAGATCGAGAGAATACGGTCTCCGAAGCGTTCATAACGTACCGGGCAGTCTTTCATCAACTCGCGCAGCTGCTCCGTGGTTTCCGGTCCGGTTTCGGCGATGGCATCCATGATTTCCCGCGGAAGAATGACATCGGAGGGCAGATCCATGGCGAGCCCGGTGTCGCGCCGCCAGTTTTTCAGACGTTCCCGGCGGCTGAGAATGCCGTTGGAGGGATGCGCCTGAACGGGCGGCATCGGTACCTTTTTCCGGCTGTTGCGGCTGTTGCGGTTGATGGAGAGCAGGTCTTTGCCGTAGCGTTCTATGGCGGCTCGTCCGATTCCCTTGATGTTGCGCAGGGCACGTTCATTTTGCGGATTTTCGACCGCGATGTTGACAAGCCCTTTGCCGGATATGATTTTGTACGGCGGCAGGTCGCGGCGGCGGGCGGCTGTTTCGCGGAAGTCGCACAACGCCTGCAGGACGGCGATCTGCTGGCGGTCCAGCTCCACGCCTCCGGCAACTTTCCACCACATCGCCTCAATGGGGTCGGACGAACCCGCCGGGAGATGGCAGAGGCGCTTGAAATCTTCCGTGGCAAGGTCTGACAGTCCGCGCTGTTCCAGCTCCGCGCTGAGACGGTCTTTCAACGCGCTGAGGAACCGCGTGTCGCAGACGGCGTACAGCAGCATTTCTTTGGAAATGGGACGAACGCCCCAATTGCTTTTCTGATATTTTTTGTCAAGATGAATGCCGAATTCGTTCTCAACCAGCGCGCCGAGACCGACCTCTTTGCGTCCGAGGATGCGTGCGGCCTGCATGGTGTCGAAGAGATTGTTGAAGGTGAATCCATAGTCGCGTTTCAGGCACATGATGTCGTACTCGGCGGCGTGGAAGATTTTCAGAATTTTGGGATCCGCGAGGAGCTCTCCCAAAGGATCAAGGTTCCCGGTCTCAAGCGCGTCAATCACATAACTCTCACCTTGCGCGGTGAGCTGGATAAGGCAGACTTTTTCGTAATAGACAAACAGACTGTCGGATTCTGTGTCGATGGCGATTTCATCCGCTTCGCGGAGGCGGGACACCGCTTCGGCAAGCTGATCGGTGTTAATGATGGTGTGGACGGTTTTCGGGTCAATTTCAGCATTCATAGACTAAATTATAATATAGCGCGGGACATTCGGACAGTTCAATGATAAAACAATATGTTTAATCACCGCTTTTTTGATCAAACGCGCCGGAACGGGCGCGTCAGTGCCGCACGTCTCTCTCTTCTCTGCTGTTGACGGCTGCCCGATCACTTTTTCCTGTATTTCACCTCGATCATGGCGAGCTGAGCGATCAACTCGTCCTGCCAGTCGGTATTGTTCCGCTCGTATCCGATGAGGCGGTAGGAATTTTTGCCGACTCGGATGCGGGAGGAGATGGGCGGCAGATCGCGTTTGTCAATGCCGGCGGGCAGGTTCGGGAACTTGAGCACGATGTCGTTATTCTCTTTGACAACGGCGCTCAGCCCGATGCGCTCGGCGATGATTTTGACGCGGATCTGATAGATGAGGTTCTCAAGCTCGACGGGGAGCGGTCCGAACCGGTCGCTGAACTCTGCGGAAAGCGCGTCAAGGTCTTTCTCCTGATTGACGGAGGCCATGCGGCGGTAGAGCTTGATGCGTACCCGGTCATCCTCAATGTAACTTTCCGGGATGCCGATATTCAACGGCAGTTCGACATTGATGGGATTGAAGAGATACGCCATTTCGCGGGTGATACCCAGTGACTCGTCATCGACCTCGATGCCTTTGATTTCCTTGATGCCGCGAACCGCCTGCGCCAGCATCCGGGTGTAGAGATGAAAGCCGACGGATGCAATGGCGCCGTGCTGCCGGCTGCCGAGAATCTCCCCGGCGCCGCGCATTTCCAGGTCGCGCATGGCGATGGTGTAGCCCGCCCCGAACTGCGTGTTCTCGGCAATGACTTCCAGCCGTTCAAGGCCGGACTCGGTCGGCTTGTGGCTCTTCTGACGGAAGAAATAGGCGTAGGCGCGCTGATTACTGCGTCCCACACGTCCGCGGATCTGGTAGAGCTGCGCCAGCCCGAACATATCCGCACGGCTGACAATGAGCGTGTTGGCGTTCGGGACGTCCAGACCGGATTCGATGATTGAGGTGCAGAGCAGCACGTCAATCTCACCCTGATAGAATTGATCCATGACCGAGGAAAGCTGTTTTTCCGCCAGCTGACCATGGGCGACGCCGATGCGTGCGTTTGGGACAAGCCGCTGCAGATAATCGCGGATTGCGTAGATGGACTGCACGCGGTTGTGGATGAAAAACACCTGACCGCCGCGTTCCATCTCGCGGTTGATTGCCTGTCTGACGATCTTTTCGGAGTAAGGTCCGACATAGGTCGTGATCGGCACGCGTTCATAAGGCGGGGTGTTGATGTTGGAAATGTCGCGGACACCGGTCAGTGCCATGTAAAGCGTGCGGGGAATCGGGGTCGCGGTCAAGGTTAAAATATCGACTTTCGCACGGAGTTTTTTTAAGAATTCTTTCTGCGCGACGCCGAAGCGCTGTTCCTCATCAATGACGACCAGCCCGAGATCCCTGAACACGATATCTTTGGAAATAAGGCGGTGCGTGCCAATGATGATGTCGATCTCTCCGTTTGCGAGTTTCTTCAGGATTTGCGTTTGTTCCTTCTTTGTGCGGAAACGGGAAAGCATCTCGACATTGATCGGGTACGCGGCGAAGCGCTTTTTGAAGGTCTCGTAATGCTGCTGCGCCAGAATCGTCGTCGGCACAAGGATTGCGACCTGTTTGCTGTCGCAGGCGGCTTTGAACGCCGCCCGCAGCGCGATCTCCGTTTTGCCGTACCCGACATCACCGCAGATAAGGCGATCCATCGGGCGGGGCGCTTCCATGTCTTCCTTGACTTTGCGGATCGCGTCCTGCTGGTCCGGCGTTTCTTCGTAAGGGAACGCACCTTCGAGGTCTTTCATCCAGATGCTGTCCCCGGAGAAGGCGTAGCCCGGCGTGACCTGACGCTTAGCGTAGAGTTCAAGCAGTTCGTTCGCCACTTCAAGCACATTCTCACGCACAAAGTTCTTGGCGTTCAGCCAGTCTTTCGTTCCGAGACGGGTGATTTCCGGCACCTTGCCGTTCGCGCCGACATAATTCGAGAGCCTGTCCGCCTGATGCACGGGAACGTAGAGCCTGTCGTCATCGGTATAGTTGACCACAAGATAATCTTTTTTGACCCCGTCGAAAGTGCGCGTCACCAACCCGCCGTAGACGCCGATGCCGAAATCCACATGGACGACGTAATCGCCGGGTTTCAGATCCGCGATGTATTTCTCGGGTGCGTCAATGGACTGACGGGAAGGCTTCCGCGGCGCGGGACGTTCCCAGCCGAAGATCTCGCTGTCCGTCATCACGATGGCGTGATGTCCGTCCGCCTCGCTGAAGGAGAAGCCTTCGCTCAGGGAGTCTTCCATGAAGATGGGGGCGCAGCCTTCCGCGGCGGTGTTGCCGCTGTTCTTCCATGCCGCCTCAATTCGGTCGGCTTGGCGGCTGACAACGATGACCTCATCTCCGGCGCGTTGACGGGCGAGCAGGTATTTGTTGAAAGTGTCCAAATGTCCGCCGAAACGTTCGGTGGGCGTGAAGGCATCCGCGAGATAACAGCTGTCGGGAACATCCGAACGGCCGAGGTCGATCAGCGGGTAATCTGCCATCATGTCGCTCAGCTCGGAGAAGCTGATGTACGGCTCCGGGTAATCCTCCGTGAGCGTTCCCATCTCAACGCTCTCCGTCCGCAGTTTTTCCGCTTCCTCTTCCAGTTCCTCTGCCGCGCCGCTGACATTGCCGAGATCATCAACCAGAATGAGCGTGTTTTTGGGCAGATAGTCGAGGATGCAGGCCGGTTCGCTGTTGATGAGCGGGAGGAAGAAATCCCGCGGCGCGCCCGGCTCGATCTCCACGGAGGGATTGACGGAGCGGATCACCTCGCTCGCGGGGGGGATGAAGGCTTTTTGCAGTTTGACGATATTGCGCTGAGTTGCGGGATCGAAGCGGTGAATTGACTCGATCTCATCGCCGAAGAAGTCCACGCGCAGCGGATAAGGTTCGGAATGCGGCCAGATATCCAGCAATTCTCCGCGGCGGGAATATTGTCCGCTTTCGAGAATGGCATCCACGGCTTCATAACCGGTGTCGCTCCAAAGCCGCAGCAGTTTCCCGGGATCGGTTTCCTGCCCCACGCGGAGCTGTTTCAGGTTGCGGATAAAGTTCACCGGGCTGAGAGAACGGGTCATGACCGCACGTACCGGCGCGATGATCAGCGGCATTTCCGCCGGCTTGTCCGTATTGGGGATGATCAGTCGGGTCAGCTGCGTCAGGGTCTGAATACGGTCGCGGCGCACGGCAAGACTCCAATCCGCGTTTTCATAGAAATGCGGTTCGGGGGCGGGAAAGAGATAACGATCCGCCTTGGGATGCCAGAAGCCGATTTCATCGAAAGCGAGGAGTGCCTGTTCGGGACGGTCGGTCAGGAACAGGATCGGGCGTCCCGACTCACGGTAAAACGCGGCAGTTGTGACATAGCGCGCCGATCGCTGCAGCCCCAGCGAACCGAAAACCGCCGCGTCTTTGCTTGCGACACGTCCGAGGAGTGCTTGAAACTCCGGGAGCGCGGTGATGCCGTCCGGAAACACCGCTATCCCTCCACGCGGCCGTTATAGTGATTCATGCACCAGGTAATGCCCTTGGTCACGAAGTCAAGCGCACAATCCGCGCCTTTGTTCAGAACCGCTGTGAGCAGTTCCTCATCCTGTTTGTCGAATTTGTTCAGCACGAAGTCCACGACTTCCTGCTGTCCCTGCGGATGACCGATCCCGCAGCGCAGACGGCAGATGTCCTGCGACCCCAGCTGACTGATGATTGAGCCCATGCCCTTTTGTCCGCCGTTTGAGCCGGTGGGGCGCACCCGCAGAGTGCCGAAAGGAAGATCCATATCGTCGTGCATGACGAAGAGGCGTTCCTGCGGGATTTTGTAATAGCGCATAAGCGGCACAACGGCGCGCCCGGATTCGTTCATGTAAGTCTGAGGCTTGACCAGCAGCAGCTTCCGCCCTTCATAAAAGGCAGTCGCGGTCAAGGCCTTCATTTGTTCTTTATTGAAAGATACATTCAGCCGTTCGGCGAGGCGGTCAATCACCATGAAGCCGAAATTGTGCCGGCTTTCCCGGTATTCCCGTCCGGGATTGCCCAGCCCGGCGATGAGGTACAGCTCACCGTCGGCTTCCGGTTCCTGTTGTTTCCGCTGTGCGCGGATGGCTGCAAAAAAAGCATCTAAGTCCGGCATGTGTTCACTTTCCGTAATGCATCCTGCGAAGGTCGAGGATGATTTTGATCAACAGCGCAGCAAGGAGCGTCACAAGCAGCACGATAAAGGCATCCTTGATGAGCATGCCGAGATCGATGATGTAGGGGTTCGCTGCCGCCGCGCCGGTTTCATTCACAGGTTTTCTCCTCCCGTTTCACCTGATATTATACATTGCTCGGGCGTCAAAAACGCGGGAAAATGAAAAAAATCGGAAAACAGAGGAATCGCTTGCGTTATTTTTAAAATA
>CAVESB010000069.1:0-9458 GCA_963618265.1 bacterium
GAGGAAGCGGATATCTTCTTTGAGGACAGATCCGGACATATTCTGAATGACGATTTGTTGTCACGTTTGATATCCATGCCGAATGTGATCATTACATCCCATCAGGCTTTTCTCACGGAAGAGGCTTTGAACAACATTGCGGAAACGACTGTGAACAACATCAGATCCTGCTTTGATAATGACGGTCTCTGCGACAATGAGCTGTGCTACCGTTGCGGCAGCATTGAAAAATGCAAAAAAGAACGAAAGCAAAGGTGCTTTTAAAGCGACAGAATATGCCAAAATTACTGCATCGTCTCTGCGCTGTGAGAAGAAATCTGCCTGAAGTGTTTCCTTGTGTGATGATTGCGCAGTTGCTATGGTGACGGGGGAGTTCCGGCATGAGTTCAACACCCGGCATGCTTGAGCAGACCTGCCGGGCGTTTGAAATCACCGGGTATGTCATCTGCGCCGGCAGGATATTCCCAATCCGGCTGTGCATATCAATGGCAATCTGCTTGGCAAGTTTGCAATGTCTTATATCATTTTGATGTTTTTTGAATATAATGAAATAAGGAGAAAAACACTATGACAGAAAAAGAATTACCTTCTTACGGCGGACAGGCATTGATCGAAGGTGTGCTGATGCGCGGCAAGAAGTATCTCGCTGCGTCATTTCGCAAACCGGACGGCTCAATTGAAACTGTTTCCGAAGAACTGACAGGAATTTATAAATCAAAAATCACGAAAATCCCGCTTTTGCGCGGTCTGGTTTCCCTTTGGGATTCGCTCGGACTCGGCATGAAGTACCTTTCCATTTCCGCGAATATGCAAACCGGTGAAGATGAGAAAATCACCCCGGTTGAGATGGTTTTGACGATGATCGTCGCACTGCTTCTGGCTGTGGTTCTCTTCTTTGTGGGTCCCGCGCTGCTGGGCAAGCTGCTGGAGGATTGGCTTCATTTGCCGATGTGGGTGTCCAATGCGCTTGAGGGAGTTCTGCGATTGGCTGTCGTGATTGGGTATATGCTTCTTGTTTCCCGCATGGAAGACATTAAACGCGTCTTCCGTTATCATGGTGCGGAGCATAAGACGATCAACTGCTATGAAAAAGGGCTGGAAATGACCGTTGAAAACGCGCGCGTTCAGTCTCGGCAGCATCCCCGTTGCGGAACCGCGTTTATGGTCACCGTGGTGATCATTTCGGTTCTGCTCTTCATTATTATCGGACCTTTTACCAAGTCACTCTTGTCGCGTCTGCTGAGTCGTTTGTTGCTGATCCCTGTGATCGCGGGCATCTCTTATGAGTTCATTTTCTTTACGGCACGGCATTTGGACAACCCGATCGTGAAGTTCCTCGCGAAGCCGAATCTCGCGGTACAGAATATCACCACAGCGGAACCGGACGACTCCATGCTTGAAGTGGCATTGGCATCTTTTGAGAAGATGCTCGCTTTGGAAGAGGGACGGGAACAGCCGGGGACGCCGTCTGCCGAAAGCAACTGACAGGGCAAGCCGAGTCCATGAATGATATTTGGCGCACGGTTATTATCACGTTAGTCGTCATGTCCGTCGTGGGCTTAGTGCTCTTTCTGTCGGAACCGCAGCCGACACAAGAGGTGGTTTATGTCACGCACGCGAAGACACCGCTCGTTTTGCGCTACGGTATCTTCGGCGCGGTGAAGTCGCCGGGGTATTACGACAGCGGACGTTATCTGCGGGTCGGGGAACTTGCGGAGCTTGCGGGGGGTTTGACGGAGGACGCCGACCCGGCGATGGGCAACCTTGCTCATTGGGTGGATGACGGGGAAACGGTGATTATCCCAACGTACAGCCCCGTGATGCCGACGATGACGCCGTTAGCGGGTTCGCCTGAAAAGGTCAATCTGAATACTGCTGACCTTGCGGAGCTGATGACGCTTCCGGGAATCGGTGAGAAAAAAGCCGCGGATATTATTGAATACAGAGAAGAACACGGCGGGTTTACCTCCGTTGACGAATTGGTCAATATCTCCGGCATCAGTGAACGAATTGTGAGCAATATGTACGATATGCTGATCGTACAGTAAATGAGGAGGAAGAATGAGCATCAAAGATACACTCAATGAAAACCTGAAAGAAGCCATGAAAGCTCATGACGAGGACGGCAAGCGTGTATACAGAATGGTGCTTTCGGCTTTGAAGTTTGCGGAGAAGACCTCCGGCAAGGAGCTGGAGGAAAGCGAAGCGGTCGCGATTCTGCAAAAGGAACTCAAAATCCGCAAGGAATCCCTCGACGAAGCCGTGAAGGCGGGGCGCGATGAAGCGGCTGAGGAAGCCCGCAAGGATATCGCCGCGATCGAGCCGCTGCTCCCGAAGCAGCTCTCTGACGGGGAACTGCGTCAAATCATCAGTGAAGCGATCGCTGAAGTCGGCGCGTCCGCTCCGTCCGATATGGGTAAGGTTATGAAAGCTGTCATGCCGAAGGTCAAAGGACTTGCCGACAATGGGCTTGTCAGTAAAACTGTAAAGGAACTGTTGTCCTGAAATGAAGATCAAGAAGGGCTCTGCGAGGGAAAGGCAGCCGATTGATAAACCGTTGCTGCTTACACTGTTGGTATGCGGTATCGTCGTGTTTCTGCTGCTGACGACGCAGGTTTCGCTGCGTCGTTCGAATTACCGCTTGAAAGTCGGCGATGTCTCTTTGATGGATATTACCGCGCCGCGGACGATCACTTTCACCAGCGACATCCTGACAGAGGAATCCAAACAGGCGGCGGAAGACAACGTCAGCCCGATATTCCTGCCGGCTGATCCGACCATTTCCCGCAACCAGGTCCAAAACCTGCGCTACACGTTCCAGTTCATCAATGTTGTGAGAGAGGATGCTTATTCGTCCCGACTGCAGAAGATCGCGGATATCAACGCGCTCGATTTTGCGGCATTTGATGAAAGCACCATCGATCAGTTCCTTGAGATGAGCGATGACGACTGGAACACACTACAGGAGGAAAGCATCCGCGTCCTTGAGAGCGTGATGCAGAACTCAATTCGGGACACGCAGGTCATCACCGAGATCGAGAATATCCCGGCGATGATTAATTATTACATCTCAACCCAGGTTTCAGGCTTGGTAACAACCGTCGTCAGCCGTTTTGTCTGCGCAAACAGCCTTTACAGCGAGGAACTGACGCAGCAGGCCAAGGACAGCGCCCGCGATGCAGTACAGACGAGAGACCGCACTTATGTTGCTAACCAGACTGTCATTCAGAAGGGGCAGATTGTAACCCCTTTGATTTATGAAGCGTTGGACAAGATGGGGCTGGTGCAGTCTCGGAGCAATACCGGTAAGTATATTGCTGTTCTCTGCATTATTTGCGCTGTCCTGTTGTTCCTTTTCATCTGTTCCACGGGTTTTCATTCGCAGGAGATTGTCGGCTGGAAGAACTGGGCCTGTGCGGCGGCGCTCTTCCTGCTTTACTTTATCATTGGACGCCTTGTGACGCCGAATCATACCGTCCTGCCCTATCTGTTCCCCGCTCCCGGGCTGGGACTGACGATCGCCTGCCTCTTCGGACCGATTACCGGCAACATTTTTACGCTGCTGATTTCGATTCTGCTGCCGTTTGATTTCTCGAACGCCGGCGTGCTCAGCCTCTATTACATCATTATTTCCGTGACGATGATCGGCGTCATCGGGAAAGAACGCCAGATTGGCAGCTTCCTGAAGGCGGGATTTGTCTCCGGCATCTGCGCGATCCCTGTCGCGATCGCTTACCAGTATATGAGCAGTTTCGCCTCGACGGATTCTTCTGCCCTCGTGACGCTGACACTTTCCGCGTTTGGTTGCGGGATGCTTTCGTGCATCTCGGCTTTGCTCTTTCATTTCCTCATTTCCGGCTTTATCGGCATCACAACCCCGACAAAGCTTATGGAACTGTTGCGCCCCGACGCTCCGCTTCTGCAGTATCTTCTTCAGAACGCGCCCGGTACCTATCAGCACAGTTTGCAGGTTGCGAATCTTGCCGAACAGGCGGCGCGCGACATCGGCGCAGACTCTTTGCTGACGAGGGCGGGAGCGATGTATCATGACGTCGGGAAAGCGAAGAATCCGCAGTTCTTCGTTGAGAACCAGATGGCGAATAATCTCAACCTGCATAACGACATGACACCGAAAGAATCCGCCGCGATCATTCTGAACCATGTCACGGATGGTGCCGAGCTCGTGAGAGAATACGGTCTGCCCTCCCGCATTGAGGACTTTGTCCTCCAGCATCACGGCACCAATATCACCCGTTATCAATATTCGAAGGCAGTCTCGCTTTACGGTGAGGAGAATGTTGACATCAATGACTTCCGCTATAAAGGTCCTGCACCGACTTCCAAAGAGACCGCGCTGGTGATGTTCGCCGATACCATTGAAGCCCGCGCACGTGCCGAGCATCCCACCGACACAGACCAGATTCATGAACTTGTGAAAGACGTGGTCAATCTTTATACAACCGCCGGACAGATCGACAACACGCCGCTGACCATGAAAGACCTTTCCGACGCCCGCGGGGCGTTTGAACGGGTTCTGCAGAACATGTATCATCAACGGATGCGTTACCCGGAAGCGTCGTCTTCCAAGCCCGATATTCCGCCCGCCGAACCGCCGAGTGTGCCCAACAATATAGAATGATCAGGAAACACAATGTTTATCAACACCGAAGAATTGACTTCGCAATACGAGCCGAATGAAGAGTCACTCAAAAGAATTTCAGAGACGTTGCTGCTGGATTTCTATGACGAGTGCCCTGACTTCACGCTCTCATTTGTCGACCCGGAGTATATCAAATCCCTGAACAGGGAGTACCGCAACGTGGATGCTGTCACGGATGTTCTTTCCTTTGAATCGGAGGGCGAATACGACCCGGAAACCGGTCTGGAATACATCGGAGATATTGTGATCTGCAAGGAACGCGCCGAGGAACAGGCGCGCCTTTCCGGACATGAACTTGAGGATGAAATCGGACTGCTTGAGATTCACGGTCTTCTGCATCTGCTTGGGTACGATCACTGTGAAGAAGAGCAGAAAAAAGAGATGTGGGCACTTCAGGATGAATATTTAAAAAAGTGCGGGGTGAAAATCAACCGCAGACCGGGTGAAGATTTTGAATTCTAAGCTTCAACGTCAGCGGCTGTCTTTCCGCCATGCGTTCGCCGGCTTGAAAGAGCTGTGGACGAATGAACAGAATGCCCGCGTGCATATGGCGGCTACGATTCTTGTCGTTATTTGCGGATTTGTCTTTCGTGTATCCGCGATGGAATGGTGTGTTCTGTTGCTGACAGTCGGCGCGGTGTGGAGCGCGGAGGCGATGAACTCGGCTGTGGAGCGTGTCGTTGATCTCGCCGTGGACGGGAAAATCCTTCCTTTGGCAAAAGCCGCGAAAGACCTTGCTGCCGCTGCTGTTCTCATCTTCGCGATTGTATCTGTGCCGATCGGGCTGATCATTTTCCTCCCGAAAGTAATCACTTTTTTGTCATCCTGCTTTTGAAACGCTTCAAAATGTGGTAAACTAAAATGGATTTGCCGAGAGGCAAACTTTCCGTTTCCGTTTTGCGCGGAAACAATCCCATGGAAAGGAGAATAAAACATGCGTAAGTACGAAATCATCTTCATCGCCACTCCGGATCTTGACGAAGAAAACCTGAACAGCGTGATCGAAAAGGTCAAGGGTTGGATTTCCGAATCCAAGGGCGAAGTTGTCAGCATTGACAACTGGGGCAAACGCAGAATGGCTTACCGCATCCGCAAGCAGCGCGACGGTCAGTATGTTCTGATTACCGCCAACCTTGAGCCTGCTTCCGTGAAGGAAATCAGCAGAAATTTGCGCTTCGTTGAGAGCATCATGCGCTCAATGATCACCGTCGTAGAGGAAGACTAATCAAACCTCATTGTCGGTATTTATTACCGTAAGGAGTTAAACATGAGTGAAGAAATGATGAATGAACAGCAGGAACGCCGCGGCGGCCCGAGAAGATTCGTTGCCCGTCCGAAGGTTTGTCGCTTCTGCGCTGATAAGACCCTGAAGATTGACTACAAGAACACCGATCTTCTGCGCGGTTTCGTTACCGAAGACGGCAAGATTCGTTCCCGCCGTCAGACCGGCACCTGCGCGAAGCACCAGCGTGCTGTTGCGTATGCCGTGAAGCGCGCCCGCCAGATTGCTCTGCTCCCGTTCACTTCCGAGCCTTATCAGGATGTTGTCCGCTAACAGAGATCAGCAGTGAAACCTATTGGGCATAGAGTTATCTCTGTGCCCTTTTTTTGATGAAAGGAAATAAAATGGCAGATTCCGAAAATAAGGAGATCCTCCATCCCCGTCAGAATAACAAAACCAACCGTGAACGCCGCGAACAGGAAGCAAAACAGGTGAAGATCCTGCGCATTGCGGGCATGATTGCCGCCGCGCTCGTCGTTCTGGCTGTCATTATCGGTGTGATCCTCGGTATTGTCAATGACCCGGATCGCAAGGCTGTCGCCACGGTCGGCGATGAAAAAATCACCGAGTCCGAGTTCAGGAGTGCTGTTTCCATGCAGCGCGCCAACATCAACAACAACTATGCCTACATGAAACAGCTTTACAGCATGTTTGGTATGGAAATGGATGAATCGACCCGCGAAAGCTACGCTTATCAGATGTCTGATGCCTACAAAGGCATCCTCGGTCAGTCTGTTCTGAGCAATCTGGTCGATCAGCGCCTGTTGGCCTATGGCGCTGCGCAGGAAGGCATTACCGTCAGTGATGATGAAGTCGAGACTTACTATAAGAGTATGTTCGCTTACTACCCCGACGGCACCCCGACCCCGCAGCCGACTGATGAACCGCTTGAGCCGACTCCGACTATCTCCGAAGAGCAGTACGCGATTCTGCGCTATACCGCCACGCCGGATCCGACGGAAGTCGCTGCTGCTGCCGAAGCTGAAGCCGCCGGCGAGGCAGTTGTCGATCTGATCGCTGAATCCGAAGCTGAGGAAGCTGCCGAAGAGGAAGCTGCCGCCGAGGCAGTTGTAGATCTGCTCACTGAATCCGAAGATGAGATTGCCGCGGAAGACGAAGCCGCCGAAGTTGCTGCCGAAATCGAAGCCGCTGTTGACGATGCTGTCGCCGAAGTCGCTGCGGAAGCCGAAGCTGCTGAAGAAGAAGCCTCCGAAGAGGAAGCAGTTGAGCCGACCGAGGTTCCGACCGTTGGTCCGACCATGACCCCGACTGTGTATACCGAGGACATGTTCAACACCTATGAAACCTACTATTTCGCCAATAACTACTATTTCACCAAGGACTTCTTCAAGCAGGAGCTGAAATACGAGCTGCTGCAGAGCAAGGTTGAGGATAAGCTTTCTGCCTCCCTGCCGCGTTCCGCCGACATGGTTTGGGCGCGCCATATTCTCGTTGAGACGGAAGAAGAAGCCAATGATGTGATCGCCCGCTTCAACGCCGGTGAGGAATTTGCTGATCTCGCGATTGAACTCTCCACCGATACCGGCACCGCCTCCAATGGCGGCGATCTCGGCTGGTTCACCTACGACACCATGGTTCCCGAATTCGCCGAAGCCGCTTTCTCTGCCGAGGTCGGTTCCGTCACCGAGCCTGTCCAATCTGATTACGGCTGGCATGTGATTCAGGTGATCGCCCATGAAGATCATCCGTATACCTCCTCTCAGCTCAATTCCGCGCTTCAGGAAGCCTACACCGCCTGGCTTGACAGCTATGCCGAGGGGCTGGAGATTTGGATGACAGATGATGTCACCAACATCACCCCGACCGATCCCGCTTTCGCGGAATAAATTCTTACGATCAATTTAATGTAAAAAGCCGCCGGAGAAACCGGCGGCTTTTGCGTCACATGGATTTTGCGCTGCAACCGGCATGCACAAAACATGAACAACATTAATTAATATGCTCCACAATACTTGGTTCCCGGTATTGTGGAGCATATTGTCTTTGAGTCGGTTTTTTCTTAGGCTTGAATCAATGACCGCGCAGGTAAGAGAACCGGGTTTTCCAGTTGCCGATGAGCGGCAGGCAGTATTCCTTGAACTTAGCTGTGACGCCGTTCTTCTCTTCGTTCATCCATTCAGCGGGGAATTTCTTTTCTTCATTGGCAACTTCACTCAGCGGTACGAGCGTCATCGAGTATTTGTAATCGTTGCTGCGGTCAGCAGAGATAGCGGCCATGTAGCCTGTCTTCCCGGCAACAGCGGAACGGACAGCGAAAGCACCGGCTTCGATCGCTTCCTCAATATCTGTGGATGACTGCATCGTGATGCTGCAGCGGCCGAGCGCACCCGGCTTGTTGGAGCGGGTCTTGACATCGGTTTCTTCGTTCAGGATTTTCGCCAGTTCCTCGCCGACACCGGAGAGGACAACATGACCGAAACCGTCAACACGACCGGTGTCGCCGACGCACTTGCCGTTGGCATAGCAGATGCCTTCAGAAGCGGCAATCACAAGACCGCGACCTTTCGCAAGGGCTTTCTTGACATCAGCCACGAACTTGTCCTTGTCGAATGTGACTTCCGGCAGGTAGACCAGCAGCTCGGACGGCATCTGATCCTGGAACAGGGAAGCGGCGGCGGTGATCCAGCCGGCGTGGCGTCCCATGATTTCAATCACCTCAATGTGACCCTGCATCGCGTTGGCGTCGAAAGACAGCTCAAGGGCGGAAATTGCGGCATAGCGGGCGGCGGAGCCGAAACCCGGGCAGTGATCGGTGGCGACGAGGTCATTGTCAATGGTCTTCGGAATACCGATGACATTGACCGGGAAACCGCTGTCTTCAGCCAGCTTGCTGATTTTCGCGCAGGTATCCATGGAGTCATTGCCTCCATTGTAGAAGAAGAAACGAATGTCGTTCTTCTTGAAGCAGTCGAGGATGGCGGGGTAATCCGCTTCCTTCAGCTTGCGGCGGCAGGAACCGATGGTGGAAGAAGGCGTATTGCTCAGGTTGACGATCGTTTCGTCATCAAGGTCGGTCAGGTCGATCAGGTCATTGGCAAGAATACCCTCCGCACCGTAGCGGGCTGCATAGATCTTCTTGATTTCCGGATGCTTCTTTGCTTCCATAATAGCGCCCTGAAGGGAGCCGTTGATAACAGGGGTGGGACCGCCGCCATGGGCAATTAACATGTTTCCGCTGAGGTTTTCCATAATACTTTTCCTTGTTTGACCGGTCTTTTTGAGACGGTTAATTTGTTCTTCATATCATTGGAATGATTATTATTAACTTCACAACGATATTTAGTATATTCAAAAAGTGACAAAAAGAACATAACCGCTCCCGAAAATATGACAAAAACCCTGTCAGACGGTGGGTTATCCGGCTTTGGGATGGATGTATAATAAGGGGAAAAATCTATAGGAATTCGATTGTATGGAAGAAAATGAAATCGTAAACGAAGCTGTTGTCACTGAACCCGGGAGTTTGACACTTTAAAACAAACCTCAAAACAAATG
>CAVESB010000070.1:0-9412 GCA_963618265.1 bacterium
GAAGTAAAAATTCGCGCGGGAAAGACCTCATCCACCGCTGACGCGGTCCCCCTTCCCCTACGAGGGGAAGGCTCTATGGACGCTTCGCGACAGTGTATAGATGAGGCGCTTTCGACGGTCAAGATTGCTGAAAATCGGCATCACCCGGCGCACTGCGCATTGCTATTGACGAAACTTCCCCGACCCGTTATCATTGACAAAAAAACGGAGGCTCTATGAACCGAAAAGAAAGAGAAATCACCGAGCGCGATGAAATCATCGCCGTGATGAAAAAATGCGACAGCGTCACCCTTGCTTTGAATGACAGCGATGGCTGGCCCTACGCCGTCAAGCTCAATTTCGGGTTGGACGTTGAAAGCGACGGCACGATCCGCCTTTACTTCCACTCCGCGCAGGAAGGGCACAAGCTCGACCTCATGCGTGCGGACAGCCGCGCCGCCTTTGAGATGGACTGCTCTCATCAGCTGCAATACTTCCCGGAACGCGGATTCTGCACCATGGCTTACGAATCCGTTGCCGGGCGGGGACGGATCCGCTTCCTGGCGGAGGATGAGAAGCCTGCCGCGCTGGAAAAGCTCATGCAGCAGTATCATCCGAGCGGAGAGTCGGGATTCAACCCTGCCGCCATACCGATCACCGCGGTATACTGCCTGAGCGTCGAGTCCGTCAGCGGCAAGCGTAAGCTCCCGATTTCATGAACAAGCCCGAACTGCGCCGGCTTTGCAAAGCGATCAGCCGCGGATTGACGGCGGAATACCGCCGTGCCGCCTCCGCCGCCATTGCCGGGCAGGTCATCGCCGACCCCGCTTTCCGTTCAGCGGGGACGGTGTTTGTCTACCTCTCCATGGCATCCGAACCCGACACTGCGCCCATTCTTGACGCCGCGCTGTGCGCGGGCAAACGGGTCTGCGTGCCCCGTTCCTACGCCCCGCCGCGCATGGATGCCGTCCGCTATACCTCCCGTGAGGAACTTCGCCCGGGTCGCTACGGCATCCCTGAACCGCCGTCCGACGCCGCGCTCATCCCGCCGCAGGAAATCGACTTTGCCGTCATTCCCTGCGTCTGCGCCTCGCTGAACGGTGCGCGTCTCGGTCACGGCGCGGGGTATTATGATGCCTTCCTCGGATCGCATCCGCGCATTGAGACGGTCTGCCTCTGCTTCGCCGCCCTGCTGCGGGAGGATATCCCGATGTCCCCTGCGGACGTTTTTATGGGAAAGGTTATCAGCGAACGGGACAAAAACGACTGAAAACGTAACAAGAATGAAACGAACAATCTTGCTTTTCCTCACCACACTGCTGCTCTGCGGATGCGTCCGCCATATTGACAGCCGGCTCGCGCCCTCCCCTTCTCCGCAGGGCAAAACGCTGACCCGTACAGCCGAGGCACCGAACGCTTCCGACCCTGCCGAAAAGGACGCGGAGCTGATCACCCGTGACGCGGACGATCCCTGGCGCGTCTGTGCGGACGGCGCCGCCACGCTCAGCATTGCAACCGTGGACGCTCTCACAAACGAGGAATACCGCCGCCGGGTGCAGATCACGCTGAATATTCAGGACAGTGAAGCCGCCGGGGTGACGGTCATCAGCCGCTGTCTGAACGGCGCACTCTACGTCTGCAATGCTTCGGCGGATCAACGCTGCATGAAAAAGCTGAACGCGGAACCCGAGGTCAATGAGGCGATGGCGACCGCCTGCGCCAAAGAAGAGCTTGACGGCGTGATCCTGCCGGACAGCATCACGGACGCCAACGCCGCGTTTGAGTGGACCTGCCGTGACGGGAAGCCGAGCGTGACGGCGCAGCTCTGTGAGTTGGATGCGATGGGATTTATCAAGGAGATTTGGAAGGAAATTCCCGCGCCGTAATTCCGTCATTTTCTTGCGGATTTGCACAAATCCGTGGTACAATGAACCCATTGATTGAGCCTCCATCGTCTAGCGGCCTAGGACACGGCCCTCTCAAGGCCGGAACAAGGGTCCGAATCCCTTTGGAGGTGCTCAGAAACCCGCACGGGATTCCGTGCGGTTTTTTTATTGCCCGATTTTAACAAAAAAATCGCCCGATGCTTCGGGCGTTCCGTTTATTTGCTTTGTCCCCGTTCATTCCTCCAAACGGAAGTTATAGATCCCGTCCACGATGGGATAAACCCGCCCGCAGTCGGGACAGGTCACGGCATCTTTGCTCTCCGTCAGGCGCAGACTGCCGCAGGCCGGGCAGCGGAAGACCGGCGCGTTCGGGTCATAGGCGGCGCCCTCCGTCTTCACGCATTTCAGGAAGACGCTCGGGGAGAGCTTGATCCCGGCGAAGAGATCCTGCATGACGTTCTCCGCTTTCAGCATCCGTTCAAGGTTCTTCGGGTTGTTTTTCAGGGCTGCGATGCGCAGATTCGAGACGGAGAGTGCGCGTTCGATGCGGAAGCCGTGGGATTCGAGCAGTTCTTTGACGGTCTGCGGGTGATTGTCATAATTCAATTTGACGAACTCAACCTGTTCCTTCGTGAAAGGGTTCCAGTCCTGTTTGCGCAGCAGCCAACGCAGGATCGCCTTGAGATTGCGTTTGTTGGCGTACTCAAGGATAAACGTCCCGTCCTTCGCCAGCACCCGCTGAATCTCCGCCATGGCGGGCGCGGGTTCGGAGAGGTGATGAATGACGCGGATCATTGTCGCGCCGTCGAAAACATGGTCATTGTAAGGCAGGTGATAGACATCCGCCGCGGCGTAGACCAGACGCTCGGATGCCCCCAGACGCTGTTTCGCCTGCTGCATCTGCGTCAGCGCATAGTCGAAAAGATAGATTTTTTCGTAGCCGTCATAGCGGGGCGTGTTCCTGCCCGCGCCGGCGCCGATTTCCATCAGACGTTTGCCGGATTCGGGGAGCAGTTGTCCGCAAGAAAGGGATAAAGAACGTTCTTCATCAGCGGGGTTCGCGAAATCCCAGAACGCCTTCTGGTAATCCGACCCGTCATAGACACAGAATTCGGGAGTCTTGTTTTCCGTCATGATGTTCGCCCTCCGCCGATTTAAAAAAATGCGCCCGGACAGGTTTGCCGGCGGCGCCCGGAATGACTACCTTATTGCTGCTTCCTCTCGGACCTGACAAGGTTCGATAGCATCCGCCGCGCCGGTCCCGCCCGAACGCATTATCATTGTACCTGATTTCCGCCCGAAAGTCAAGGAAAGGAGTGAGCGCGGACGGAAAGCGGAAGCCCTGCGCTTAAATAAAAAGAGCGCGGATGCGGCGCGCTCTTTTTGCGGATAAAACTCAGATGCCGAGGAAACCCTTGGTCAGGGCGAGCAGAACGCCGCCGGCGATAACAGAGCCGAGCTGACCGGAGGTATTCGCGCCCATGGCGTGCATCAGGATGAAGTTGTCGGGATCGTCTTCGAGGGCGATCTGGGCGGCGATACGGCCGGCCATCGGGAAGGCGGAAATACCGCAGGCGCCGATGAGCGGGTTGATCTTGCCGCCGGTGATGACCTTCATCAGCTGGCCGAACAGGACGCCGGCGATGGTATCGAGGCAGAAAGCCAGCAGACCGAGAATCATAATGAAGATAACGCCCCAGTTCAGGAAGGCTTCGCCGGTCATGGTACCGCCGACGGCCAGGCCGAGGAAGAGCGTGGAGACGTTGATGATTTCGTTCTGGGCAGCCTTGTCCAGACGGTCAACCACACCGGATTCCTTCATCAGGTTGCCGAGCATCAGGGCGGCGATCAACGGAGCGGCATCCGGGGAAAGGATGGAGATGATGATCGTGACCAGCATCGGGAAGACGATGACCGCAGCGTCGGAAACTTCACGCGGAGCGTATTCCATGTGGATCATGCGATCCTTCTTGGTGGTCAGCGCCTTCATGATCGGAGGCTGGATGATCGGAATCAGGGACATGTAGGTGTAGGCGGCAACGGAGATCGGGCCGAGGAGCGTCGGGGCGATCTGGGAGGCGACGTAAATGGCGGTCGGGCCGTCAATCGCGCCGATGGTGCCGATGGAAGCGGCATCAGCCAGACCCCAACCGAGGCTCGGGAAAACCTTCGCCAGAACCGCAGCCAAGATCAGCGTACCGTAGATACCGAACTGACCGGCCGCACCGAGGATGACCATCTTCGGCATGGCGAGCAGCGGGCGGAAGTCAATCATCGCGCCGACGCCGATGAAGATGAGCAGCGGGAAGAGCTCGGTGGCGATACCCGCGTCATAGAGGACTTTCATGAACCCGACATCGGAGGACATGCCGAGGTTGGCAAGCACACAGCCGAAACCGATCGGCAGGAGCAGGGTCGGTTCATATTCCTTGATGATGGCCAGGGCGATCAGCGCCAGGCCGATAACAAGCATAACAAGCTCTTTCCAGGTGAGCAGGTAAAAGGAACTGATTACGTCAGTGAGACCCATATGTCACTCCTTTAGCCGGCGTAGGAAAGAAGAACCTGTCCGTGAGTAACAGTGTCGCCCTTGCTTACATTTACGGTGGCAATCTTACCGTCGTGCATGGCGACGATATTGTTCTTCATTTTCATGGCTTCGAGAACGAAGAGGACATCACCCTTTTTGACGGACTGACCGGGCTGGACATTGACAGCCTGGATGGTACCCGGGATCGGAGCCTTAACCGTATCGGCGCCGGCAGCGGGAGCGGCGGCGGCGGCAGGAGCGGCGGCCTTGACGCCCGCGGCGGAAACGGAGAATTCGGTACCGTCAATTTTGATGATCATCGGATCCGCTTTCGGGTCAGCGATTTCAGCGGAAAAAGTCTTTCCGGCAACAGTTAATGAAAGATTCATGTTATCTCCTAATTAGGTAATGATTGAACAATGACCGGCGAAGTTTATTTCTTCGCGATGGCGTAAGCGGCGGCGGCGGCGGCGGCCTTCAGCTTCAGCTCTTCATCAGCATCAGCAGTCTCAACAGCGGTGGGAGCTTCGGCTTCAGCCGCAACTTCGGCTTCTTCATCCTTCTTCCCGCCCTTTACACAGCGGACAAGAAGTTCCATAACGCCCCACAGAATAAACAGGGAAGCGAACAGGATCAGCATACCGATGAGGGTGATGAGCAGAGAGTTGCTGATGATATGATTTCCGACAGCGTCAGCAACAGCGTCAACGACAGCGGCTTCCGCGACAGCGTCAGCAACGGTGGCTTCAGCAACGGCTTCAGCGACAACTTCTGCAACTGCTTCCTCGGCAGCCTGAAATAAGAATTGAACCATGTAACCATCCTTTCTGACTGACAACAGTCAGCTGATTATTCCCGCGTCTTTTGTGACAGACTCCGGGGAAGACGCGGAATACCCGAGGTCTGTTTTCATATATAAGATTGAGGAACAAAATCCCCATTGATACAATTCTACCACGAATCCCGCTTTTTGCCCTTTTTCGCGGGGGGTCGTTACAAAGGGAGAAACACGCAGCAGTATGCGCAGACTCGCAACGGCGGGTTGAATCAGCCGATATGGGTGGGGGCTTCTTCTTTCAGCAGGCAATGAGCAGCAACGTCCGTTTGCCGTTTAAATCCGCAGGCGGGCACGAAAAGACCATGAAAAAACAATTCGGAAACGCTGCAATTCTTCTGTTGATTTCACTGCTGCTTTCATTTATAATGAAAACGGGTGTTATGTATGCCCGCAGTTTCACAGGAAAGGCGGTTATTGGTCGTGGAATTGAACCAACCCATTAACAGCAGCAATGAATTATTGCAGCTTGCAGAACCTCCGTTCACAACCATCGAATTGTTCGCGGGAGCGGGCGGTCTTGCGTTAGGCATCGAAAAGGCTGGCTTTCAAAGCATAGGATTGATTGAATTTGATAAAGATGCCGCTGATACGCTGAAAGAGAACCGTCCGAATTGGAATGTGATTTGCGATGATATAGCAAATATTTCCCCTCTTGATTTGCCTGAATACTTCAATTTGAAAGTCGGCGAATTGGATTTGCTTTCAGGCGGCGCCCCCTGTCAGGCGTTTTCCTATGCAGGGAAGCGATTAGGGCTTGAAGATGCCCGCGGGACGCTTTTTTATCATTATGCGGTATTTCTGCAAAAACTTCAGCCGAAAACCTTTCTGTTTGAAAACGTCAGGGGGCTTTTGACCCATGACGGAGGGCGCACTTATCAAACAATATTAAGAGTTTTTGCGGAATGCGGATATACGATTCAAAAGCAGGTGCTGAATGCGTGGGACTATGGAAACGCGCAAAAGCGTGAAAGGCTGATTACAATCGGAATTCGCAATGATTTGGTCGGAAAGATCAGGATTTCTTTCCCAAAGCCGCATGATTACAAACCCGTTCTGCGTGATGTGCTTCAAAATGTGCCTGAAAGCGTTGGCGCGCAATACTCCGATTACAAACGCGATATTTTCAAACTCGTTCCGCCCGGCGGTTATTGGCGGAATATTCCGGAAGATATTGCAAAGGCTTATATGAAGAACTGTTGGTATATGGGGGGAGGCAGAACCGGCATTCTGCGGCGCATGAGCATGGATGAACCGTCGCTTGCCGTTTTAACTTCACCTACGCAAAAACAGACAGAACGTTGTCACCCGCTTGAACCGCGTCCGTTCAATGTGCGTGAAAATGCCAGAATACAATCATTTCCGGACGAATGGGAATTCTGCGGCGGCATCGGCAGCCAATATAAGCAGGTCGGCAACGCTGTTCCCGTGAATCTTGCGTTTGATGTGGCTGTGGAGATCAGAAAGGGGTTGGAACAGATATCATGTGGGAATTAGATTTTATTTCCGAGCAGGACTTCAAGCGCCATGTTCGGAATACCATTAAGAACTACGGTGAAAAATTAGCTTCCTACGACCTGAAGCGATTTAACAGCAACACTGTTGACCCGATTAAGCTGATTTTTGATAAAACCGTTTATCAGTACAGTTGGGAAGAAATAATCAAGAACGAAATATTCCGGCAGCGGGATAAATCCAATAATAACGGCATAGGTTATTTTCATCAACGCATTTTTCAATACATCAAGGGCTGCACCGTTCCGCATGCGGGGTGGGATGTGATCTTTGCTCCTGAAAACGGAATTGAAGTTCCTGAGTGCGGAAAAGTGGGAACCGTTTATGTTGAAATGAAAAACAAGCACAACACCATGAATTCCGCTTCAAGTGCAAAAACATATATGAAAATGCAGGGGCAGTTATTATCCGATGACGATTGTTCCTGTTTTTTGGTTGAAGCAATAGCAAAACGGTCGCAAAATATAACCTGGGCTGTTTCAGTTGACGGGGCAAAGCAAAAGCACCGCCGCATTCGTCGTGTCAGCATGGACGAATTCTATAAAACGGTCACAGGACAGGAAAACGCATTCTGCAAAATGTGCATGGCGCTGCCGGCGGTGATTCAGGAAGTCGTTTCTGAAAAGGAGTATATTCAGAACGGCAGAAACCCTTGAAAATAAAGGATTTCTGCCGTTTTCTTATGCCTGTTTGTCGCTTATTTGTCGCTTAAATCTGCAAGCAGGTACTAAACGATAACAGGCGATAACGGAATTATCCGTTTCTATACCTGTCTGCTATATCGTCCCAACGGGGTATATTTAAGCGGACGCCATAATAATTTTGGTAACTATCCAAAAATCTGCGCTTCCATGTAGCAGAGGTTTCACGGGTTTTCGGATTTTGCCACACGGTCTGTTCAATTGCAGAAACAAAATCTTCAAGGCAGGTGAACATGGGAAATTTAACCCGCTGTGTGCTATACCATACGCCGGGGCGGATTTTGTGAACTACATTTTGTTTGACTTGAAGATTGATTGCCCAATCTTCCATGCAACGGGTAATCTGCCACACCTTTTTTATCCAAAGGTCTTTAACAGTAACAACGCCGTCGTCGCTCATATCGTAACCGAAAATCAAATAATCAACATCAAGCATATACGGCTTTTCTACAATTTCTTCTTCATACATTCTAAAATCGGCAATATCAAATCCGGGGTTTGCGTTGCGATTAAACGCTTTCACTTCCAACAAATCCCGCGTTCTGTCGTCCGGGTTCAAGAAAAAGTCAGGCGGCATCTGTGTGTTTTCGGACGGAGCATATTCAATCCCGCGCTTATCAAGCCAGCCTTGCAGCCATTCTTGAATAATGTTGCCGACAACGTCCTTTTGCTTCACGATAATGTCCACATCACCAAAGAAGAACCGAATTTGCCCTTGTAATTCAAGGATTCTATCTTCGTTTATGAGCTTGTCGTAGACCTGCTGTGCAGTCAGTTTCATTGCATATCACCCCTCACATAAATATCAAGCATTCGCCCGGCAACTTCCTTGATAACAGGAACAACAACGGTATTCCCCAAAAGGTCGTAACCATTTTCAATAGTTGTATCAAAAGCGTATGTATCAGGATAACCGAAAAGCCGCAAGCCCTCGCGCAGTGTCAGCGTTCTTAAACCGCCGTTGTCAACAACAAACAGGTGCTGCATATCCATTGCAACAAGCGTTGGTGCAATGCCGTTTGGGTCAAGGATTTTGCCAACTTCAAATGACATCTTGCCTGCGACAATGTTATAACCTTTTGGCAAATCGGTATCTTGAATACGTGCATTTCCAACTTTCTTTTTGGGGTGTTCCAGTTTCACATACCCCTTTTTAACAAGGTCGGAAAGCATTTCTTCCAAATTGTCATGCGAATAAAAAGTCTTAATTTGTTCGAGCGTCAGCGGCATTCCGTCCATCCATTCAATGCCGTATTCTTCTGCCCATTTCTTTTTTCTGCGCTCTTTTAGCATGGTGTTCAGCAAAGTGCGCTGTTCAGGAGAAACCGCCCCTTTATACTCAATATCCCAACTATGGATATTGTTATCACCGCCGCGTTTGTCTTTAATAGATTTACCATACAATTCCGCAATGGTATAATGGCTCAATAAAAGATTGACAAATACACTGTCAGAGACGGGTTTACCGTGTTCAAGAATTGTGTCCAGTGTCCTTTTTACGTGCGGGAAATGCTCCAAATCTGGCATGGCTTTTTTCGTACCGACAATATAAATGCGCTTTCGCTCTTGTGGTACTCCAAAATACTTTGCATTCAAAACTTTCCACGAAACTTTATAATTCAGTTCATCAAGTGTTTGCAAAATCGTTGCCAATGTTCTGCCAATTTTATCTGTTTTATTATCTTTATCGTGGTTTACAAGCCCCTCTACATTTTCAAGGACAAAACCATAGGGCTGTTTTTCTTTAAGTATACGCGCAACATCAAAAAACAGGGTTCCTCGGGTATCTTCAAAACCCAAACGCTTACCCGCCGCAGAAAATGCTTGACAGGGAAACCCTGCAAGAAGAAAATCAAAGTCAGGAATATCATCAGCAGAAATTGCCGTAATATCTCCATGTATTTCCTCGCCGGGATGGTTTTGTTTTAATATATCAATGGCATATGGCTTGATTTCGGAAGTAAAA
>CAVESB010000071.1:0-2164 GCA_963618265.1 bacterium
TATCATGTCTTCAGTTCCGATTATCAAAGTAAATACGAATTCGGCTGCGCGGTGGCAAGGAAATTCAGACTTGACGAGAGTCTGATCAAACCGGTTTCATGGAAGGACGGAGGTCTGACAGCGAAACGTTCACCGAACCTGATTATGAACACCGATAAATTGCGTTCACTGCTTGGGCATGATTTGCCGAAGCAATCCAAAAACCTGGCTTATTTTTATCTCGATTCCGTGAGTGGATATAAACAGCAGATTCAGGGTTATTCATACGATATTCATGCGGAGGCATAAAGATGGAAATCAAAATCGGAAACAGCATCATCGGCTACGACCGTCCGGTTTACTTTGTCGCGGATATCGCCGCGAACCATGACGGTGATTTGGATCGTGCGAAAATGCTGATCCATATCGCTAAAGAGAGCGGTGCAGATGCCGCTAAGTTCCAGAATTTCAAAGCCGCGAAGATCGTTTCCGATTACGGTTTTAAAAGCATGGGCGGGCAGCAGAGTCATCAGTCGAAATGGAAGAAATCTGTCTTTGAAGTCTATGAAGATGCCTCCGTCCCGGATCGCTGGAGCTCAGAATTGAAGGAATGTTGCGATAAAGAGGGCATTGAATATTTCTCTGCGCCTTACGATTTTGAGAGCATTGATTGGCTGGATCCTTATATCAATGTCTATAAAATCGGCTCCGGCGATATTGACTGGCTTGAATCCTTGGAAAAGATCGCCTCGAAGAACAAGCCGGTTCTGCTGGCTACCGGTGCTTCTGACCTCGCGGATGTTCAACGTGCTGTCAATACGATTACAAAAATCAACCCCGAACTTGTGCTGATGCAGTGCAACACGAACTATACTGCTGATCCCGAAAACTTCGCGCATATTCATTTGCGTGTTCTTGAAACTTACCATCAGATCTGGCCGAATCTGATTCTTGGACTTTCCGATCATACGGCCGGTCACGCGACTGTTCTCGGCGCGGTGGCACTCGGAGCCCGTGTCATTGAAAAACACTTCACGGATGACAACAATCGTGTCGGTCCGGATCATAAATTTGCTATGAATCCGAAAAGTTGGGAAGAGATGGTCGTCAACACCCGTCGGCTCGAAAAGGCTTTGGGCTCCCCTGAAAAGTTCATTGCGGAGAATGAACAGGACACCTGTGTAATTCAGCGCCGTTGCCTGCGGGCGGCTCGCGATATCAAAGCCGGGGAAAAGATCACCCGCGATATGATTGATGTTCTGCGTCCGGCTGTAAAGGGCGCGATTCTTCCGCCGGAAATTAACAACGTCGTCGGAACGACCGCTGTTACGGATCTTAAGTATGGCGTTGAACTGCGCTGGACCGATTTCGTTGCATGAAAGTCCTTTACTTTACCCGCGATTACACGCCGCATGACTTTCGTTTCCTGAATGCGATTACAGGAAACGGAGATGAGGTTTGTTACCTGCGGCTTGAAACCCGCAATCAATATGAGAGCCGCCCGATTCCCGAGGCGGTTCATGTTGTGGATTGGGAATTCGGCAAAGCACCTTTTGATATCGAGAAAGACAGCGGCGCCGCGGTCGAGGCGCTGAAACGTGTTTGGCATGAACTGCATCCCGATGTCATTCATTCGGGTCCGCTGACAGACACATCTTATATCGTGGCAAAAGCCGGACTTCATCCGCATGTTGCGATGTCGTGGGGCTTTGACCTTGGTCGTGAAATCGAAACAGATGCCGGCTGTCTGGAACGGGCGAAATTTGCTTTGGCTCATGCGGATTGGTTCCTTGGCGATTGCTATGTCGAGCTGAATAAGGCCGCTGAACTCGGATATGAGAAAGAGCGTGCGACGATTTTCCCCTGGGGAATTGACACCGCACGATTCTCTCCCGCTGAAAGCAAGCTTCGCCGTGAGCTGGCGAAGGATGACGAATTCCTGATCCTTTCGCTGCGGACGATGGAACCGAATTATGATGTTGAGACGGCACTGCGCGGATTTCTGCTTGCCGCGAAAGAATGTCCGAACATTCGCATGATCCTTCTGGGCGACGGCAGTTTGATGCCGAAACTGAAAACGATCGCATCCTCCGACCCGAACGGCGGCCGTGTGTGTTTCCTCGGCAGACAGCCGAATGATTTACTGGTCGATTACTACCGCGCGGCTGATCTGTATCTCTCCGCC
>CAVESB010000071.1:2174-9351 GCA_963618265.1 bacterium
CGTCAGTCTCTCTGCTGGAAGCCATGGGCTGCGGTACGCCGGTGCTGATGTCCGCGATTCCGGGAAATCTTGAATGGGTTCGCGACAATGAAAACGGAATGTTGTTTGAATGTCGGGATACACGAACGATTGCGGACAAAATTCTTTTCGCAGTCAAAAACCGCGACGTGCTCAATGGATACGCTGCAACGGCGCGAGCCGATATTGAAGCCAAAGCGGACTGGAACAAGAATAAAACCAAGATAAGAATTGCGTATAGCGGAGCGAAGAATCAATGAAAACAGTCTTGATCATTCAGGCAAGGATGGGTTCAAGCCGTCTGCCGGGAAAAGTGTTAAAACCCTTGAACGGCAAACCGATGCTGGGGTGGGTTGTGGAACGTGCGTCCCGCGCGAAGTCAATTGGCCAATGCCTTGTCGCTACCACGGTTGACTCCTCCGACGACCCGATTGAGGAATGGTGCCGCGCCAATCAAACCGCTGTTTTCCGTGGTTCTGTATATGATGTTTTGGATCGCTATTATAATGCGGCAAAGTCTGCTGATGCGGATGTGATCATTCGCGTAACGGCTGACTGTCCGTTGATCGATCCTGAAATTATTGACGCACTCTTTGATTTCTTCAAGCGTGAGGACGCAGATTTTGCGGCGAACCGTCTGCCCCCTCCCTGGCATCGGACTTACCCGATTGGTCTGGATGCGGAGATCACTTCAATGGTGATGCTTGAAAAGGCGTGGAAAACGGCGGAAGAAAAATTTGAACGCGAGCATGTCATGCCCTGGTTTTATGATACGCCCGGTCGTTGTAAGGTTTCGATTATGGATAATAAAGAAGACCTCGGTATGCATCGCTGGACGGTGGATACGCCTGAAGATTACGCGATGATGGAGCAGCTTTTCCAAAAGCTCTCGGATCCGCTCAATGCATCTATGAACACAATTCTGGAAACGATTAACGCAAACAGTGAATTGGAAAAAATCAACGCCTCGTCTGCCGCAAAAGATGTCAAAGTGATTGATTACAGGATCAAATAATATGAGCCTTGTTACTGTTTTTATCACGCCGAAAGGCTTTGACCGTGATCATATCGCTGTCATCCAGCGGAACGCTGTTCGTTCCTGGAAAATGCTTGGTGATGATGTGGATATTCTGCTCATCGGTGATGATGAAGGTGTTGAGGAAAACGCGAAGGCACTCGGAGTTCGATATGTTCGTGATGTGAAACGGAACTCCCATGGGACGCCGCTGCTCAGCGACATTTTCCGCATCGCTCGTGAGAATTCCGATTCCCCGCTGCTGGCGTATGTGAATGCGGATATCTTGCTGAAGCAGGACTTTCTGCAAACCTGCCGTGAACTGAAAGCCGCAGAAAATCAGTTTCTGCTTGTTGGGCGGCGCTTTGATCTGGATGTTGAAACCGAAATAGAATTCACTCCGGACTGGGAATCGAAGCTTGATGCGGAGGTTGCGGCGCGGGGAAATTGGCACTCCTTCAACGGCAGTGATTACTTTATTTTTACCCGTGATATATATACCGAAATCCCTGATTTCGCGATCGGCCGCAGTGGCTGGGATAACTGGATGTTTTATGAAGCCCGGGCGAAGGGATGGAAACTGATCGATTGCACGGGTTCCATCAATATTGTGCATCAGAATCACGACTATGCCCATTTGACGAATGGGCTTTCGCACCATCGTCAGCCCGAATCCGCGGAGAATGTCGCGGCGGCAGGCGGGAAGCAGAACATTTATCAGCCGGATGATTGCAATTATGCTTACGGTGCGGATCGTGTTTTACGTAAGGCGAGAATAACCGGGCAGAAACTTATCCGGGAAACCGAAATATTTTGCCGACTGAAATTGAAATCACAGAAACTCGGCAATTTGGTACATCGGTTTGTGAAACGAGGGCAGAAACAAAAATGACAAGAATCGGACAAAACCCCGCGAAATTTGTAAAGGATGTCGCAAAACCGGCGCGTATCACGGTCGCTGTCTTGAATTACATTCCCTTCCTGAGCGGTTTCTACGCAGAGATGGATCAGGTATTGAAGACAAACCTCAACTCAATTTACGCAACACAAATGGATGAGCCTTTCGATGTCTGCGTCTTTGACAATGGCAGCTGCGATGAGATTAAGCAGTTTCTGCTGAAAGAGCAGGCGGAGGGACGGATTCAATATTTGATGCTCTCCGAAAAGAATCTCGGCAAGGGCGGCGCGTGGAATATTATCTTTGAAGGTGTGCCCGGCGATATTGTTGCGTATACCGATAATGACTGCCTGTTCAAACCCGACTGGCTGAAGAAGTCAGTGAAGATCCTTGAAACCTTCCCGAATGTGGGTATGGTAACTGCGCGCCCTTTCCGCACGAATACCGATCTTTATACGAGTACCTTGGCTTGGGCTGAAGCAAATTCGGGTGAAGTAGAGCATGAACAGGGCGATCTCATCGACTTTGATGTTTTTCGCGAGTTTGACCTCAGTCTCGGTCAATCCGAAGAAGAAATCGCCGGGCATTATGCGGAAACAACCGACCACCGTTTGACGTACCACGGCGTCAGTGCCATGGTTGGCGCGTCCCATTGGCAGTTCACAGCCTACAAGAAGACGCTTTTGGAATTCCTGCCGTTCCGTATGGACCGTCCGATGGGGCAGGTTCGTCAGCTGGATACGCGGATCAATGAAAAAGGCTATCTGCGTCTCATGACCGAGGAACCCTGCGCTATGAACATGAGCAACACGCTGGACGATTCCGTCAAAGTGCAGGAAAAGCAGAAGGATGTCGAGAAGAAAAAGACCATCGCGGATATACCCGTTGTGAAGAAAACCCTGCTGGGACTTTACAACCGCATCTTCCACCTGTATTACGACAAACGCTGATCAATCTTTGAGAAAGCGGATCCATTTTTCCGGCAGCAGCTCGTCTTCCGTGGAAATCTCGAAAGTGTTTGCTGCGCTGATTCTCGCATACAATTGGTTTTCACGGCTGTCGGTGTCGAAGACGTCTAATTCCGACATATAGCCGCGAATGTCAACACCCTGCTGGTACGCCAGCCATAAATGATAGACAGAGTCCGAAAGCGCTTCGGGCTTTTTTGTTTTCTGGATCTCATTCAATTTATCCGAAAGAATAAACAGTGGAAAACCCAATCCGCCGATTTCACGGATAATCTCATCATTGTCGATCCGATTCGGAAGCAGGCAGATATTATCGGGCGCGGTGTTTTTCAAAAAGGATTCCAGGGATCTGCGGTAGAATGGGGAGAATTTGCCGCTTGGCGGGACTTTGACCGCGGCGCAGCAGACCGCTTTCGGGGCGACGGAACGCAGATGCGCGCTGATTTCCGTGTACGCATTGATGAGTTTGTCTTTGACGAAAAGGCTCGGCTTGGGTTCATGACAGAGAATTACACAGCGGGAGACAAAAGGCGCGACCTCATCAATAACACGCGAAACAAAGCTGTAATAAAGGTTCTCGGCATCAATGGCTTTCCAACCGCCGTTTTTCTCAAACCATTCGGGGCGTTCCGTGTTATCGAAGAAGAGAAGCGGCTCAATGTTCAAGTCCCGCATACGGGAGAGAAACGAGCGGTATTTTTCGACGGCTGTGTTCGGAAAAGAGTCTTTCTCCGGTATCAACGACTTCCATGAAAGGCGCAGCAGAAGCGAGGAAAAACGCTGCTCCTGCATACGGTACAAGATGTTCGAATAGCTCTTGCCGACTGTCAAGTTGCTGGAGGCACTGCCGCGAACCGGTGAAATTCCCCAGCAAAAACCCTTTGGAAATTTGTAGGCGGCTGAAATCATTGCAGTACCAATCCTTTGGCCAGCTCTGAAAACTCCTGCGGAAGCGAATCCGCGGTTTCAAGCGCAAGCAGTGTCTTGGTCAGCAACAGCGTGCCGTTATCGTAATCAACCGTTGATGAAAGCACCTCGCCGCTGTTCGGATCCAGTTGATAGGTAATCAGCTGATATCCGCGGGTCGTTGAGCCCGCGAGAGACTGCTCAAAAACCAGACAGAGCGAATCTCCGCAAGTTTCGGAACTGTGGTATAAACCGGAGGTCTGAGCGAGAGAGAGCAGATCCTTCTCGTATTCCCAGCTGCCGAGCGTCCGATCATTGTGGGATTGCAGCGCGTGAAGCAGGTCAACCTCCATGTAATCTCGGCGCAGGATGGCGGACAGAAGCTCGTCGGAATCTGCGTCGCGGGTCAAGCTGATCGTTTCATCAATTACTCCCGATTCCGAGATGTGAGAGGCGGTTTCTGTGATGAAATGCGTCGTGTAGAGTGCGTATTGATCGACAGGAATCAGCTCCGTCAGGGCTGCGGACTTCGTTTGATAATCCAACTCTCTGCGCTCAATGACCCATTTCCCGGACGTGCTGACGCTCTCCCCGAATTCGATGACCTTTGAGATAATGTCGCGCAGTTCGGGAGCAATCAGCGCGGGTTCGGGTTCGAGAAAGCGGTTGTATCGATCGACCGTGCCGAAGCCGCTGTTTCCCGTACGGGTTTGCACGGGCATTTCAACCGGCGTCCATGTGACAGACCATTCCGCGTCTTTGTAATATTCAAATTGACTGATGCTCAAGGAGAGAGTGTTGTCTGTGAGTCCGGTCTCGGACAGATAGAACTCGCAGGCGAACTCCTCATTTGAGGGGTCAATTCCGCAAAATGACGCGGGCATTTCCGTTGAATGTAAATCGGGATAAGTGAATGCTATGTCGGAAACCGTGTACCCGTCAATCGCCATATACAGGCGCAACTTTCGCGAGGCTTCATCGAAAATTGCGGAATTGACCGTGACATTTTCCGAGGTTTGAACAGCCTTCGGATCGCCGATTGTGATTTTCAGCGTTTCCGGTTCATCAAGCTTACGGCTGATGTACGCGCCGCGCATATTGACCGTTAACGGACTTCCGGAACCGCTTGGTGCGAAGACATAGGAATGTGTGGGAGACCAAACCTCGTCATCTGTCAGGTTGAATCCGTAAAGATTGCCGCGTGTGGCAGCGTATTTTCTGTTCTCTGCGTCCGATACCATGATCCAGCCGAATTTCGTGAGCGTTTCGTGCCCGTCTTCCATATGGACTGCGGGCTGAAGCATGATGAATTCTCCCGTTTGCGCGGATGCGGTCAGCGTCATGCAGAGTCCGTCAACGCAGTCTGTCGCGGCGGCGGTGCCTTGATGCGGTTCGTTCTCGCCTTCCGTGAGATTGACGAGCCTGGAAACTCCTTCGGCAAGCGGCTCGGTGTCAAAAGGCAGCTGATTGAAATTCAGCCAGAACGCATTGAGCTGTAAATCGATAGGGATAACGATGAGTCCGGAAATGGCGGTCTCATCGTTGTAAGAGAGTAGCGTATAGCGAGAGGCGGAGGACGGCGTCAATGTGCTGCCGTCGCCCGGGATAACTTCCGCGATGGGCAGGTAGGAGCCGTAAAGCCGTTCATCATCGGTCACATTCTTTTCCCAATCCTCGGGAAGGTCAAACACAAAGAAACGGATCAGCAGGCGTTCTGATTCAGAAACAATGTCGTCAACCTGAATGACAACTTGATTTCCGCTTGCGGTTGTCGCGTACTCGGCGAAGGGACTCTCGAGTGTATAAAGCGGTTCGACTTCCCCCATCAAGGTGATGTCCGATGATTGCGCGAAAACACCGATGAAGGTCAGCAAAGACAAAACGAAGGGAAACAGGAACAGATTGCGAATTTTATTCATCTTTTGCGGGACGAATGGCCTCAGGGTTGATTAAGTGTCCGTCGATTTTCTTTCCGCCGTTGCAGACGGAGCGGGCGATCAAGCTCATGCGCTGGGCCATGGCGCGGCGTGTTTCGAGGGTGTTGCTGCCGATATGCGGTGTCAGAATGACATTCGGGAAGCTGAACAGCCGTGGGTCAATATCGGAATTGTTCGGATAGACATCAAGACCGAGTCCGCCGAGTCTGCCTGCACTCAGGAAGCGGATCATCTGATCTTGATCCACGATTTCCCCGCGTGCAGTGTTGATGAGGCAAGCTCCCTGTTTCATGTATCGGAACGCTTTTTCGTCGAACATGCCGACTGTGCTTTCGCTGAGCGGACAGTGAATTGAGACAAAATCAGAGACTGCGAGCAGATTGTAGAAAGGTAGGTACCGCATGGAGCCTTCACGGGCGAGCGGCAGCTGTGTGCGCTGATAGTAAACAATATTCATCCCGAGGGAGGTCGCACTTCGCGCGAGATGCGATCCGATGTTTCCCATGCCGATGATGCCGAGCGTCTTGCCGGAAAGCGTGTGTCCCGGGTTCAGCCCGACGGTGAAGAGCACCTCTCGGTTTGGCGATTCTTTATGCAATTCACGGTCAAGTTCGGTGATGCGATGGGACAGATCAAGGATCATGGACAGGGCGACTTCAGCGACATTGTTCGCAATGGTGTCCGGGATATTGTATACGGGGACATGAAGCGCGGAGGCGGCGGCGACATCAATGTCATCATAGCCGGAGCCGTTCACAACGATCACCTTTAGCTTCAAGGTCTTCGCGATCAATTCTGCCGGTACTCTGCCGGTGGCGAGGATGGCTTCAGTATTGGGAAGTATGTCGGAATACAAGGTGCTTTGCTCCTCTGCGCTCAGTTCATTGAGGCATACAAGCTTAAATTCCGGCTCCAATGAGGAAAAATCCTCATGCAATGGACGGGAAATCATAAGAATGTAGCGATCCGACATATTCCCCTCCTGAACGGATTAGTGTGAGGCGGTAAAGCCGAGTGCGTTAATTGCGGAGATAATGCCGTCAATGTCCGCGTTCTCGTGAGTGACAACGCAGTTCTTGTTTTCAAGGCTGACAACAGCGGAGGAGACATTTGCGGCGGCTTCGGCAGCTTTCTTGACTCTCTTTGCGCAATGCTCGCAGTGCATTCCCTCAACTTTGATAACGGTTTCCATGATTACCCTCCATGAAGATAGCTTTTTCTCAATTATAATATTTTTTATGGCAATACACATAATCCCTGAGCGATATCCATTCAGAATTCTTGTGGTTTCGGATACCCACATCTATCATAAGAATCCTGTTTGGCCGGTCGCGTTCCTGAATGAAGCAGAGAAGGCTGATTTGATCCTTCATTGCGGAGATATCTGCATGCTTTCCGAGCTTGAACCGCTGCGCAAATTCGCGCCGCTGTATTG
>CAVESB010000072.1:0-9269 GCA_963618265.1 bacterium
GGACGGGGTGAATTCCGAACTCGGGTTGGGATTCGCTTTATGCTGTGATAAAATCAATAAAAACACGGAAAAAAGGGTTATGATATCAGCGTAAGGAGGGACAGCGTGAATTGTTTCGTCACAGGAGCCGCCGGCTTTTTGGGTACGGCGCTTTGCAACAGATTGATTGAAGAGGGGCATCAGGTTATCGGGCTCGATGACTGTTCCGCTTCACAGCCGGAACGCCTGCGTTCGGAGGTTCAGTTCGTCCGCAGCGAGCTTAACGACAAGGAATCCCTGTGGCGGCTGCTGAAGAATGTGGATGTGATCTATCACCTCGCGGCGAAAGTGATCGTCCCCGACTCCCTTTTGTACGCGGCGGATTATGAGAAAACGAATGTCGGCGGGACCGTGACCCTTCTGGAAGCCATGCATGACGTCGGCAATCGGAAGATGATTTTCAGCTCCTCCGGTGCTGTTTACGGCAATCAGGAACGCCAGCCGCTGACGGAAACCATGCGTGCGGTTCCCGAGTCCCCCTACGCCGTGTCAAAACTTTCCAGTGAGCTGTATATCCGCACGATTGGGCAGCTCTGGGATCTGCAGGCGGTCTGTCTGCGTATTTTCAACGCCTACGGACCGCATCAGCGCTTCTCATTCGCCCATTCCCCGGTGATCCCTTCCTTCCTGCGGCAATGTGCGCTGAAAGGAACAGTTGTGATCAACGGCGATGGTTCAAAGACGCGCGACTTTGTCTATATTGATGATGTCACGGACGCATTTATCGCGGCGGCGCGGCTGGATGACAAAAGCGAAACCCTGATCAACATCGGCAGCGGCGTTGAGACCCCCATCAATCGCGTTCTGGCGGTTGCCAGGGATGTCACGGGCAAAGAACCGCAGGTTGTTTACAACTCCCGCCGTGTCGGCGGTGCTGACCGCATGTGCGCGGATCTGACGATCGCAAAAAACAAACTCAACTGGGCTCCGAAAGTATCACTGGAAGAAGGGATGCGCAGAACTTTCGAGGGTGATGAGAATTTGAAGCGCTGAACGGGTATAATCAAAAGATGGATCGGACTGATTGGATCCTCTGCGCGGCAGTGACCGCTTTAATGGCTTTCGCCTTCGGGATGCTGATCCCGAAATTTGGCTGGTTGATTGGCGCCGGCGCGGCGGTTTACGCGCTGTATCGCGCAAAAAGAAAACGGGATGAGCTGACACAGCGTCCCGAAAAGGAAGAAAGAATTCATATAAAATGAGCGAATTGACTGTAAAGCAAAATGTTGTTGTCGGGTTGGCTTACACCCTGTATGTAGACGGCGCGATTGAAGACACCGCCCCTGTTTCCTCCCCGCTTGAATACCTTCACGGCCGCGGCAATCTGATCCCCGGCATGGAAAAGCAGGTCGAGGGCTTGAAAGTCGGTGAAAAGAAGACCATCACCGTTGAACCCGAAGATGGTTACGGCGAACATGATCCCGATGGTGTGTTCCCTCTTGACCGCAGCATGTTCCCGGAAAGCTACCCTCTCCATAAGGGGCACGCTATTACACTTACGGATGACGAAGGCCGCCATATCCCCGGCTATATTCAGAGTTGGGATGAGAGCACTGTCACGGTTGATATCAATCATCCGCTGGCGGGCAAGACGCTGGTTTTCGATGTGGAGATTGTCTCTCTGCGCGAAGGAACCGCTGAGGAAATTGAAACCGGTTCCCTTGAGATGGATCATGGCTGCGGTTGCGGCTGCGATGACTGCAGCTCCTGCGGCGGGCACTGCCATTAATCTGAACAAAAACTCTGAAAGGGCAGTGCGAAACGCTGCCCTTTTTTTAACGTGAAACGATGAAGAACAACAGCGTAATTGTGATCGGCGCCGGAATCGGCGGTCTGGCGGCGGGTATCCGTCTCGCCGCGGAGGGCTACCGTGTCCGTATTATCGAGAAGGGCAGCCGACCCGGAGGACAGCTATGTACCACGCGGATCGGTGACTTCGTGTTCCCGAATGCCGGGACGCTGTTGACCATGCCTGAGGCGACTTCCGCCCTGTTTGAGTCGGCGGGACGCTCAATGGCCGATTACATGACCCTGCGGGAAGTCTCTCCCATCCTCCGGTTTGTTTTCCCCGAGGAAGGCGAGTATACGCTTTATCGTGAAGCGGCGGACACCCTGATGAAGAATTCCCTTTTCGGACTCAAGGATCAGCAGGCGTTCGCGTCTTACGGCAAGCGTTCCGATTATGTGCTGAATGAAGTGATGCCGCGCTTCTTTGACCGTCCGTATAAGCGGCCCCGCGGGCTGTTCGCTTCCGAATTCGGTTTCCGCGCCCTGGTGCCGAGACGCAGCGGCGTCCGCGTCAGCAGTAAACTGTTTTCATCCGAACAACTGCGTGAAGTTCATTCGTTCTGGCCGCTGTTCAGCGGCGGCGCACCCTCCGCCTGTTCTCACTTTTACCGCATGATCCCCGCTGCCATGTCGCGCTGGGGCGTCTATCAGGTTGAGGGTGGTCCGGATGCTTATATTGACGCGCTGGTGAAGCTCTTCCGGGAATGTGACGGCGAGATTCAATGCAACGCGGAAGTCGAAGCGATCCAAATTTATAACGGCGTTGTGACCGGCGTTCGCCTCACGGACAGCAGCGTCCGCCAGGCGGATTATGTCGTCTGCGATGCGGACACCGCTTACAGCTGCCGCTTTCTGATTGACTCTGACCGCGTTCATTACCCAACGGTGGATAAGGCATTGATGCGCCGTCCCGGCTGTTCTGTCTTCATTTATCACATGGCTTTTGAGACTCCGCCCGAAGCCCTGCGGGACTTTGACGTGTTGAATGTCCTCATGCCGAGGGATCCGCGGATCTGGGAACGGCAGCTCTTCACGGAGAACCGCCTGCCGGATGAGCTGCTGATGTACCTGAGCTTTCCCGGAAAGATAGATGCAAGCTTCGTCCCGGGGAAGCATGGCGCGATGAGCGCGGTGGTGCTTGTCCCGAACCTCAGCTCCGATGTCAAATGGCGGCAGATTTCTTATCACTTCCGCGAACGCATCCTGAGTGCGCTGCAACCGTACTTCGGCAGCGACCTGCGCTCGTCCCTGATCGGTGAACGCTATTTCACGCCGGACTCATTGCGTGAGAATCTGAATGCATATATGGGCGCGGCCTGGTGTTTTGACCCGGTTCAGCAAAAGACCGATATCCGCTGCCTGCCGAATGACTGTGAAGATATCCGAAACCTGTACTTTGTCGGCAACGGCGCACATCCGGGACCGCATATTCCTGCCATTCTGAAAGGTGCAGAACTGGTGAATCAGGCAATCCTTAACAGTCGGAGATAAATAAAAGGGAGCGGGTTCTTTTCACAAAAAGAATCCGCTCCCCTCATGATTGCCCGTTGACGAATTACTTCGCTTCCCTGAACACCTCTTCATAAATACCTCGGATCGCGGCTTCATAATCTGCGTCATTGACGCCGATGATGATGTTCAGCTCGCTGGATCCTTGGTCGATCATGCGGATGTTGACGTTGGCTTCCGTGATGGCGCGGAAGATGCGCATAGCGATGCCTTTGTAGTATGCCATACCCTGACCGACAACGGCGATGAGCGCGAGGTTGTCTTCAACGAAGAGCGTATCCGGCTGTACGGCTTCCTGAATTTCAGCAAGGATGGCGTCCCGTTCCGGAGCCAAGTGATCGGTTTTGATGATCACGGACATGGTGTCGATGCCGGAGGGAATGTGCTCGAAGGAGATGTTATGCGCGGCGAGAATGTTCAGCACCTTGGCGCCAAAGCCGATTTCCCCGTTCATCATATCCTTTTCAATGAGAATGGAGCTGAAGCCCTTGTGTCCGGCGATACCGGTGACGGAACCCGGCGTGGCATTCTCGGGCATATGCGGGATGATCAGCGTGCCCGGATCTTCGGGGTCGTTCGTGTTGCGGATGTTGATGGCGATGTTTGAACGCTGTACCGGGAAAACCGCGTCTTCATGCAGAACGCTCGCGCCCATGTAAGAGAGCTCCCGCAGTTCCCGGTAGGTAATGATGTGAATCGGGCGCGGATTCTCGACAATGTGCGGATCCGCGGCGAGCATACCGGAGACATCGGTCCAGTTTTCATAAATGTCGGCGTGGACGGCGCGGGCGACGACGGCGCCGGTAACATCGGAACCGCCGCGGGAGAAGGTCTTGATTTTCCCGTCGGGCGTTGTGCCGTAGAACCCCGGAATGACTGCGCGGAAAGTGGAAGACAGAACTTCGCGCAGACTGCGGTTCGTCTGGTCGGCGAGGAAATTGCCGTTCCCGTCAAAATGAACATAGTCCGCGGCGTCAATGAATTTATAGCCGATGAAGCAGGCAAACACCTTGGCGTTCAGGTTCTCGCCGCGGCTGGCCATGTAATCCCGTTCGGGTTTGCCCTCCAGATGTTTGCGAATCAGGTCAATTTCGGACTTCAGATCGAAATCCAAATTCAGGTCTTTGATGATCTCGGCGAAGCGCTGCTCGATTTTGTCGAGAATGGGTTCAAAATCCTCACCGTTCACGGCGGCATTATAGCAGGCGTAGAGCATATCGGTGACTTTGGTGTCGCCGGGGTTGCGTTTGCCCGGGGCTGAAACAACGACATAACGCCGTGACTGGGACATGCGAATGATGGCAGCGGTCTTGCGGAATTGTCCCGCGTCGGCCAGTGAGCTGCCGCCGAATTTCAATGCGATGCTTCTCATTTGTTGATGCTTCCTTTGATTGTCATACCCTTCGCTTGGGGGAATGAACTGTCTTTCGTGAACATTGCTCAATTATAACCGCGTGTCCGGTCTCGCGGGTCAAAACAGTACAGGTTTACGGATGAAAATGATTCGTGTAAGGCTTTACTGTCTGCTCTGTTGAAAATCTTAAAAAAACGGTCTTGCACTTTGGATAAAAGCAGAAACATCATGGTATCATAAAAACTACATCAATATTTATCAACAGTTATGTGAGGAGTAGGTTATGAAGAAGTTCGTTTTGGCTGTCATCATGTTCTGCATGTTGACCGGTGCTGTTTCCGCGCAAAGTGCCGGTGATGTGATGCATACTGCTTTCATGGATAATGAACACCTTGCGATGAACCTTACCGATGGCGGGCTTAGGACGTCAGCCGACTTTAAAGCTTCGGAAGAAGAGGTTGCGATCCAAACCGGTGTGCTGGGTAAATGGTATCCATGCGGCGACGCATTCAACCTCATGATTTACTATCAGCCGATTATGGCGAAATCTCAGAGCTACCAGATCGCGGATGGGATGTTTATTCTGTTCCGTGTCAAGATTGCCAACATGTCAAATAAAACGATTCCCGGATTGTCGGATGAGTCCTTCAAACTTTCACGTTTGTATAATAATGTGGAATTCAGCTATCCTCTTTCTGTCTTCAACAGCATTGCGACAAGTGTGCTGTGGGAGATCGGTCAGCTGCATGACGATATCAAACCTGCGACGGAAGTGGATACATACCTCGTGTTTGATGTTGAGGGAAAATTTAATGATCCTTGGTTCCTCACCTTTTCGCCGATGCGCTTAGGGTCAAATGATCCCATTTGCAAAATCAAAATGACTCTGCCGAAGATATCCTATCAACCGTAAGCGGATACAAACAGAAAGAGGGTGTCACTCCGTTTTGGGACACCCTCTTTCTGTTTTTGCGCGGGATCAAGCCCGGCCGTAATCGTCTTCCAGACGTTCAATGTCGTCCTCGCGGCAGATGCCGATCTGGGTTTCGATGATGACCAGGGAGTGCTCCTCGGTGTCGTTCTGCAGGCGGTGAACGCCCATCTTGGGAATCTCAATCACGTCGCCGACTTTCACGCGGAAGGTTTTGTCGTTCACAGTCGCCAGACCGGAACCTTCCACTACGGACCAAATCTCGGAGCGCAGCTTATGACGCTGAAGGCTGAGGCGGCTACCGGGAAAAACAAGAATCCGCTTCACGCGGTAGCCGGTTTCAAAAACATACTCTTCCCATCGTCCCCAGGGACGGTTGTCGAAATCGATCATTGATGCTCCTTATTCTTTGCCGCATCGCGGACGATCCTGTCGCAAAGCTCAGGATATGTGATTCCCGCATCTGCCGCTTCCTTTGGAAACAGGCTCGCGGAGGTCATGCCCGGCAGTGTGTTTGCCTCGAGACAGATGAAACTGCCGTCATCGAGAATTTTGAAATCAATGCGTGAGTAAAAACCGAGCCCCAACGCTTTATGAACGCGCAGTGCGGCGTTGCGGAGCTTTTCACTGTGCTCCGCGGGAATCTCAGCCGGGCAGACTTCACGGGTCAACCCCGGCTGATATTTCTTTTCGTAATCAAACCAGCCGGATACGGGGATGATCTCAATCGGGTTCAGTGCCTTTCCGTCCAGAACACCGCAGTCGACTTCGCGTCCGCCGAAGTACGCTTCGCAAAGGATATCGCCGGAGGCATCCCAGGCATCCTTGACCGCCTTGCGCAGATCCGTTTCGTTTTCAACAATGAATGTCGCGACCGATGAACCGCCGCAGGTCGGCTTGACTACAGTCGGGAAACCGAGCGCCCGAATGGCGTCCCAGTCGATTTCCTCGATATCCTTCACATGCACCCAGTCCGCAGTGGGAATACCGTTTTCCTGCATGATCAACTTCGCGGTATCTTTATCCATCGCCTTGACGCAGCCGTAAAAGTCGGAACCGGTGTAGCGGATCTTCATATAGTCAAAGACCGCCTGAATACGTCCGTCTTCACCGCCTTCGCCGTGAAGCGCAATGAAGACCACATCCGCCAGTTTGCAGATCTCAAGCACATGATCGCCGAGGAAAGTTTTGTTGTCCGGGACGCGGGACGCGATGATCGCGTTGATATCCGGCGGTTCTGAGGGAATGGCAATTTTCTCCGCCTTAAATTCCGGCAGGGACTTGAAAAGTGATTCAAGACCTTCGTCCGGTTTCTTGATGCCCAAAAACGAGTCGACCGTTACGACCGCGTGCCCCATTTCCGCCAGCGCGGCTGCTACCATGCTGCCGGAAGCGAGCGAAACATCCCGCTCTGTGGAAAGACCGCCCGCCAATACGACTATTTTCATAGAACACCTCATTTATCGACGCCCGCAGGCGCCGCGTTTTGCTTTGTCACGCTTTCCATTGTATCATAATGGCTATATTCCAAGTGAAATCTGTCCGATTTTCCTGCGGCGATGATGATGTATTGATAAGCTGCGGCTCTGCCGCACGGTGCTGTTTGCAATAAATCAGAACACAATTGTGATTAAGATCAGTAATTCGGCATTATATCATGTCTGCAAATTCGGGCTGACGAATTAGGGTAAAATTGATAATAGAGAATAACGGGGCGTTAAATATCGCCCGTTTCTAAAAATACTTGTCAGAAAGGAACGTTATCAAGTATGTCAACCAAAGCATATTATTCTCGTGATGAGATCGGCCCGAACAAAGTCGGTTTTCCGAAAGTCGGCACACCGGTCACCAACACCCGCGCCATTATCGAAGGAGCATTCTACGGCAACAATGTTGTTCGTATCAACACGCTGCGTGAAGCCTATGAATTAGCCAAGAACTCCCCGGGAACCATCGTTACCGATATGCCCGTCTACCGCGGTGAGGAGTTCGGCCTTCCGGAAGACGCGAAGGTATTGCTTTTCAACGACGGTTCCATCACCGGCCGTTATGCCGCTGCCCGCCGCATCACCGGTAAGCAGGGCACCAACTGCGCCCGCCTTGACAAACTCGTCATGGACGCCGTCTACGATGCCCGCTGGAAGACCCTGTACCACGCTGAAGTTTACATCGGTCTGGATCCGGAATTCATGTGCAAGGCTCACCTTCTGATCCCTGAAGGCGAAGAGAACCTGCTCTACAACTGGATGATCAACTTCCAGTATATGTCCGAACAGTACGTCAAGATGTACAAGAACTCCAAACCCGTCGGCGACGGCAAGGAACCGGACATCTATATTTTCTCCGACCCGCAGTGGACCGGCACCGATCAGACCGACATCTGTGACGGCAAGTGCCTGTGCTACTTCAACACCGAAACCAACTGCGCCGCCATCCTTGGTATGCGCTACTTTGGCGAACATAAGAAGGGTACCCTGACCCTCGGTTGGGCGATCGCGAACCGCAACGGTTACGCCTCCTGCCACGGCGGTCAGAAGGAAATCACCCGCACGGACGGCTCCAAGTTCGTTGCCGCTTTCTTCGGCCTCTCCGGCTCCGGTAAGTCAACCCTGACTCACAACAAGCACAACAACAAGTATCCTTCCATCAAGATTCTGCACGATGACGCTTTCATCATCAACACCGACACCTGCAGCTCCATCGCCATGGAACCGACTTACTTCGACAAGACTGCGGACTACCCTGTCGACAGCCCGGATAACAAGTACCTGATCACTGCTCAGAACTGCTCCGCCACCATGGACGAGGACGGCAAGGTCGTTCTCGTGACCGAAGACATCCGCAACGGCAACGGTCGCGCCATCAAGTCCAAGCTCTGGTCCCCGAACCGTGTTGACAAGATCGAAGCTCCCGTCAACGCCATCTTCTGGATCATGAAAGACCCGACCATCCCGCCGATCGTCCGCCTGAAGGGCGCCGAACTGGCTTCCGTCATGGGCGCCACGCTGGCTACCAAGCGTTCCACTGCCGAACGTCTGGCTCCGGGCGTTGACCCGAACGCGCTGGTTGTCGAGCCGTACGCGAACCCGTTCCGCACCTATCCGCTGGTCAATGACTACGAAAAGTTCAAGAAGCTCGTCGCTGAAAAGCACGTTGACTGCTACATCATCAACACCGGCGACTTCATGGGCAAGAAAGTCAAGAAGGAAGATACCCTCGGTGTGATCGAAGCTGTTGTTGACGGCACCGCGAAGTTCAAGAAGTGGGGTTCATTCTCCGATATCGAGATCTATGAGTGGGAAGGCTTTGTTCCGGACATGAACGATCCCGAATACGTTGCCCAGATGAAGGCGCGCATGAATGACCGTCTGAACTACGTGAAGAACCTTGAAGAAGCCGAAGGCGGCTTCAACAAGCTCCCCGCCGATGCTCTGGCTGCCATCCAGAAGGTTGTCGACGAACTGAAGTAATCCCGTTCAATCAATCGAGCTCCCGGTTTCTGCCGGGAGCTTTTTGTACCTGTAATCGCTGTAGCGGCTGAAGGGACAAAACAAACGCAGCATGATGACGCTCTGTGGGAAAGCTTGCATCAAGAACAACCACATTTGCTTTCTAAGCGACCCCTATGTGAGATGATCATTAAAATAT
>CAVESB010000073.1:0-9257 GCA_963618265.1 bacterium
AAGAGAATGCGTTCCTCGATGTTCACGGAGGCATCAAACAGGGAAATTGTCAGCACGACGAAGAGCAGATAGCCGACATTGAAAAGCAGATAGGTCCAAATCATCACCCACGGCTTCGGCATGGGTTTCGCGCGGCGGACGGCAATGATCAGCAGAACAATACAGAAAATGACGGACAGCGCAAGAAAACCCGCCGTTCCCCAGGTCATCCAACCCGCCGGGTTTTCGATCTTTCCGTATCGGGCAGGCCACAGCCAGTGCCAGAAGATTACGATACCGTGCCGTAAATCATCCACGCTCACCCAGTGCGCTAAAATCCGCCGGTTGGAGGCGTTCCCTGTGATGATGGCATTGCGGATCAGCCACGCCGCAATCAGCGGTAATGAACCGCCGAAAAGCCCGACGAAGGCACGTCCGCGTTTTTCCTTGACGAAGATCAGTACCGCGCCGAAGACGGCGCAGAGGGAGACAATGCCGATATAGCGGGCGAGAAAGGCGCCGCCACAGGCCAGTCCGCAGAGCAGCCAATCAAAGAAACTGCCGGAGCTGAATCCCTTCACGAGGAAGAGAAACGCCAGCAGTGTGCAGCAGTAATAGATCGGTTCCGACATGGCGTAAAACTGGTAGTAAAGGTACGGCTGCATACAGAGGAAAAGCACCGCGGCGAGCAGCCCCGCCCAACGGTTGCCGGAGCCGAGCCATACCAGACGGATCAGAAGGTATGTGTTGATCACGAAAAAGATCAGGCTTACCCACCACGCCGCCTGCAGACGCTCCATGCCCAGCTTGATGGGCAGGGAGAGAACGATGGAGTAGAGCGGGGGAAAGTTGGTGATCGGCTTCATGGTGTTCCCGCCGCTGGCACGGTAGTATCCGTTCCCGTCAGCGATGGACCGCGCACCGTTGATGTAATTGACGGAGTCACTGACAAGCCCTACGCCGTAAGGCGTGCATTGGATGAAAATGTAAGCGCTCGCGGCAATCAGCAGTACGAAAAGCACGGCGAAAATAATATTCGCCGGTGCGTCCGAATGCCGCATGGATTGTTCTTTGTTGCCGAATTGTCTCTTCATAGTTTCCTTTTGTCTCGGAGCAGAATCAGGTGCGGTGACAGGCGTCATTCGCAGCCGTTATTGACGTGCTCCTCATATGTGACTGCGAAATTGTGATACGGGCTGCCGTCGCAGCGGGCGCGGAAGTAATAGTAATCCGTCTCCGCCGGGTTGACCAGCGCGTCGTAGATCGCTGAGGGAGGACTGCAGATCGGACCGGCGGGAAGCCCGGTCACCACATAGGTATTATATTCCGAATGGACGGAAACATCCTCTCCTGTGAGGGGCGATTTCCACCAGGAATCGCTGCCGGCATTCCACCCGATGGCATACTGCGCTGTCGGGTCGGACTCGAGCTTCATTCCCGCGTTCAGGCGGTTATAAAAGACCGAAGCGATCAGCGGGTATTCCTCGGCGGAAACGGCTTCGCGGGCGATCATGGATGCGAGGATCACGCCTTCATGCAGTGTCAGTCCGTGTGCGTTCAACCCCGCTTCATACGGCTCTTTGACCCGGTGCGTAAAAAGTTCCGTGAATTTCGCCAAAAAAACATCCAATTGAATAGCGCGGCTCATTTCGTAAGAGCCGGGGATCAGGTAACCTTCCAGCGAGGTTTCGCCCGCGGGGTGAAGCGCCGCAGGATAGTTTTGTGCGGCGGCGAGGAATTCATCTCCCGTGAAGGAGAAACCGTTGAGGTCGATGAGCGCGGCGATCTCCTCAAGCCGCATACCCGGCAGAAAGGAGAAGGTCACGAGGGAGTTTGCCGCCATGGTCACGGTTTCGGTGATCTCGACGATTGTCATCGCGCCCGTCAGTACATAACGACCCGGACGCAACGCTCGGTCGGCGCCGCTGTATATCCAGTAGTCAAGCAGCAGCTTGCTGTCACGCTCAAGTTCCTCTGCGACGGCGTTCGCGACCGATGCGGCGGATTGACTGTCGCCGATTTCAATAACCAACCGCGCCTCGGAAGTTCCCGCAGGCTTCGTCAGTTCCTCCGCGTCATCCGCGTGTTCCCAAAGGATGCGCAGACGCTGCGTTTCGGAGAGTGTCTCGGCGGGTGTGCCAAAGAAAGATTCTGCCTGTCTCAGCCGGCGATTCACGGAGAAGATGCCCCAAAGGAGGAGCAGAACGCAAACAGCGGCGGCGGTGAGAATGGTTTTTGTCTTCTTACTCATAAAAACGGTCCGTGTCGATCGGAGTGCTGTAACTCAGCATGTCGAGATAACTTTGCAAAATTGTCGCCGCGGCGTTAGCATCCAGATGCCCGAGCCGCCTGGAACGGCGAACGCCCATTTCCTTGAAGAGTGCGCGTGTGGCTTTTGTGCTGCCGTATTCGTCATAAAGGAAAACACGGCCGTTGAAATACCGCCCGATTGCCTCCGCAAGCTTTGCCGAGTGACGCGCTTTCGGCCCTTCGGAACCGTCTTCATTGAGCGGCTGACCGACAAGAATCTCTTCCGCGCCGACTTCACGGGCAATTTTCGCGATCTCCTGCGCATCTTTTTCCTGCTGAATATGGGGGATGACTTTCAGCGCGGTCGCGCCGATTCCGAGCGGGTCGCTTTTCGCAATGCCGATATTTTTTTCGCCCGGGTCTACGGCAAGAATAACTTTCATGGTTCAACCTCCGTTGCCGGCAGGATGCGTACCTCAATGTTCTGCGCGGCAAGCGGCATCAGCGGTATCCACGAAGGGAGTGTGCTGATCCGATATGATTTGATATGTTCCAAGCCCGCGAGAATGGTGTTTGCCTGCGCCCGCGTCTTGCCGCGGAGCATCATTTGCAGTGCCTCCTCGTTGGTTTCGGGTTCGTAAATCAGATATTCCGCGCTGACATCCCAGACGGTCAAACCGTTCCGTTCAATCGGACCGGCGAGGATTCGCCAGTCCGTCAGACCGGCGGTCTGCGCGTTGAGACGGCGGGACTGCGCGGTGATGAGGGCTTCCATGTCGCTGCGGTATACCGCCTTGACACGGACTTCCAGCGTCTGCTTCAGGGTCAAGGTGTCCGAAACGTACCCATAACCCGGGCTGAGCGTTTCCCTTACGACCTCGACGGAAGTCGGTCCGCTCAGCAGGATCAGCGCATCGGATTCGGGATCCGCCGCCATGGCTTCCTCAACCGCTTCAGGGATGCGGTCGCGGATCTCCTGCGCGGCGCGGTCGCGATCCGCTTCAATCGGCGAGGCGTAAATGCCGTCTGAGCCGCCGCTCATGTCATTCGGCTGCTCAAGCTGCCAGCAGAGTGATTCCGGATATTGCGCATAGCGAATGGAACCGGCGGGGACATTGCTCCGGCTGCCGCCGTTCACGGCCTCAACGCGGATATTGACTGACGCGCCGGCGGGAATGCTGACCATGCCGATGGTCTCGAACTGTATGCCTGTGTTGGCATCTTCCTCCGTGCTTAAAATAACGCCTGCCTCCGCTGTGCTCACTCGGTCGCAGGTGTTCGTTACGCGGACTGTCCCCACGGCGATGGGGGATTCGGCGGCGAGAACCCCGCTTGACGGGACTTCGGCGCTCAGGTCAAGCGTGAATACCTTTTCAACGGTCGGAATGCCGCCGGTGAGCGTGACCGCCGACAGGGAGTCATCGGTGCGGATGCTCATAACCATGGTCTTTTTCGTGTAGTATGGCGTAATCTCAACCCGCGCTTGAGGCAGAACGGCGAAGAGTGCCGCGGCGATGGATGCCAATGCGAGAAAGAAAAAGAGCAGGCGCGTGCCGAGCGGCGCTTCTGTCGGACGAGAGCGCTCAACGTCTGTGCGCAGGCGGATCAACCGCTGCATTCGTGCGGTTTCGTCCTCCGCCGGGGTGAGTGCTTCGGGCGCGTCCCATGCCGCAGAATCGGCTTCCTTGAGCGATGAAAAAACCGGCAGTCCCTGTTCTTTTGCCATGGTCGTGAGCAGTTCGTTTTTGGGAATGACGAGGGCGATGGCGTGATGATGCCGTGCCGCCCAGCCGCGCAGACGACCGAAATCGGTCTGTGAGTCAAGGACACGTCCGATATGCGGCCAGACGAGGATGGTGCGTTCCTGAATCTCGCGCGCTTCATCCCGCTGGTGGAGTTTGTCCATCAGCGAATAGAAATTATCGAAGTTTTGCAGGCGGATCACCTCGGTATCAAACCGCGATCGCCGTCCTTCCCGTGCGTCATTCAGGGGCGCGCTTAAGTCTTTCATGGCTTCCATTATATCATGCGGAAAATTCGTCCCCCGTGAAGAGACGGCTGTAATAAACTTTCGCGAACACTGTTATAATAAGGGCATGTCTATTGAACTGAAATCAACAAAGGCACCGAAGGAACGGGCATTCCTTGTCGCGGTTGAGATCAAGAACGAGGAACGGCTTATGGATACCGCGGACAGCCTTGAGGAACTGGCACTGCTGGCGGACACCGCCGGGCTGGAAGTTGTCGGTGAGACAACGCAGAAGCTGGATCGTCCCAATGTCAGCACCTATGTCGGCTCCGGCAAGGCGGAAGAGATCAAAGCATTGGCTGAGGAGACACTCGCTGACGTGATCCTCTTCGATGATGAGCTGACCCCGCGCCACCTTCGCGATCTTTCTCTCCTTTTCGGAAAAAATGTGCGCGTACTTGACCGCACGGCACTGATTCTTGATATTTTTGCACAGCACGCCTCGACCAAAGAAGGTCGTCTTCAAGTGGAATTGGCGCAATATCAATACCGCCTTCCGCGTCTTTCCCATGCCTGGGGGCATCTGGGCAGACAGACCGGCGGCGCCTCCGGACGCTCCGGCAGTGTCGGTGGTGTCGGTCTGCGCGGCCCGGGTGAAACCCAGCTGGAAGTGGATAAACGTGAGATCCGCAAGCGTATCACAATCCTGAAACGCGAAATCGAAGGCGTCTCCGATCATCGGAAACGCTACCGTGCCCAACGTAAGCGCTCACGCATACCGCTTGTCTCCCTTGTCGGGTATACCAACGCCGGGAAATCCACCCTGCTGAACCGTCTCGCCAAGTCGAGAGTCTACGCCGCAGATCAGCTTTTCGCGACGCTTGACCCGACTTCCCGCCGCGTGATCCTGCCCGGTGACCGCGTCTGCCTTTTTACTGATACTGTCGGATTCATTCAGAAACTGCCGACGGATCTTGTCGCGGCGTTCAAGTCCACGCTGGAAGAGATCAACGAAGCCGACTTGCTTTTGCATGTCATTGACGTGTCGCATTACAACGCCGGTGCGCAGTTTGAGTCTGTCAAGCAGACGCTTGAGGAGATCGGCGCGGAGAACATTCCGATTCTCAATGTGTTTAATAAGGCGGATCTGCTGGAGAATGATTATGAGTCGGCGAAACGCCTGCTGGCGGAATCGGATCCGAATGCGTACCTGATTTCTGCCGCGACGGGCATGGGCATTGATGAGCTGCGGAACGGCATCGTTGAAACGCTCTTTGAGAAAATGGTTCCGATTCGGGTACGGCTGCCGTACAGCGAAGGTCTGTTAATCGCTCTGTTCCATGAGCAGGGCATGGTGGAGTATGTTGAGAATGAACGCGGCGGGGTGATGATGGCAGGGACGATTCCTACCCGCTACCTGACCCGTTATCAACCTTTCCTCGCGGAGACAATTCCCGCAGACGGAACGGACGAAGAAGAGGAATGAACCAATGACACAAAAAATTCTTGTTGTGATCGATATGCAGAATGACTTCATTGACGGCGCACTCGGCACGAAAGAGGCTGCGGCGATTGTTCCCGCGGTTCGTGCGAAGATACTCGCCGCCCGTGACGAGGGGGCAGCGCTTTTCGCCACCATTGATACCCATGCGGAAAACTATCTTGAGACGAGCGAAGGTCAGATGCTCCCCGTTCCGCACTGTATTAAAGGCACGGACGGTTGGCAGATTCACCCGGAGATCGCGGAGCTGCTGACAGACGCCGTTATTCTGGAAAAGCCGACTTTCGGCAGCCTGCGTCTGCCTTATGAGATTGCGGCGCTGATGGATGAAAACCATGCCCGTGAGGAAGACACCGTCATTGAGATCGTCGGCTTATGCACGGATATCTGCGTTGCTTCGAACGCGCTGATCTTGAAAGCGCATTTTCATGAAGCCGATATCCGTCTGGATTCCGCCTGCTGTGCGGGTGTTACGGTTGAGAAACATCAGGCTGCGCTGGAAACCATGCGCTCCTGCCAAATTATTGTTTATTAATCAATTGGAGATGATTCATGAGTGTTGATCCGAACGCGGATAATGTCGCGATGGTAATGGACCTGTACGAACTGACGATGGCCAACGGGTATTTTACGGATAAAGACCTGCAGGGGACGAAAGTCGCTTTTGATGTTTTTTTCCGCCGCAATCCGGATAAAGGCGGCTTCTCTGTATTCGCCGGTCTGGAGCAAATCGTGGACTATATCACGAATATGCATTTTGACAAGCGGGATGTTGACTATCTGCGGAGCCAGAACCGGTTCGCCCCGGAATTTCTGGACTTTCTTGAAAGCTTCCGCTTCCATGGCAATGTTTATGCTTTCCCGGAAGGCTCGATCATTTATCCGAATGAGCCGATTATCACGGTTGTCGCGGACATTGTTGAGGCGCAGATTATTGAAACCGAGATCCTCGCGCAGTTCAACCATCAGTCATTGATCGCCACTAAGGCGCAGCGGATCGTACACGCCGCCGCCGGCCGAGTTGTCTCCGACTTTGGTGCCCGCCGCGCTCACGGCAACGATGCCGCGGTCTACGGTGCCCGCGCCTGCGCAATCGGCGGCGTTCACGGAACCGCGACTGTCCTTGCAGGTCAGAAGTTCGGCATCCCCGTCAGCGGGACAATGGCTCACAGCTGGGTTATGCTCTTCGGAGATGAATACGAAGCTTTCCATCGCTTCGCTCAGTGCTATCCCGATAACTGCATCCTCCTCGTTGACACCTACGATGTGATGGACAGCGGCGTTCCCAATGCCATTAAGGTATTTCAGGAAATGAAAGATGCCGGGATTAAGTCCAAAAACTTTGGTATCCGCCTTGACAGCGGCGACCTCGCATACCTTTCCAAAAAGGCTCGTGCCGCTCTGGATGAAGCCGGTTTCAGGGACGCGAAAATCGTCATCTCGAACTCCCTTGACGAATTCTCCATTTCCTCTATTTTGAATCAGGAAGGTCCTGTGGATGTTTTCGGTGTGGGAGAGCGCATGATCACGGCGAAATCCGAGCCGGTTTTCGGCGGCGTATACAAGCTCTGCGCCGTCAATCACGGCGGTCAATGGGAACCGCGCATCAAGATATCCGACACCGTGGAAAAAACCACAAATCCGGGTCTCAAGGCTGTCTACCGTATTTATGATGCCAACGGACGGGCGATTGCCGACCTGATCGCCAAACATGACGAAGTGATCGATGTCAAGAACAAGTTCCGCTTTGTCGCGCCGGAACGTCCCTGGAAGAACTACTTTTTTGAAAACTGCACTGCGAAGCCGATGCAGCAGGCTGTTATTGTGGACGGTAAACGCATGTATGAACCGGAAACGGTCTGTGATATTGCCGCCCGGGTTAAAGATCAGCTGCGTAATGAAATCTGGCAGGAGGAACAGCGTTTTGAGAATCCGCATGTTCACTACCTCGATATGACACCGGCGTATTACGAAATGAAGATGGATATGCTGGCGGCGCACGCCTGATCTTGATCCATCTGCGAAAGGAATTGAATTATGTCTGAATATTCATTCAACGCGATTGAAGCGCGCGATAACCTTGTCAAGGGCGTTGCCGAACTGGCGAAAGCTCAGGGCTTCACGAAAGTCGTTCTCGGGATTTCCGGCGGAAAAGATTCCACCGTCTGCGCCGCGATCTGCGCGCGCGCCCTCGGGAAGGAAAACGTCTACGGCGTGATGCTCCCCGACGGCACCCAGTCCGATATCAATGACAGTATCGCTGTCTGCGCTGCGCTCGGCATCCGGCATAAGACCGTCAACATCGGCGGCATGCATCAGGCCCTGCTCGATGCGCTGAACTTTGACGCTCCTGCCGAAGGCGAATTTAACGCGAGCTTTAATAAAGAAAGCAACGTCAATGTCGGTCCGCGTCTGCGCATGACCGCATTGCGCTATATCGCCCAGATGCTGGGTGCCCGCCTGGTCGGAACCGGCAACCTTTCCGAAGCGACTGTCGGCTATTGCACGAAAGACGGCGATACCTCCTGTGATTTCGCGCTGCTGGCGGAGCTGACCACGGTCGAAGTGGTGCAGGTTGGCTTAACCATGGATGAGCTGCCGCGAAACTTGGTTGTCAAGACTCCGTCTGACGGGCTCTCCGGACTGAGTGACGAGGAAAAACTCGGTATCAAGTATCAGGCGATCCATGATTACATCCGTCTCGGCAGCTCCGGCGACCCCGAAGTTGACGCGAAGATCCGTGCGAAGGAAAGCGGCTCTGCCCATAAACGCAATAAACCGCCCGTCATTCATCCTTTTCCGGGACAGGCCGCCTGATGTCGACATCCCTGGCCTTTTTCGGCGCATTTAATCCGCCGACTGTCGCCCACATTGATTTAGCGGAATTTGCCATGCAGGCGCTCGGCAAGGATTACGTGATTTTCGTGCCTTCCAAGTCGACCTATATCAGCGGGTTCCAGGGAAAAGACTACGCTTTCAGTGACGGGGAACGCCTTTCCATGTTGAACACCATTGCCGCCGCGCGTCCGTGGATGCGGGTGTTTGATTGGGAAATGAAGCAGGAAAAGCAGCCGCGAACCTATGAGACGCTTTGCCGCCTGAGGGATGAAGGCGAAAGCCCGTCCCTGCTGATCGGCACGGATAAACTTACGGAGCTTGAGACGAAGTGGCTTTTTGCTCGGGAGATTGCTGATGAATTCGGCATCGTCTGCATGAATCGCGGCAACGATGACTGCGAGGATATCATCCGCAGCAGCAGATTCCTGCAGAGTCTGAACCTGACTTGTCTTGCCGTGCCGGATGCATATCACGGGATTTCATCCACAAGTGCCAGAGAGTATCTGCGGCGGATTCAAGAGGCGAAGGAGGCATTGAAAGCGATTCTGCCGCCGGAGTTGAGTGAACTCAGCCGATCAGTTTAAAAGCAAAAAACGAGCCGGAAAATACCGACTCGTTTTTTTGGTATGACGGGCATGCCGTCAATCTGTGGTGAAAGTCCACGCGGGGCGTAGTTGCCGACGAACCCCAAAGCGACTCCCAAGGTTTGCATTGCGAGAT
>CAVESB010000074.1:0-9020 GCA_963618265.1 bacterium
GAGGAGATTCTTGTTACATTTGTTTTAAGGTTTGTTTTAAAGTGTCAAACTCCCGAATTGATGGCTGTGAACTTCTCTGAAATCCATGGCAATTTGAAGCGCAGACCATTCGATGAGCGTCCGCCGTTCGGGGCGCAATCTGTGATAAAATTATTTTATGGCAGAAATTGAAATCGGCGCGGCAAAGACTGAAGAATACCCCTTGATCTCTCAAATCGACTTGAGTTTTGAGTCGGATTATGTTTGGAAAACCCAGATTGTTGAAGACTTGGATTCCTATCAGGCCTCCCTGCAGCGCATCCGTCTGCCGAAGACGATCAATGTCTCCTTCCAGGCATACTGCCCATCCACACTTGAAAGCATGATCCGCCGAAAGGAAATCCTCGCGGTGCGCTGTGAAGATGTTGTTGTCGGCTATCTGCGCCTGGAACAGGACGAGGCGGTTAACCGCCTCGTGATCAAGACCGCGGGCATTGACCCGGCTTACCGGCAGAAGGGCATCGGCTCCGTCCTTCTTGAACGTGTCGGAGAAATCGCGCTGCATAATGGTATTCACAACCTCGTCGCGATGGTACAGGCGAAAAATGATCCTGCGATCCGCTTCCTGACCGGTCGCGGATTCGTTTTCTGCGGGTATCAGGAATTTTATTTCAGGAATATGGAGATCGGATTATTCTTCTCGAAGCATATCCGATGAATGCAGTCATGACGTACATTGTTCCTGTTCTTCGCACGCTCAGTGAGGTTCTGACAGCGGCGGTCGCTATGGCCGCTTTTTCCATGCTGCTGTTTTCCCTGCAGTTTATCCGCCGGAAGCAGATTCTCGCCTGGTCCTCCGTTCCGCTTCTCATTTGTATTGTTGTCATTTACAGCACCGAGGCTTTGGAAAGCATCGCGATGGGCGCTTCCGCCCATCTGCTGTGGAAGAAGCTCCATTGGACGGGGCTTATCTTTCTCCCGTCTCTGGTTTTCTTCTTCGCCCTGCCTCTCCCGGGCATGACCGGCAGACCGGCCGGCCGTCTCGGCAGGTGTTTTGCGGGCGCGGCAATACTCGGCTCTCTGTTCTTCACGACCCGTCTGTGGCAGGATAAGCTCTTCTCAGGAATCAGGACAATTTCCAACATTGGCACGACGATGATCCATTCCTCAGAAACGGTATTCTTTTGGATTTTCTGTGTTATTTGTCTGCTCCTCACTTTTGAAATGCTGAATATCGCCTTCCTGCGCACCAAAACGCACGCCAGCCGCAGACGCATGCTTTACCTGATTGTGAGTGTCACAGGAATCCTGATCGGTTCGTTTCCGTTGCTTCTTTTCGGCTCCGGGCTGTTGATTTCGCAGCATCCGATCATTTTTTGGACGCTTTCTGTCATCGGGAATGCGCTCGTGACGGCGATGGTGCTGTTGCTGGCGTATTCCGTCACGAACTTCTCGGTTCCATGGTCGGATCGTCTTTCCCGTCTGCGTATGTTCGAATGGATTCTGCGCGGACCGGTCACGGCGTCCCTGACTTTGTGGCTTGTCACCATGCTCAACCGTACCTCTGACACGCTCGGACTGCGTGTAGCGGGCTTGAACTCCTTTGCAACGGTGTTTTCGATCATTGTTTTGGAATATCTCGCGGGGCTGGCGATGCCCTTTATCGAGCGCAGCAGTCTCGTGGGTTTGGGCGCGGAGGATTACGCGATTTTCCGTGAATTTCAGGGTATGATGGTTTTCAAACCTGAGCTGGAGACTTTCCTCGAGGCACTGACCGGTGCGCTCTGCGACCGTTTTCAGGCGCGGAACGGCTTTTTCGCCGTCATGGATGAGCTCGGCAATGTCGACTCGCTGATCACTGTCGGCGGTTCGGAGCCGGTTTCGGAAAATTTGACGGCTTCTCTGCCTGCGTATTTCGCTGAGAACGGGAATGAACCGTATCGTGAGGACAACCGGGTGATTTTCCCTGTTATCAGCTGTGTGGAAGAAACCTCTGTTTTCCTGGGCGTGCTTGGACTCTCCGATCCCTCCGCCGCGCTGGATTCCGAGGACGGCCGTATGGTTCTTGATGAGGCTCTGGACAACGCCCGCACGGTGCTCCGTCAGCGCCGCTATCTGACTGCGGCCTATCAAGCACTCCGCGGCAGCTCTGCTTCAGACTCGCAGAATACGTTCCGAAGCGGTTCGGTATTGAATCGGGAGTCATTGCTCGCGGAAGACACCGAGATGGAAAATGTCATCGCTTGGACAAAGGACGCCCTCGCTCATTATTGGGGCGGGCCGCGGCTTTCCGATAATCCGCTGCTGGAGCTGGAGATTGTCAAATCCACGGCGGCGGAAATGAACGACACCCCGATCAATGCGCTGCGCTCTGTGCTGAAGAAAGCGCTTGAGAAGCTGCGCCCCGAAGGCGAACGCGCCTATAACGGGGAATGGATCCTCTATAACATTATCGACCTGAAATTCTTTGAGAAAGAGAAGGTCAAGGATATCGTTCGCCGGCTTGCGATGTCGGAGGCGGATTTCTACCGCAAGCAGAAAGTCGCCGTGGAAGCGATGGCGAAGGAAATTGTCCGCATGGAGCAGGAGCACCATGGCTGAGAACCGTTCTGCCCGCGCTGAGCCCGAACTCCTGATTTACAGCCGCGGCCGCGCACCGGATATGATTGCCGTTGTCCTGATCCTGATCGGGACGCTGGTCTCCGTCGGTTTTTTCAGCAGCAACCCCGGGCAGCTTGTGCGTCCCTTCTGTTTACTGACGCGGGCCTGGTTCGGCTCAATGGCTGTTGCTCTTTCGATCCTGCTGATCATCATCGGGGCTACCATACTCCTGATGCGCCGGGTGTTTCCGAAAGTTCGGATGAGCGTCATCAAGCGAGTGATTTATCTGCTTTGTTTTCTCATTGTGATCATCGACGCGCTGATGCTTTGCGCGTACTACGGCGGTGAAGCCGCCGGAGGATCTGCGGGGATGGGCTTGATGCGGTTGCTCCGCGGAAACCTGCCGCCGTCCGTTTTCGTCTTTGAAGTTTGGCTGACATTGATCATTGCTGTCTGTATTTTGGCGGGCGGCTTGATTTGGATGCCGAAAATGTTCCGTGCGCTGGGCGGGGAGGTCAGGAGCGTTGTCACGAACGCGCGAAACGCGGAAAAAAACGCCCGCCGTCCCAAAGAAACAGATCCCGGTTTTGATTGGAAGTCGGAATACACAGCTAAGCCAAAACAGAATCAAACGCGGGAGCATGTTCCCGCTGAATCCGAAACGGAAACGGACCCGGTCGCCGAGTTCGTAATTCCACCGAAAAGAGTGATAAACATGTCTGAAATTTTCAAACAAACGGAAACACAAATCCCTGACCTCCGCCCTGTCCGGGAGGAACAGATGCCGCAGCGGACGGTTCCCGCCGCGGGCGGTTCGCGACGGCTGAACAACCTGCCGCCGTTGAACCTGCTGGATACGGAGCTGGGCTTTTACGGACAGAATGAGGATCATCGGGAATTTATTCAGCGCATTGAGGAGGCGATGGACGAGTTCGGCGCACCGGTCAAAGTGATCGGCTGCTCTGTCGGTCCGTCCGTCGTGCAATATCAGGTCGTTCCCGGTCAAATGGCGAAGGAAGGCAAAGTCAGCGCGAAGAACATTCGCGTGAATCAGGTGGCGCAGTGCGAACGCGATCTTGCCGTCAGCCTCGGCGTCAGCAACCTCTCCATTCAGGCACCCGTTCCGGGTGAGTCGTATATCGGTATTGATATCCCGAACCCGAACGCCATGAAAGTCCGTCTGCGTCCGCTGCTGGAGAGTCCTGAGTTCACACGGAAGCCCTCTCCGCTGAATGTGGCGCTTGGCAGAGACATCACCGGCGACCCCGTGGTGGTGAACCTTGAAAACATGCCGCACCTGCTGGTGGCGGGCACCACGAACTCCGGTAAATCCATCTGTCTGCGTGCGATGGCTGTCTGTCTTGCGATGAACAACACGCCGGAACAGCTGCGCTTCGTGATGATCGACCCGAAACGTGTGGAATTCTACCGTTTCAACGGTCTGCCGCATCTGCTCGGCAAAGTTGAGACGGAGTACGAACGTTCCATCGCGGTTCTCGAATGGGCTGTGCAGGAGATGAAAAGCCGTTACCAATTGTTTGAAACTGTCGGCGCGCGCAAACTATCAGTTTATAATAAATATGCAAAGGAGCACGGACAGAAACCGTTGCCCTATATCGTGATCATCATTGATGAAATGGCTGAGATCATGAAAGGTGCGGATAAACAGGGGCAGGTCTGCATTGACAAGCTCGCCTCCCTTGCCCGTGCCACAGGTATGCATCTGGTCGTCGCGACCCAACGCCCGGACACGACAATCGTTACCGGCAAGATCAAGACGAACATTCCCGCCCGTATCGCGTTGAACGTCGCCTCCGCGGTTGACTCTCGCGTCATCATGGGTAAGCAGGGCGCGGAAAAACTGCTCGGCCGCGGCGATATGTACTTCATTGACCCGACTTTGAATGTCCCGATGCGCGTACAGGGTGCGTTGCTGACGGATAACGAGATTGAGAAGGTCGTGAACCTTTGGAAAAAACTTGCACCGAAACCGACTGCCGAGACCGCTCCCTGGGAAGAGATCCTTGAGGCGGGGAAGCAGAACGAGATGAACAGAGACGAGAAAAAGCTCAAAGATGCCATTCGCCTCGTCTGCCGTACCAAAAAGGCCAGTGCGGCTTATATTTCCGGCAAGCTGAATGTCAGTTTCCCGACTGCGTCCAGGCTTTTGAACAGAATGGAAGAGCTGGGAGTTGTCGGCCCGATGCAGCTGGGCGGAAAGCCGCGCGAAGTGCTCTGGGATGAATCCGAGGCGGAGGATTTCGCCGCGAGTCTGAAAAACAACAAATACATTGAAGAGGATGAAGGAGATTTCGATTTCAATGAGTGAAGAAAAACGCAAGATCACATTCACCGAACATATGCGTGTTTGGTTCAAATGGCTCGCTGACGGAGCCGCGGACTTTTTGCTGAAGCTGGGGCTGTCCGCGAACACTGTCACGGTAATCGGCTGCCTTGGGCATATCATCGCCGCCTATTTCGCCGCTACAGGCAGGTTTTGGGTCGCGGGTCTGCTGCTGATTCTGTTCGCGATCTTTGACTTCATTGACGGCACAATGGCGCGTAAGGCAACCGGCGGAAGCGGTACGAAGTTCGGTGCGGTTCTGGACTCCACGACGGATCGTTACGCCGAGTTCATGATTTTCGGCAGTATCCTTTATTATTACGCGGCGCATAATCAGCTCCTGTGGGTTGTTGTCAGCATCGCCGCGATGGCGGGCTCCTTCCTCGTTCCTTATACCCGTGCGAAGGGTGAAATTTACGGACTGGATATGCGTCTCGGCATTATGTCCCGTCTGGAACGTTATATTGTTCTGGTGGTCTGTCTGCTGATCGGTTATCCGAATATCGCTATGGCGATCATCGCTGTTTTCGGCAATATTACAGCGATTCAGCGCCTGCTGCACATGAAAAAGAATCTGGATAAATAAAAATGCGTCTGCTGCGTGAAGGGATCGTTATCGGTCCGCTCTTCTTTCACTTTTACGGTCTGATTATTGTGATCGGCATCCTTGTCGGCATCCGGATCGCATCCCTGTGCGGGAAAAAACGCGGGCTGAAGCCCGACTGTTATTGGGATATGCTCCCGTGGATGCTGATTCCGGGCGTTATCGGTGCGCGTCTCTGGCATGTGCTGTTGCCGTCAAGCTCTTCCGGCATCACGTTTGAATGGTACCTGAAGCACCCGGCGAAGATCCTTGCCGTATGGGAAGGCGGTCTGGGCATTCCCGGTGCCGTTCTCGGCGGCGTGTTCGGAATTTGGCTCTTCTGCCGCAAGAATAAAATTGACTTTGCCGACTTTGTTGACACCATCGGGGTCGGTCTCCCGCTCGGGCAGGCGATCGGACGCTGGGGCAATTACGTCAATCAGGAGCTTTTCGGCAAGCCGTCAACACTGCCCTGGGCGATCACGATTGACGCCGCTCATCGACCCGCGGGTTATGAGAACATCGCGACTTATCATCCGCTGTTTCTGTATGAGTCTCTCTATAATCTGATCGTCTTTTTTATCTTATGGAAGATTGATCATTCGGAAAAAATCCGTCTGCGGAAAGGCAGTATCTTCCTGCTGTACCTTGTTCTTTATCCTGTCGGACGCTTTTTCCTTGAGTTCCTGCGCCTCGATACGGTGCAGATTGGCGCGCTCAATATGAATCAGACGATCATGGGCGTTACCGCTCTCGTGGCTGCGGCCGCCCTGATGATTCGGGAAAGGAAAGCAAAATGAAAGTTTCGGCAAATTTCTGCGCAACCGATTTTGAAAAACCCCGTATTAAAAATATATCAAAGGAGGCATTGAGATGATCGAGCTTCCTTTTGATACAGTGAACGCGGCTTGTGACGGTGACGAAGATGCTTACGCAGAAATTGTCGAAACGCTCCGCATTCCGGTCTACAACCTTTGCTATCGAATGCTTTACAATGAAGGCGAAGCGGAAGAAGCGGCTCAGGAATCTTTCTGGCGCGCGTGGAGTGCCATTGAGAAGTTTGACCGTTCCCGTCCGCTCAGCACATGGATCATGTCCATCGCGGCGCATTACTGCATTGACAGAAAGCGCAAGAAGCAGGTCGATAAAGTTGAGATCACAGAGGAAATGGAGGAACTGCTCCCCGACAGTACGCCGAACCCCGAACGCGAGGTTGTGCGCATGGAGCGGGAAGAGCAGGTGCATCGCATCCTCAACGGGTTGAATGATTTAGACCGGGCGATGGTGATCATGGCATATTGGAATGAGATGAGTATGAACGAGATCGCCGCGGCGGTGCGCATGACCGAAAGCGCGGTTAAGAGCAAACTCTTCCGAATTCGTAAGCAAATCGCGGAAAAATGGGTGGATTGAGGTGATTGCATGAATGAACAAAGAGAAAATCATATGCCTGATATATCCGGATTTGAGGACGCAGTTCATATTGTGGGAATGGCGGCTCCCGCGCCGGGGTTCACTTCCCGATGGCGGGTTTATGCGAAAGCGCGGCAGTACGAAAATGATGCCTTTCGCGGCTTTGTTATGAAAGGCGCCGCGATCCTTGGCGGAATGCTCATCCTGAGCCTTGTTCTGTTTTTTGCCTTGTTTCACAACCATGCGGTTTTGTCAACCTATTTGAATTTCCTGCCGGAATTTGTCAACACGGTTGCGGCGGTCGGTACTGCGCTGAGGAAAGGGCTGCGTATGTTCCATACGCCGCTTACCTTGGGCATCGGTCTTGTCTTTGCCGCGGTTATTTTGTTCGGCGGATATTGCTTGATTAAGCGGATCGCTGTCCGCTTTTTGGAAAAAGAAGGAGCCGGTACTGATGCTGAAATTCATTAAAAAAGTGAACATTGCCATGTTGCTTATCCTCGCGCTCTGCGCGGGGTTTTCCTCCGTCTGCGCTAAAGAAGTCGGAACTTTCGTTACCAACAGGGATTTCGTTCTGGAGAAGGGTGAAACGCTTGAAGATGATCTCTTCCTCTTCGGCGGCAACACGGAACTGCGGGAAGGTTCACTGGTGGATGGCAGTGTGCTTGTTTTCGGCGGCAATGCCGTGATCGACGGCACGGTCAATGGTGATGTTACCGCTTTTGGCGGCTCTGTCCGCATTGGACCGGCAGCGGTCGTGAACGGGGATCTGACTTGTCTGGACGGCGATCTGGTTCAGGCGGACAGCTCCGTCATCACCGGCGACCGCCTGACACGTTGGACAAGCGGAGAGGATAGTTACGGATCTGTTACCTCATATGCCGGCAGCCTCGGCAGCGCAGCATCTCACATTCTGATCTCACTGACAAGTTTTTCTGTCATGCTGATCCGTGTGCTGCTGTTTACGCTTCTGGCGTTGCTTGTCTGCGCGTTGATGCCTAAAGAACTGAAACGGAACTCCCGCAAGCTGGGTGCATTGCCGTGGCAGTCACTGCTTCTCGGCTTCCTCTGTGTTGTGTTCTTCGTGATGATTGAAATCGCGCTTTGTGTCACGCTGATTCTGATCCCGCTGGCACTGGGTCTGCTGGTGCTCTTCTGGCTTTTCTGCTTGTATGGGCTTGTTGTTGTAAGCCATCGGCTTGGCGTTCTTTTGAACGCTTGGCTGAAACTGAACTGGTCTACGGTCGGACAGACGATCTTCGGCGCGCTGGCATTGCGTGTTATCACATTCGCCCTTGTTCGTCTTGTGCCCTGCTTGGGCGGTTCCGTTGAGCTGATTGCGGAGATGTTCGGTATCGGCGCGGTGGTGCTCACGCTGACGAATTGGTTCAATACCAAGAAAACTGCCGGGACTGTGGCGGACTACGAAACAAGATCCGCTCCCGATGCCCCGATTGAGGATCCCCTGGAAGAAGAGGATCAGTTGGAGGCTGTAGAACCCGACAAGGAGTAAAACCATGATCGAAGTAAAAGAAATTACCGAAATGTCCCAAAAAGTCTGCGATGCTTTCGCCCGATTGGTTCCGCAGCTTTCCTCTTCCGCTTCCATCCCGACTTATGATGAGGTGGAAGATTTGATCAATTCCAAAGCCGGGATTGTGCTTGCGGCAACCGACACCGATGACCCGAACAGTGAGATCCTCGGTACAATGACGTTGGTCGTCTTCCGAGTCCCGACCGGGATCCGAGCCTGGGTTGAGGATGTCGTCGTCGACAGCAATGCCCGCGGGAAAGGCGTCGGCGAAAAGCTGGTTCGCTCTGCCGTTGAGCGCGCGAAGCAGGAAGGCGCAAAAACCGTTGACCTGACTTCCAGACCGTCCCGAGAGGCAGCCAACCGTCTCTACCGCCGCTGTGGATTTGAGACCCGTGAAACAAACATTTACCGCATCAAGTTGGCTTGATGCGCGTCTGAATGAGTAAGCGCCGCGTAAGCGGCGTTTTTTGGTATGACGGGCATGCCGTCAATCTGTGGTGAAAGTCCACGCGGGGCGTAGTTGCCGACGAACCCCAAAGCGACTCCCAAGGTTTGCATTGCGAGAT
>CAVESB010000075.1:0-8958 GCA_963618265.1 bacterium
CTTTTTGTTTTGTCTGATAACTGGTTGTTTCTGTCATGTGAAAAATATGATGTTATTCAGCCCTTCAGCTATTGTCAGACAATCAATGAATTGATAAAATAAGAGTACGGAGGTCGACAGCCTTGTATCTGCCGGCGATGGTGAGTTCCCATCGAGAAGCGCCGCCGAAAGTGGTGAGACGATGGCGGATTTATTGAAAGACGGAAACCCCAAACGTAACGGCAGAAAGTGCTGAACGCGGGTTTTTGTTTTTTTAACCGCTTTATGATTGCATCACGCAAGATAGACCGCGCTGCGGTCGGAAGAGAAACCTTAATCTGAAAGACAGGAGAGAACAAAATGATCATTTACAATGCTTGTGTAATCACGTTTGAAAATGAGAATCGTGTCCTTGACAATCACGCCGTGTTGATCCGCGGCAATCTGATCAAGGATGTCGGCGCTTCTGCCGAAATTCTGGCAAAATATCCCGATGAAGAAAAAATTGATGCCGGCGGAAAAGTCCTCATGCCGGGTCAGATTTGTGCGCATACCCATTTCTACGGCGCGTATTCCCGCGGCTTGGGCAACAACCTGAAACCCGCGAAGGATTTCCCTGAAATTCTGGATAACCTTTGGTACAAACTCGATCGTGCGCTGGATCCTGAGAGTGTGCAGCTTTCCGCCGAGCTGTTTATGATCGACGCGGTGAAGAACGGCTGTACGAGTTTCTTTGATCATCACGCTTCTCCGAACTTCATTGACGGCTCTTTGGATGTCATTGAGGATGTTGTCCTCAAATCCGGTCTGCGTGGCTCCCTGTGCTACGAAGTGACCGACCGCAACGGCAAAGACGGCGCGAAAGCCGGCATCGCTGAGAACGTTCGCTTCCTCAAAAAGATCGCGAAAGACAATCATGGCGGACGTATTGGCGGTGCTTTCGGTCTGCATGCCTGCCTGACACTTTCCGAAGAAACTCTTGATGACTGCGTTGCAGCGATTCCGCAGGGCTTCGGCTACCACGTGCATCTTGCTGAATCTCAGGAAGATGAATGGGATTCCCTCTACAGATACAACATGCGCTGCGGCGAACGCCTTTACAAGCACGGTATGTTGGGCGACAAAACCATTGTCGCGCATTGCGTGCATGTCAACAAACGAGAGATGGACTACCTGAAAGAAACCGGCACCTGGATCTCTCATCAGCCGCGTTCTAACATGAATAATGCTGTCGGTGCCGCTCAGGTCGAGTCCATGATTGATGACGGTATGAAGGTCTGCCTCGGTAACGACGGTTTCACCTTTGACATGTGGTCCGAATGGAAGATGGCTTATTATCTGCATAAAGTTGTCAATCGCGATCCGCGCCGCGGCAATGCCTATGACATTCAGAAGATGGCTGCTTATAACAATGCTGCGCTCGCCGGTCAGGCCTTCGGCTTCGGCGAAAAATTCGGTAAAGTCGTTGTTGACGCGCCGGCTGATCTCATTATCGTTGACTTCAAACCGTTCACTCAGTTCACAGCCGGCAACCTGCCTTGGCAGATCATCTTTGGCTGGAGCGAACGCATGATCACTGATACCATCGCCGATGGCAAGTTTGTCATGAAGGATCGCAAACTGACGACGATTGACGAAGAAGCTGTATATGCTCACTCCATGGAAGTTTATCCGCGCGTTTGGGCGAAATACCACGAATATTGCGATAAAGAAGGATAAGGAGGCACCTGTATGTCTGATCGTATGCACCCGATGTCATTTGAACAATTGATGAACCGCGTCCTGAAAGGCTGGCGTAAATCCGGTCAGCTGTTGGGCGTTGATCCTGTGTCAACCCTCGGTCGGCAACCGATCCTTCTTTTCAACGAGAAGATCGAAACCCCGATCGGTCCGGCTGCCGGTCCGAATACCCAGCTCGCGGGCAACCTTATCGCCTCTTACGCCGGCGGCGCACGCTTCTTTGAATTGAAAACCGTCCAGAAGATGGATGGCGAAGAGTTGGCGAAATGTGTCGCCCGTCCGTGCATTCTTGCCTATGATGAGGGCTACAATGTTGAATGGTCAACCGAGTTGACGGTTCAGGACGCGCTGTCTGAATACATCCGCGGCTGGTGGGCACTGAAGCTCCTCTCAAAGGAGCTTGGTCTCGGCGATCCCGATGGATTTATCTTCAACATGAGCGTCGGTTATGACCTTGAAGGCATTAAGCTCCCGAAGGTGGACGGCTACATCAACGCTATGATGGACGCTTCCGATACCGATGCATGGAAGGAATGTAAGAGCTGGGCATTGGCTCATATCTCTGAGTTCAAGAACGTTGACGAGAGCTTCATCAACAGTGTCAGTCCGAAGGTCTCCAACAGTATCACGATTTCCACGTTGCACGGCTGCCCGCCGGAAGAAATTGAGAAAATCGCGATGCATTTGATCACCAATAAAAAGCTCAACACTTTCATCAAATGCAACCCGACGCTGCTGGGATTCGATTTCGCCCGCGGCACCATGGACAACCTCGGCTTCAAGAGTGTTGCCTTTGATGACCATCATTACACAACGGATCTGCAGTGGGAGGACGCTGTGCCGATGTTCAAGCGCCTGATTGCTGTCTGCAAGGAAGTCGGTGTTGCTTTCGGCTTGAAGCTCACGAACACGAAGCCGGTTGACATCACCAACCACTTCCTCCCCGGTGAGGAAGCTTACATGTCCGGGCGCTCCCTGTTCCCGCTTTCCATCAACCTCGCTGCGAAGATTTCCCGCGAATTCAATGGAGAGCTGGCGATCTCCTTCGCCGGCGGCGCGGATATCTATAATATTGCAGAGATCTACGGCTCGGGTATTTATCCGATTACCATGGCTACCAACATCCTGAAGCCGGGCGGCTATCAGCGCATGACCCAGTTGATTGATGCTGTCGGCACCGAGATGCCTCCTGCGAAGATTGATGTGGAACGCTTGAACAAACTCGCCGCGGACGCACTGGTGAACCCGCATTACAAGGGCTTGCTGAAGAAGACCCCTCGCAAGCGCATTGAGGGCGTCCCGCCGCTCTTTGACTGCTTCGCAGCACCCTGCAGCGACACCTGCCCGATCCATCAGGATATCCCGGCTTATCTGCGTGCCCTTTCCACCGGCGATCCAAAGAAGGCCTCCGAAATTATCCTTGAGAAGAACCCGCTCCCGTTCATCACCGGCACCATCTGCCCGCATACCTGCATGAACTCCTGCAATCGCAATCAGTATGAAGGTGCTGTCAACATTCGTGCTTGCAAACTTGATGCTGTCTCCTCTGCTGTAGACGCTGCTCTGGCTGAGATCAAACCCGATGCCAAGTGCGGAAAATCTGCCGCGGTTGTCGGTGGCGGTCCTGCCGGTATGGCGGCGGCATACTTCCTTGCCCGCAAGGGATGGGATGTCTCTGTCTTTGAAAAGGAAGAGAAACTCGGCGGTGTCGTGCGCAATGTTATCCCCGCTTTCCGTATCTCCGATGATGCGATTGACAGTGATGTGAAAATCCTGAAGGCCATGGGCGTCACGATCAACACCGGTAAGGAAATTGATAACATCGACGATCTCAAGAAGAACTATGATGCTGTTATCCTCGCTGTCGGCGCGAATAAGGGTATGCCTCTCGCGCTCGAATCCGGCAGCAGTCTGAATGCGGTTGAGTTTATGTATGACGTGAAGCATGGTAAAGCCCCGAAGCTCGGCAAGCATGTCGTGATTGTGGGCGCCGGCAACACCGCCATGGATGCCGCTCGTGTTGCAAAACGCGCCGACGGTGTCGAATCGGTCTCCATCGTTTACCGCCGCGATATCGCCAACATGCCTGCGGATCTTGAAGAACTTGAAGGCGCGATGGAAGATGGCGTGAAGTTTGAACCGTTGCTCGCTCCGGTTACTCTCGAAAACGGAGAGCTGATTTGCGATGTGATGACACTTGGCGAACCCGACGCGAGCGGCCGCCGCAAGCCCGTTGCGACCGGTGAGAAGCGCTCGGTTGTCTGCGATACAATCATCGCATCCCTCGGCGAAAAGGTTGACGGCTCCTTCTATGAGAAGCTCGGTCTCGCGCTTGACGCGAAGGGTCTGCCGATTGCGTCCGGCAATGTCAAGATTGTCGGCGACGGCGCTTACGGTCCGAAGACAGTCGTGACGGCGATTGCCTCCGCCGCAGATGCTGTGAAAGAACTCGCCGGGGCGGATTACTCCAAGTACAGAGTTCTGGATTTCGAATACAGCGGCATCAGTAAACGCGGCTATCTCTATCCGAAGTTCAACGGCAAAGAGTCCGAACGCTGTCTCGAATGTGGCGGTCTCTGCGGTATGTGCGTGGAGTCCTGCCCGAACCGCTGCAATGAATATGTCATCGTCAACGGCAAGAAACAGGTTATCCATATCGACAGTATCTGCAACGAATGCGGCAACTGCGCCGTCTTCTGCCCGTACGAAGGTCGTCCGTTCCGTGACAAGATCACGGTCTTCAGCGACCGTGCAGCACTGGATGACAGCACGAACTCCGGCTTCGCCAACATCGGCGGCGGTAAATACGCGATCCGCTGGAACGGCGTTGTGGACGAGTATTCTTTCGCTGACATTCCATCAAAGGAATTGGCTGACTTGATCAAGGCTTACGAGGCCTAAATCGCGAAACAGTCGTATAATGAACAGCGGTACAGCAATGTACCGCTTGTTTTGTTGGGGAGAACAATGAAAAAGAATGCCGCGCTCGTCCTTGCTGCCGGGAAAGGCAGCCGCTTTGAATCCGGATATAAGCTGCTCACGTCATTGGGTGGAGAGCCGCTGATTCGCTGTACACTGCGAACCGTTCTTTCCGCCGGATTCGACGAGGTGTTTGTCGTGATCGGTGCTCATCATGAAGAGATGGAACGTGTTCTCGCAGACTGCCCCGTGACGCTTGTTCGCAACTCCGAATGGGAGCAGGGACAGTCGTCATCGTTGAAGGTCGGTATGCGCGCGGTGGGTATGAATTACGAGCGGACGGTTATTTTTCTCGGCGATCAACCTTTTCTGCGGCAGGAAACCGTTTCTGCTCTGCTGCGGATCTCGGATGAAAGACCGAATGAAATCATCGTCCCGGTTTGCGACGGGCGGCGCGGGAATCCGATCGTTGTTCCATCCCGTTTCTACGCGAAACTTGTCGAACTTTCAACCGGCGATATTGGCGGGAAAATGCTTCTGAAGACATATGGCTTTCATGCGGTTCCTGTTGATGACGTTGGTGTGCTGAAAGATATTGACACAATCGAGGATATCAAAATGCAAAATAATTTTTGGAAACTCTCAGCGGGCGTGTTTACTCCGATCAACTGCGATGCGGCTTCATTGGCGGATACACAGCCTTATACGCCGGAGGGTGCCTACACGACTTTCCGAACCTATGACCGTATGGGTGTGCTCAACCTGACGCAGCATTTCAACCGTCTTGAAGAGACAGCCGCTTTGGCCGGATTTAGCGTGCATGTTGACAGAGAGAAAATCAAACGCTTTTTGACCGATTGGCTCGAGAAATCCGATCCCGCTGAGAAGCGCATCCGACTGACTGTTGATCTTAAACAGAATGTCGGCGATATCTACATTGCTATGGAGCCGCTAAATACCCCTGCGCCTGAGTTTTATCAATCCGGCATCGTCTGCCTCACTGCAAAGGCGCATCGTGAGAACCCGAAAGCGAAACTCAGCCGCTTTTTGCGCATTGCAGATGGAATCCGTCAAAGCAAAGAGGGTGAGTATCAGGAGATCATCATGATTGGCGAAGACGGAAACTTGCTTGAAGGACTCAGCTCGAACTTCTACGGCGTCATCGGCGGAACTGTGTACACAGCCAAAGAGGGCGTTCTTTCCGGCACGACACGCGATTTTATCCTGCGTATCGCAGCGGAAGCAGACATCCCGATCATTATGGAACCCGTACCGGCAGCGCGAATTCCGGAACTGGATGAAAGCTTTATCTCCAGCACCGGCCGCTCCATCCTCCCGATCCGCTCCATTGACGGGAAGGACATGAAGCAGTCTGCGCCCGGACCGGTTACGAAACAACTGATGGAACGCTTTGCCGCGGAGATCAGCTCCGGTCTTGAGTATCTGAACCGCTGAAAAGTGCGCTTCGGCACAGAATGTCTCCCGAATAGGCGTCTGTTTCATGAAGTGACAGGATCGTTAACTCGGTATAAGAGAGAAAACAGTCTCCAAACGCTCTGAACAGTGCACGAGAAATACATGCGGACAGGCGATAATTTCCTGGGAAAGCAGTATAATTACTCTCATGATAAAGACAACTTCAATCCTGATTGAGGAGTTTCCGCATTACGTCAACCCAAAAGCGAAAATCGGGCGTCTGGTTGATGCCGGCGAACTGTTCCCTATAATTCGCGGTCTATACGAGACTGATTCCGGGACGCCTGCGAAATATCTTGCCGGATGTATCTACGGTCCTTCGTATATATCTTTTGAATACGCATTGGATTGCTATGGCTTGACGAACACACATACCAAGACGATCACCTGTGCGACTTTCGGCAAGCGGAAGGAAAAACTGCATGAAACCAGGTTCGGAACTTTTGCCTACCGTGATGTTCCGAAATCCGCTTACCCGCTCGGTTTGGATTTACATACGGAAAACGGATACAGCTGGATCATGGCGTCACCGGAAAAGGCTTTGTGCGACGAGCTGTATAAATTGCGTCCCGCGAAAAACAAAAGCGACCTGAAAACATTGCTGTTTGAAGAGATCGGCATCGGAAAGCGCAAGATCAACCGCTTGAATATGAGCTTGATTTTTGATTTAGCAGATTGTTACGGCTGCAAGAATCTCCATCTTTTGAAAATGCTGCTGAGAAAGAAACATGAACCCGATAATTAATCAACTTGCTGCCTTGATCGAACCCGATGCGAAGGAAAGTAACGCCGTTCTTGCCGCGGAAAAACTTGTTCTGTTTTCCGGTTTGAGCCGGGGAGGGTTCTTCCGTGACTGCGCCCTGATTCCGGATGAACTGCTACCGGGAAAAAGCCGAAAGAACAACGTCATTTGGTTCGTGAATACAGCAGCGGATGAAGCGCTTTCCGCAGACGTTCGCAAAACCGTTACAGACGAACTGAAGGCGTTCGGTGTGAACGGCTTTTTCTCGAAAGATGCGGAGGGGAACGACGTTGTCAAATTCAGCTGTGAAGATCGAAAAGAGCAGAAGCTGACATTGAAAATCTGCTCCTGTCCGGGTAGTTCCTGCCCCGGGAAGCGAAGTTATTCGACCGCTCCGCTTCCTTTTGAGATATTGACGGTGAGCGAAGTTGCAACGGACAGTGATGTGGCGGCGGTTCTGCGCACGATGACGGAGCAGGAATCGAAAGCGAAAAAAGCGCCCCAAAAGAGCGCCTCGAATCATGAAAGCTCCGACAACTTAGGACAACCCAGTCTGTTCGACCTTTAGGGAACCGGGTTGTCTAAATCCAGGAGAACGCCTTCCGCTTCAGCGACGCAATGTTCGGGAACCGCGATGGCGATTTCGCCGAGCATTCCGAATTGCAGACCGAGCGTCTTGCCGATCGATTCCTTCAACTGTCGGCAGGGAATATCACATTCCCGCATCTGCCCGCAGATTAAATCTGCCTCGACTTGATTCTCAGCCCAATAGACGACTTTGTAGTTTTCCATACCTTTTATACCTCCGTGCATTTCATTATAACCGTCCTTCCGAAAGAAAGAACAGTTGTGTGTGGTATACTCCTTGAATAACAAGAGGCAGTTATGGATAAAGAAAAATATACCGCTGTCATAGATTCCGGCGTCGGCGGACTTTCGGTTCTCGCATATGCTCATCGCAAACTTCCGCAGGAGAATTTTTACTTCTTCGGCGATGCCGCGAATGCTCCGTACGGCGATAAGACACCCGAGGAAATCAGGAAGATCGTTCAAGCTGTGATCGGGCGTATTACGGGTGAACGGCAGATCAAAGCTGTTCTGCTTGCCTGCAATACCGCCACTTCAGCCGCCGCTGAAATGTTGCGTGCGGAAATGGAGATTCCGGTGCTCGGGATGGAACCTGCGTTGAAGCCTGCGGTTGAGCAAACGCAGGGTCGTGTCATTGTGCTTGCGACCCAATTGACGATTCGTGAAGCAAAGTTCCGCCGCCTGCTGGATCAATTCGAGCAGGGACGGGATATTGTACCTGTCGCCTGTCCGGGGTTGATGCAGCTCGTTGAGGCGAACCCGGCAGGGAAAGAGGCTTACGCATACCTTGAAAAGGTGCTTGAGCCTTACGCGGACACGGCGGAGTCGCTTGTACTGGGCTGCACCCATTATGTTTTCCTGCGGCCTCTGCTGTCGGAAATGTTCCCGAAGCTGAAACTTTTTGATGGGAATGACGGCGTGACACGGCATCTTGAGACCGTTCTCGCTGAACGGAACGCAGCGGGCGGTTCCGGCAATGTGATCCTGGATTGCTCTCTTGAGGGATCCGCGCACGCAGAGTATTGTGCGAAATGCGCACGCATGGAAGCATTCGGCGGCCGTCTATACGACGAACTGTTCTCCCGGCATTGACTGAATCCATATAAGATGATATAATTCAGTGGCTGAAAATAGCATCACCGCGCTTGCGCGGTTTAAAAGGATATAATGACTGCAAGTACGAAACTTGAACAGATCCATGATTTGGGCATTTTAGAAAAAATAGAAAGCGACCCCGATGCTACACAGGCGACGATCGCAGGGCATCTGAATGTCGCTGTCGGAACGGTCAACTGGCATCTGAAACGGCTTGCCGAAAAGGGCTATGTAAAAATCCAGCGTTGCGAAAAAAGAAAGCTGAAGTACATCATCACTCCCGAAGGTATCGCGCTTCGGGCGAGATTGACCCTTGATTATATCCACAGCTCATTTGAATTATATCGATTGGTTCGGGAACGGATGTCTGCCGTTCTCGAATGTTGCGTCCGTGATTCTTACCATGAGGTATACATTGA
>CAVESB010000076.1:0-8397 GCA_963618265.1 bacterium
GTGCCCGCTATTCCTTCTGCTCCAACGAGTTCCGCATGATCCTGCTCGGAGAGTTTGGTAAAACTCCGGCTCCGGTTAACCGGGAAGTCCTGACCCAGGTCTGCGGTGAGAATCCCGAAATCAAGAAGTACCGCCCTGCTTCCTATCTGATGCCGGGTCTGGAAGATGTCGAGGATCTGCCTTTCGTCAAAAACAACAAGGATCTGCTCCTGCATAAGGTCTTCGGTGCCGCCGCTGATGAGTTCCTGCAGATGAAATACAACAAATAAACCGCTTTGTAAATGACGGGCAGCCAAAGCTGCCCGTTTTTTTTTCGCTCTGAATAACAAAACACGTATTTTCATCTGAATTTGCGATAAAATTCAGTCATCTATCTTTAAAACTATCGGAGATGTAATATGGTTGAAATCCGTTTAGTCGATTGCGACAATAAAAAACAGGTGAAAGAATTCATTCGGTTCCACTACGACCTTTACAAAGGCGATCCGAATTGGGTTCCCCCGTTTCGCGGTGACATTGCAGTGATGCTGAATAAAAAAAAGCACCCCTATTATGAACATTCCGAAGCGGATTTCTTCACCGCATGGAAAGACGGCAAGATGGTCGGGCGTATTGCCGTGCTGAACAATAAGATGTACAACGAGTATCATCATGAAAACGGCTCCGATATCTTTCTGTTTGACAGTGTTGACGACCAGGAAGTCGCGAACGCGCTCTTTGATAAAGCTGCGGAATGGTCCCGCGAGCGCGGTCTTGACAAGATGATGGGGCCGAAAGGCTTTGGCTTGTTTGACGGGTACGGCGTTCTGGTTGAGGGATACGACTGCCGCCAGATGATGAATATGTCCTGCTACAACTACCCGTATTATCAGAAGCTGTATGAGACCTACGGCTGGTACCGCATTAACGAATTTGTCTCAATGTCGTTCAATGTCGCGGACTTTAATCTGCCGGAAAAGGCGTATAAGGTTGCGGAAATCGTTCAGAAGCGCGGCACCTTGAAGATTAAAACCTACAAAAGCAGAAAAGAGATTCTTGACAACGCGAATGTCCTGGCAGATGTTTACTTTAAATCCTTCCAGAACAACTGGGAATACTTCCCGATGAGCGAAGGCGAGTTCAAATTCTTCGTTGACAATGTACTGAAGATGGTTGACCCGAAGCTGATCCGTATTATCGCGAATGAAAATGACGAACCGGTCGGTTTGCTGGTAAACTTCCCGGATCTCTCCGCCGCTATGCAGCGTCATCACGGCTCTCTGACCCCGGCGTTGATCTTTGATCTGCTGCTTGAGATGAAGAAAGCTGACAACGCATCTCTGAACGGCATCGGCATTTTGCCTGAATACTGCAAACGAGGCGGCACCGCCCTGCTTTATACCTCAATGCAGGAAGTTTTCAAAGCGAATCCGCAGTTCAAGACGGTGGAATGTGTTCAAATGGCTGATTCTGCAACGCAGATTCGTCAGGAAATGGAAAATCTCGGTCTGAAGATCAATAAGCGACATCGTGTTTATCAGGTCGAGATCTAAGCGGAAAAAATGAACCAATCTCCGCTTCGCAAATTGTTCGCGTTCCGCCCTTCAATGCTCGCCGGGGGCATTGCTTTGGGGGTGATTCTAATCGCGGCGAATATTCTTTTCGCCGCGAAGACAGATTATGGGAGCAGCTTTTACAGTTACTGGCTTTCCGGACGTGTGCTGTTTGCTCAGGGTGACAACCCATACGATGACGCGCTTGTAGAGCAGGTTCAGAATAAGTACCGGGATGACCCGAATGTCAGCGGGTTCTCACTTCCGCTTTACGCGGTGCTGCCTGTGTTGCCCTTCGCTTTTATTGATTATTTTAAGACCGCGCTGGTGCTGTGGCGACTTCTCCTTGAAGGCGCGCTGATCATTGCCGGCATACGACTCATCCCCGCGTTTCGGATCACAAATCCACTGACGCCTGCTGCGGTCTGCGTCATCCTGCCGATGTGCTGTTATTACGGAATCATTGCCTTGATTGACGGAGAAATCTCTATCCTTGCAGTGGCGTTTTTGCTGATTGCGGTGTCTGCATTGCAGGACGGAGAGTTTGAACTGGCAGGCATTATGCTTGCTTTCAGCACGATCAAATGCAGCCTGACGCTGCTGCCGGTTTTATGGATCCTCATCTGGTGTCTGAATAACGAACGGGGAGCGATCGTTGCCTGGTTCGGCGCGGTGCTGGCGCTGCTCTTTCTGATCGCTATGCTGTTTCAGACAAATTGGTATGTGCCGTACCTGCGCTCAATGCTGTATTATCTGAAACATCTCAATCCCAATAATATCTCACGTATCCTTGAGGCCTGGCAGCCTGAATTGGGCGGACGCATCGGCTGGGCTGTGTCCGGCGTGATGCTCTTGATTATGCTGATCGAGTGGATTGTGAATGCGAAAGGCAATCGGGACGCTATGGAATGGGTTCTCGCGCTGACGCTGACGGTCGGCTTCCTGGTCGGAATTCCGAATCTCGGCAAACATCTCTATATTCTCTGGATTCCGGCTGTGTACGCGAGGGACAAAATGGTGCTGCGCTGGGAACGCAGGGGGCAAATCTACTGTCTTGTGCTGTGGCTGATTTCTTTCGCCCTTCCCTGGATCACGCATCTGACGATATTCTCTTTCTTGAACCCGATCGAAAATCTGAACATTGTTCTTCCGTTCATCCTTTTCCTGCTGCTTTATTGGAATCGCTGGTGGATCATTGATACTTATGTTGACGCTTATTGATGGAAAAGATCTCATGAAAAAGACATTTCTCCTTGTTCTCTCTTTGTTTTTCCTGCTGCCCGGTGCTGTGTGCGCACAGGACGAAGCCGAAGCTTACCGCCGTGTCTATGCGCTGACCGCTCCTTACATGACAGTGACGGACAATGTTGACTTCGCGGATCTTGCCTGCTTCTGGAAGGGGAACTGCGATACGATCGCGGATGATGTCAGCCGCGTGTTCGCATCGGAACAGGTAATCGAGGATCTGACAGCCGCCTTTGGTTCGGAACCGGATGATGAAAAAATCAGCACCGCACCATACGACCCGCTCACATCGTGGACGTTGGTGCCCTTTGAAGAGATTGAACCGCAGCGCAAAGTGATAACAATTGACGGTATGAACATTCTCTCCAATCAATTCGATGCAGATACCTGGCCGCTGACCGCAGTATTCGGTGCAGATGAACATACCGATCCGGCTTCGCTCCCCGTACAAAACCGGGACGCATCCAAATTGACAACCGTTGTTTTAACGGGTGTCACCGCGATGGTTCGCTCAACCGCTCAATATATGGATCTTGACCCGCTCTACCCGGCTTCCCTGATTCGGGAACCGCTGATCGAGGCGGATATTCTGCACATCAATAATGAAGTTCCTTTTTCCAAAGTCTGCAATGAGAACGAGGCAGATCTGGCCGCACTGCGTTTCTGCAGCAAGCCGGGCTATATGGCACTGCTTGAGGATATCGGGGTTGATGTTTTGGAGCTGGACGGCGATCATTTTCAGGATTTCGGCGATGATGCTGTTTTATATACGCTGGATATGTATGATGATGCCGGCATCCCGTACTACGGCGGCGGGCATAACAAGACGGAAGCGCAGCAGCCGCTGATTATCAGCCATAACGGCAACACATTTGCTTTCCTCGGCTGCAACGGGAAAGAGATCGGGTACGCGGCGGCCTCAGACACCCGTCCGGGTGCTGTTCATTGCGATATTGACTTGATGGTGGAGCAAATCAAGGGCTTGAAAGATCAGGGAATTATCCCAATCGTTACTTTTCAGCACGTCGAAGTCTACCAGGAAAAACCTGTCGCAGATATGCGCTCCGATTTTGAACGCGTGCATGACGCCGGCGCGGTCATTGTCAGCGGCAGTCAGTCCCATATTCCGATGGAATTCGATGTCTACCCCGACAGTTTTGTTCATTTCGGACTCGGAAACCTGTTCTTCGACCAGGCTTTCTATCTGGATGAGACCGCGGAAGCCTTCATTGACCGTCACGTCTTCTATGACGGGAAATACATCAATACCGAGTTGCTGACCATTCGCTTCACGAACTGTGCGCTAAGCCATTATATGGAACCCGATGACCGTGCGGCGTTGCTCAGCCGCATTTTCAAGGTTTCCGAGATTCGGGGAAATTGACATGAGCGAAATTGACGACCCTTTATATTTCAAGAGCCGCAGTCTTGAGGAATGGAAAGCGTCCCGCAAAGATGCTCCGGAATATATCGAACAGGCCAAAAAGTTGCTGCTTCTCATACGGGACGGGGCGGATGTCTTTGAAACGATCCGCAAGAATCCCGTTCCGGGGAAAGACAATGTCTCGAAATATTCGCTTGTCACCGCCTATCATCAGATGGTGAAAGCAGGGGAGATCGCGGAAGATCCCGCTCTCTTAGCAAAGATCCGCATGAAGCCGGGACGCACCTTAAGCGGCGTGACAACCGTTACGGTGCTCACTGCGCCCTGGCCCTGCCCCGGGAATTGCATCTTCTGCCCGACAGACGAGCGCATGCCGAAAAGCTATCTTCCGGATGAACCCGGTGCCGCCCGTGCTTTTCAGAACAATTTCGACCCTTATCTGCAAGTCTCAACGCGCATTAATGCCTACGAAGCAGTGGGACACCCGACGGAAAAGATTGAGCTGCTGATCCTCGGCGGATCGTGGACAAGTTATGAATGGGAATACCAGCAGTGGTTCATTCGACGTTGCTTTGACGCCATGAACGGGCAGGCTTCAGAGACGCTTGAACAAGCTCAGCTTTTGAACGAAACCGCGGAGCATCGCAACGTCGGTCTGGTGATTGAGACCCGTCCGGATCTGCTTGATGTTGAGACACTTCGCCGCCTTCGTATCCTTGGTGTGACAAAGATACAGCTCGGAATTCAGTCCTTGAATGACGGGATCCTGCAGAAAAACCGCAGAAATCTGAGCGTTCATGAGGCGCTGGAAAAAGTCGCGCTTGCCCGCGCCGCGGGGTTCAAGATTGTCCTGCACTGGATGCCGAACCTGCTCGGCGCAACACCGGAAAGCGATACGGAAGACTTCGCCCGTCTGTGGATGACTCCCGAAGACGGATACGGCTTCTGCCCCGACGAGCTGAAAATTTATCCGACTCAGCTGCTGCGGGGTACGGATCTATATACGGAATGGGAAGAGGGGCGCTACACGCCCTACGATCTGGATACGCTGACCCGTCTGCTTGCAGAGATTAAGCCGACTATTCCGCCATACTGCCGGGTCAATCGCGTGATTCGCGATATTCCCGCGCATCATGTCGTGGCGGGCAATACCCGTTCCTCCCTGCGCATGGATATCAAGTCGATCATGGCAGCCAACGGAACCCGCTGCCGCTGCATCCGCTGCCGTGAGATCCGCGGGCAGCAGGTTTCGCCCGATGAACTTACGATTCAGGATTATCAGTACCGCGCCGCTTATGCCGATGAGCATTTTCTGCAATATGTCACCGCAGATGACAGGCTCGCGGGTTATCTGCGCCTTTCCATTCCCGATAAGCCGGGTAACGCACCGATCGCCGATCTTGAAGACTGTGCTTTGATTCGGGAGGTACATATCTACGGGCAAAGCCTCCCTGTCGGAATAGAGCAGCAGGGAGCTGCGCAGCATATCGGTCTGGGAAGCCGCCTGATCGAGGAAGCGTGCCGAGTCGCCGGCGAACTCGGTTTTCGACGATTGGCTGTTATTGCCGCCATCGGAACCCGCCGTTATTATGAATCCCGAGGCTTCTACCGCGGGGAACACTACCTTCTGAAAGATATTTGATCACAAGGAGCCGATCCATGAAAAAACTGCTTACCGCATTTTGTTTTGTCCTCGCGCTGCTGAACTGCGCCGCCGCCATGGCGCAGCAAAATGTCCGCGTACAATGCGGAAATTTCACGATGAACGTGCCATCCTCGAATGTAAAATGCTGGCAGGTGGATGAGAATGTCACGGTCAGTGAAACTGCCAACGCGCAGGAAATCGCCACGGCGCAGATCGCGAACATCGCGATCTATCTCGCGGATTACGAGAACACAACCACCTCCATCGCACCGCAGATTACTTTCTACAAAATTGATGATTTGGGCAAGACCTCTCTTGACCTGCTGGACATGTCGATGGCATTGTCCGATATGCTGAACAATATCAATTCGGGTTATACAACGCTTGAAAACGTCTATTCCGAAACGCCCTTCCTGCCATATCAGGTGAACGATCGTCTGATGACGATTCTCCCCCGAATGCTGACTTTCGAGAACGGATCCGGCATCCGTTTCGTCACAACCTGGCAGGATGCGATTTTTGCCGACGCTTCCATGATGAACCTGTATTACACCTTTCAGGGGCTCAGTGCAGACGGGCAGTATTACATCAGCGCGGTATTCCCTATTGAGAGCGCTTCGCTGAACGGTCAGCTTACCGCCGATGTGGACTGGAACAGTATTGACGGCGGAGATTTTTCTCCGCTCCTTGAAAATATGGATTACTATATCAGTTCACTGGTCATTGAATAATGGCAGCGATCATTACGGTCATTGCGACCCTGCTGCTGATTCTGTGGAGCCGCGGAAAACACGCCCCGACCGGATCAACGCTCACGGTGCTTTTGGTTTCCGCCTTTCTCATCGCGGCGGGATGTTCCCGAATGCTTGAGACGGATTCCGGGAATATCCTGATTCATGATATTGAGGTGGAGAGCTATCAGAGCTTCTTCTATGGCGGACGGCTTTACCGACCGCTGCAGGCGGGGTCCATGAACCAGCGCCCCGGCATCTTGGTTATTATCGCTGAGGCGGGAGATCGCTATACTGCGGATCAGCTGGGGATGGAATTGGCGAAGCGCGGCTTTGTCGTCTTGTCCATGGAAGACTTCGGACAGGGAACGACTGACCCGGAGCCGGATTTCTATACCGAGAACCTTATAGACGCGGGATATGCGTTCCTTGTTTCCAGATCTTTTACGGATCACGAACGAGTTGGCATCGCTGCCTTTGATGAAGGAACAGTGAAAGTGCTTGCATCGTCCACATCGGCGAATTTCACTTCACGGGTGTTTGTGAACGCGGATGGTGCAGTTCCTGCGGAAATACATTCCCTGACCGGCAGCATCGCGGATCCCGGAACAATCGCTGAAGTCATGGAAATCTTTCATGAGGAGCTGACGATTCCCAATGACTCGCCCTTCTGGTATGATGCGGAGCGTCAGACCTCCGCGCTCCTGTTCACACTGCGCGCCGCACTGTTCGCGCTTCTCTGCCTGGCAGTTATCTCTCTTTCCTGCTCCTTGCGGAGTAAGGTACTTGCCCTGATTTTGCCCGCCCTGCTGTTTGCACTCTTGTGGGGGCTTACGGGGAACTTCCTTGTTTCGGTACGTGTAGGTGAGCCGTATGCGTATCTGCCGTCAGTCGGAAGTCTGCGGGCGCACTTCCGTCCGCTTCGGCTGCTCTTGTTTCTCGGTGTAGCAATGATCGGCAGTATCTCTGTCGGTCAGCGGAAAGTGTTTATAATAGAAATATTCGCAGGTATCGCGGTGGCGGTTGCTGCCGCAGCACTGCTGACAGGACGACCGGTTGCGTCCATATATGTCGCCGCCGAATGTCTGTTGATCGGTGCCGCGCTCTGCCGCTTCGCGGATTCTCGGCATGGAACCGTAATTGTATGCGCTCTGCTCGGCGGGCTGATCCTGTACACTGTCTGCTGCGCACTTCCGTTATCTGTTATTCCCTTATAGGAGGCATCTTTGAAAAAAACATCTCCGTACTTTTTCGGCACTGTTGCGGCGAACATTGTCGTCTATCTCGGTATTACGCGCCTGTTGATGACCACCGGTTATGACAAACTCGGTGAGACAGTCCTTCCCGCGGGCTTCCCGACCAAAGGCGCACTGACAGTCATCTGGGCCTTTCTCTTCCTGCTTTGGTCAATTGGAAGTTATTTCGTTTATTCTATCAAAATGACCCCGAAGCGGCATCAGAACATTTTCGTGAACGGGCTCATCCTTGGCGGGGCGATTTTCGCATGGCATTATGTGCTGTTTGGTCTTGTCAATTTACCGGGAACACTGGCGTTGTCTATCGCTATCCTGCTTGTCAGCGTCATTGTCTGGTTCATGTACTTAGTCGTGCACCGCTACGGCGGCTATCTGTTCACGCCCGTTGTGGTCTGGACGGTTTATATGCTGTATCTCAGCATTGCACTTGTTGTAAAGAACTAATCAGTCAAAAGAAACATGCCCCATATGGTCTCATACGGGGCGAATTATTATATTCAAGGGTCTGTTTTTTGAAAGAAACGCCGGTCGCGGCGGACGATTGTCATCATTCTTGAATTTCGCAAACAGCAAAATCGTATAGAACTGCAGAGAAACCTAAAAT
>CAVESB010000076.1:8407-8805 GCA_963618265.1 bacterium
AAGTAATGTTTTTCGCACCTTCCTTGTAATGAAAGGTGATGGCATTTTGTCCGCACCCCAACCTTGGTTGGCGCCCCGGTTGCTTTTAGCAACAATAGTGCTACGGATATTTGTTCTTTGGTATACCTCATGTCTTGATCAGGTGCTTATCAGTCCAACTTTTTGTCCGCACACCCATCCGAATAATTATAAACACGAACCTGCAGGCTGAATCCTGCAGGTTCGCGCTTTCAATCAACTCGCAGCGATCTTGAATTCTCGAATTGTCTTCATCATCGCTTCCGGATCACCGTATTGTTTAATCAGCGCACTTCCGATGAAGACACCGTCACCGCCGGCATCCTTGGCATAAACCACGTCTTCAACCGTATGGATGCCTACGCCGCAGTAGATAGGAC
>CAVESB010000077.1:0-8443 GCA_963618265.1 bacterium
CAAGGACTGCAAGCATGTCGGAATCGACCGGCTTTCACACCGGGAATGGGAAATCGTCACGCAAGAGCATCCGGGCGTATCTATGAGCGATCTTGTTTACACGATGCGTCTGGTCAAAGACGAGATGGAGATCGCCATTCTTGAAACAGCCGCGCGTTACGCCGATATGTGCTGCGCGCTCGCGAAGGAAGCCATTTACGACGGCATGTCCGAACTCGACGCGTTCACCTACGCCGGCGGCACGATGACGAACCGCATGACAGAGGATCTCGGCGATTTGGTTTACGCGAATCAGGGCGTCTATAACGGCGCAGTGCTGTACGGACCGCATTCCGCCCATCCCCATGGCTTGATGTCCGCAAATAATTTCGCAAAAAACGGGAATGTTATTCAGGCGGGCTTCGGTGCTCTCGTATGCACCTACGAATCCGAATCCGAGCATTGCTTCCTCTACGGCGATCCGGACAAACAGACCGTTTCTTATTTCAACGCTATGTACTCCGCATGGAAAGCCGGGTGGGAAAACGCGAAGCCGGGCATGACCTGCGCACAGCTGAATGAGGTTGTTCTCGGCAAAATCAAGGAAGCAGGCTACGAACGTTTCCTGCGTCACCGCATGGGACACGGCAAAGGGCTTGAGGAACATGAAGCTCCGTGGGTCGCGGAAGGCGACTTCACGATCCTGAAACCCGGCATGTGCATCAGCGACGAACCGGGGCTTTACGTCCCGGGTTACGGCGGCTTCCGCCATTCCGATACAATCCTCATTACAGAAACCGGCTGCCGGCGTCTGACGCAATTCCCACGAGAGCTGGAAAGCTGCATCATTCCGATCAGGAAATAAACTGAGAGTCAGCGCCCCGGGAATATTTCGGAGCGCTGATTTTCAATTCAGTTCAAATTCCCCTTCGCACGCCTCTTTTTATATTACAGGGTGTACAATACAGTCAGCAGTACCTGTTGTTTTCATCAAAATATTCACCGAAGGATACCATGCCCGAATTACCGGAGTGGAAATATCAGACCATTATTAAGCCTGTCATTGAACATCCGCAGATGCACATCGCGCCGGAGGGAAACTGTGAGTTCCTCACATCCGGAAAAGACCATTTGAAGACAATGTCTGTCACGCTCGCGTGTGTTGAGGCTTCCGAAACCGGCGAACGCGTCGTCATGGAAGATTTTTACAAACGCAGCGGCATCCCGTCAAAGTGGCTCTGACAAAAGCGGATCTTATAAAGGGAATAACGCGCCGAATCATCCGGCGCGAATCAAAAAGGGAAAAAGGAAAAAACAAGAACATGACCAAACTTTACATTTGTGACGAAGGCATTCGTGAAGGTCAGATTACCTCGCTGACCGAGAAGCTGCCTGCGGGCTGGAGCCTTGTGAACAATGCGAAAGATGCGGCCTGCATCATCACCGGCGCCGCGCCTGTGACCGCCGAAATGCTCCAAGATGCCGGCTCCGCGTTGAAATGCATCATCAACATCAAGCCGGGCGATCCTGTTATCGCGGACACCAACGTCCCGGTTTACGTGATCTATGACACCGGCGTCACTGCCGTTGCTGAACACGCCATGACCCTGATGCTCATGCTCGGGCGTCAGATGCTTACCGCCTGGCGTAAGGTCAAGAATCAGGAATGGGCAACAGGCAAAGAGACCCCGATCCACACCGATCAGAAGCATTACACCTACAACTGGATCGGTCTTCCGGAATCCGGTCAGCTGCACGGCAAACAAGTCGGCATTATCGGCTTCGGCTTCATCGGCAAAGATCTCGCCAAGCGTCTGAACGCTTTCAACGCCAAAGTTGCTTATTATGACATCGTTCGGATGCCGAAAGAAATCGAAGAGAAGTATCATGCCAAGTACATGCCGCTCGACGAGCTGCTCGCGACTTCAGACTTCATCTCCCTGCATCTGCGCTTCATCGAAGGCGAAGGCGGCAACGAAAAAATGTTCAACAAAGAACTCTTTGCGAAGATGAAGCCCACTGCTTACTTCATCAACACCTCCCGCGGCCGCATGGTTGATGAAGCCGCCCTTGCCGACGCGATCAAGAATCACGTGATCGCCGGCTGCGGCTGCGATGTATTTGAATATGAACCGCTCCGCCCGGATTGTCCGCTGCTCCCGCTCATCGGCGACAATGTCATTTTGACCCCGCACATCGCCGGAACCTTCATGGCTGAAGCCTGGGCGCAGGCCGCAAAAGAAATCATCGAAGATGTTAACGAAGCGATCGCCGCTTAAGGCAGGAGAGGGTAAACATGAAACGCGAAGTTCCGCAGGAATTGCAGAAAGTATTTGACTATATCGACGCGCATCAGCAGGATGCCATTGACGACCTCGTCCGTTTCGTACAGCAGCCGTCCGTCGCCTCCCAGAACCTCGGCATGGAAGAATGTGCCGATCTGGTTGTGAACATCATCAAGAAAGATGGATTGAACGGTCAGAAGTACCCGCTCGACGGCGGTCCGGCGGTCATTCTCGGAACACAGGAATCCAAGAGTTCCACACGTTACCTTGGCGCCTATGCGCATTATGATGTGCAGCCGCCGGAACCGATTGAAAAATGGGATTATCCTCCGTTCGGTGCTGTCATTGACAAAGGCCGCATCTGGGGCCGCGGTGCCACCGACAACAAGTCCGGTCTGATGTCCTTCATCAAGGGCGTCAAAGCCTTCCGTGAAACAGGCATAGACCTCCCGGTCAACGTGAAGTTCATTTTCGAAGGGGAAGAAGAAATCGGCTCCCCGCATCTCGGCAAGTTTGTCAAGAACAACAAAGATCTCTTCCGCTGCGATGCGATGCACTGCCTTGACGGCGGTATGAACATCACCGTTCCCGTCCCGGAAATCGACCTCGGCCTGAAATCCATTCTCTATGTTGAGCTCGTCGCTCACGGTGCCAAATCCGATGTCCACTCCCTGAACGCCCCGCTTGTTCCGCAACCGGCTTATGATCTCGTGCGTGCGCTGAACTCCCTTGTGGATGAAAACCGCCACATCCTCATTGAGGATTGGTATGACGGTCTTTGGGAACTCGGTGAAGAAGAACTCGAAATTTTACAGGATAAAGTCAACCGCGTCGACATTCAGCAGATGCTGGACGACTTCGGCATCAAAGAATTCGCACTCGGCAGAAACGCTTTTGAAGCCCTCAAGGCCCGCGCTTACGAACCGACCTGCAACATCTGCGGCATCACCTGCGGCTACCAGGGTGCCGGTTCCAAGACCATTGTCCCGTGCGAAGCCCGCTGCAAGATGGATTTCCGCCTGCCTCCGTTGATTGACGCGAACAAGGCTCTCGGCAAATTGGAGAAGCACCTGAAGAAACACGGCTTTGACAATATCGAAGTCATCCCGATGATCGGCGATGAGATGGAAGACACTTACAAGTGCTCCGTCAAAGAAGACATCAGCCAGGCCTGCATCCGCGCCTGCGAAATGGTCTACGGCGATGCGCCGATTATCAACGGTGTTTCCCAGGAAGGAACCATCCTGCGCCATGTTTGGATGCCGACCGTGTTCACCGGTTTTGCTCAGCCTGACTGCAACCTGCACGCCCCGAACGAATCGGTCACCATTTCCACCTACATCCAGGGCATCAAGTTCGCCTGCGCGATCATGTGGGAATACGGTAAGGGCAGCAACTGATTTTTCAATTTTCAAGCGCAAATTGATTGGATTGGGAATGTCCGGCTACGGTCGGACATTCCCACTTGCTATCAGGAAGATCCATATGAAAGATATCAACGTTGAGAAAACAGTCGATTTTGCCATATGCTCTGCCCCGCTGCTATCTTCAATGACTTTTCTATCGACGCATGATCCTCTTTCGAAGCAGAATTTACAAAAGGGAAATGGGCTTTCGTTTCCCTTTTCTTTTACGTGAATAAGGAACGAAGGAACTGATAATGAAAAAACCGATCATCCCCGAAAGTTTATACGATTACTGTCAAGTCAACGACCCGCAGTTCAGCCCGAACGGACGCCTCATTGCCTTTGTGAAGCAATACGCCATGGACGAAGGCAACTGCTACAACCGCAGCATTTGGCTTGTAGATACTGCCCGACGCGGCGCGAAACCCGTCCGTTTCTCTTCATCCTCCACGGATCAATGCCCGCGCTGGTCCCCGGACGGCAAAAAACTCGCCTTCATCTCATCCCGCAGCGGATCCGCGCAGATTTATGTCGCACCGCTCACCGGCGGAGAAACGATTCAAATCACGAACATGATTGACGGCGTGTCTAACCTGCGCTGGTCTCCGGACGGAAAATGGTTCGCCTTCAATTCCGCCGCCACCGCAGAGGAACGGAGGCTTGAGGACGAAGGCGTACTCTATGCCGCGCCCTTCTCCGGCATCAATGCCGAATGGTCCGAAGCTCACCGCGCTTCCTTGAAAGATCCGCGCGAAATCACCAAACTGCCCTACCGCACCGGCACCGAGTTCTTTGACGGCCGCTATGACCAGGTCTACATCATCCCCGCAGAAGGCGGCATCCCAAAACGTTTGACGGACGGAGATTATAACTACTCCGCGCCCGAATGGGATCCGAGTTCGCAATACGTCTACGCGGACTGCAATCGTGTGCAGGACAACGGTGACGAGAACTTCGAGCTGTTTTGTTCTGTTTACCGCTACGACATTGAGACCCGCGAAGAAACAACGATTGTACATGAAGTGACGGAAGCGCATGACGGCATCGGCATATCACCCGATGGTCAGCGGATCCTTCACACGCATGTTCCGAAGGTCGCCGACCCACATTCAGAGCCATACTACGCCGCCGTCAGCCCCATTGAACCCAACGCGAAATGGGAAACCGTCAGTGACGCGGATGACACTGTCGCCGCCATGAAATGGGCACCCGACAGTGAGCACATTTACGCCATCGTTCATACGTGGGGCGAAGGTCAAATTTGGCGTTACGCACTCGCGGACAAATCCCATGAGGTACTCGTCCGCGGCTGCTTCATGGCGGAGTCCATCGCCGTCGATCCGAAAGGAAAATATATCGGCTACACCGCGTCCGCTCCGGACAAGCCGGGCGATCTCTATCTCTATGAGATTGCCTCCGGCACAAGCCGACAATTGACCGATTTCAACAAAGCATTCACCGCGTCTCATGACATCTCTTTTCCGAAAGAGATCCGCTGGACAAGCACGAACGGCGTTGAGATTCAGGGTTGGTACATGTACCCGCGTAATTACGACCCGTCAAAATCCTACCCGCTGGCAGTTGAGATTCACGGCGGTCCGAAAGTCATGTGGGGGAACAGCTTCTGGCATGAATTCCAGTGCCTTGCCTCGAACGGTTATTTCGTCTTCTACTGCAATCCGCGCGGTTCCGCCGGCTACTCCGCCGATTTTGCCCGCATCCGTGAAAAGGGCGGCTATACCGACATGCCCGACATCATGAACGGACTCGACACCGTCCTTGCCCTGGAGAAATCCGCGGATCCCGAACGGCTCGCTGTCACCGGCGGCTCCTACGGCGGCTTCCTTACCGGCTGGGTCGTTACCCACACCGACCGTTTCAAAGCCGCGGTTTCACAACGCGGTTGTTACGACTCTCTGAATATGTTCGGCTCCGGAGACATCCCCGAATCCGAGGAATTCACCTACGGCGGCGTTCCGAGCGCGGAAAACATAGCGGACTACTGGGATTATTCTCCGTCCGCTCATGCCGCGGATGAAACCACTCCGCTGCTCATCTTCCATTCCGAACAGGATTACCGCGTCCCTGTCAGTCAGGCGGAAACTTTCTTCGCCATGCTGCGCCGCAACGGCAACCGCACCGTGAACATGGTCCGCGTCCCGGGTGAAGGGCATGAGCTTTCCCGCTCCGGCAAGCCGCATCATCGCATGGAACGCCTCTACCGCATCATCAACTGGTTCAACCGTTGGATCGACAACCCCGCGGCGAAACCTGCCGCCATTCCAACCGATGAAATGCGCCTTTACCTGCGCAGTGACCTGGGCGGCTGGAGAAGCGTCAACGGCAAACTTGTCCGCACGGTCAAATGCGGCAACATGGATCTGGCCATGCGTCTGATGAACAAGGCCTATGAAGTAATGACTCTCAAGAAGCTCCCCGCCGAGCTGAGTGTCAATAACAGTGAGCTGACCATCCGCCTTTACAACCGCGAACTCGGCAAGGCCTCCCTACAGGAAGTGATCGCAGCGAAACTGTTGAACAGCCGTCTTTTTTGAATGTAAACCGGGGCAGTCAGCTTTCTAATGTGTACCGCATGGAGCCGAAGCCGCGCTGACGATCTTGACAACATGACAGAAGATTAGAGGCGGCTCATTTTGTCTTGTCCGATATTTCAAAAAACCATCCTTAAAACAGAGGATGGTTTTTTGTTGCATGAAGCTTAGGGAAATCGCTTCATTTCTCGAAAAAGCAGGGGAGCGTCCCCCTGCTTTACGTTTTATTCAAAATTGTCGAAGTGGCAGGCGACGAAATGACCCGGGGTCTTCTCTTTGAATTCGGGACGTTCCTTCGCGCAGATATCCCGGGCGTAGCGGCAGCGGGTGCGAAAGCGGCAGCCGGACGGCGGATTCACCGGCGACGGGACATCGCCCTCAAGGATGATGCGCTGACGGTTTTCCTCAATTTCGGGATCCGGATACGGCACGGCGGAGAGCAACGCCTGAGAATACGGGTGCATCGGGTGTTTATAAAGCTCGTTACGTTCCGCGAGCTCCACAATAATGCCGAGGTACATGACCGCAATGCGGTTGGAGATATGGCGAACCATGGAGAGGTCATGCGCAATGAAGAGATAGGTCAGCCCCATTTCCTTCTGCAGGTCTTCCAGCAGGTTCACCACCTGCGCCTGAATGGAGACGTCCAACGCCGAGATCGGTTCATCGCAGACGATGAGCTTCGGGTCGAGCGCGAGTGCGCGGGCGATTCCGATGCGCTGCCGCTGGCCGCCGGAGAATTCATGCGGATAACGGTTGATGAAGGCGGGATTCAACCCCACCACCTCAAGAAGTTCCTTGACGCGCTTCGTCTGCGCAACGCCCTTATAGGTGTTGTGGATCTCCATCGGCTCACCGATGATCTGCCCGACGGTCATACGCGGATTCAGGGAGGCATACGGATCTTGGAAAATCATCTGCAGATCCTTGCGCATGGAGCGCATCTCGGCGCCTTTCAGCGTTGCGAGATCTTTCCCCGCGAACATGACAGAACCCGAAGTCGGCTTGTAAAGCTGGAGGATGGTTCGCCCGGTGGTTGACTTGCCGCAGCCGGATTCGCCGACAAGGCCAAGCGTCTCGCCTTTGTAAACATCAAATGAAACGCCGTCCACAGCGTGGACATAGGAGTTGTTCTTGCTGAAAAGGAAGCCCGATTTGATCGGGAAGTGCTTGTTCAGATCTTTTACACTCAGTAAAACTTCATTCTCTGCCATAATTTAGAATTCCTTCCCGTTTTTCGTGTTGACCCAGCACGCCGCCTGATGTCCGTCGCCTTCGACCCGGCGAAGCAACGGATTCTCATGGTGGCATCTTTCTACCGCAAAACCGCAGCGGTCATGGAACGGGCAGAAGTCCGGTTTCTTGTACAGTACCGGTGGAATACCTTCAATTGAGGTCAGACGATGACCGGCGTCTTCATCCATTCTCGGCAGACTGCCCAGCAGACCGATTGTGTACGGATGCTGCGGGTTCTTGTAAAGATCCTTCACGGGAGCGGTCTCGACGATATAGCCGCCGTACATGACGTTCACGCGATCCGCCAGACCCGCGATGATGCCGAGGTCATGGGTGATCCAAATAATGGCCATGTTCAGTTCGTCACGCAGACGCTTCACCAGCTCAACGATCTGAGCCTGAATCGTCACATCCAGTGCCGTTGTCGGTTCATCCGCGATCAACACTTCCGGTTCGCAAATCAAGCCCATTGCGATCATGACTCTTTGGCGCATACCGCCGGAAAACTCGTGGGGATAACTGTTCATTCTTTCTTTCGCGTTCGGAATGCCGACCAGCTCAAGATATTTAATGGCTCTGTCCCACGCCTCGGCTTTGCCTGCGCCGGTGTGAATCCGCCACGGCTCACTCACCTGATCGCCGATCGTCAGTACCGGGTTGAAGGAGGTCATCGGATCCTGAAATACCATACTCAGCTTTGAACCACGGATCTTGCGGATCTCGTCATCGCTGACTTTCAGCAGATCCTTGTCATGGAAATACGCTTCGCCCGCGACAACTTTCCCCGGCGGGTTCGGAATCAAGCGCATAATGGACATCATTGATACGCTCTTCCCGCAGCCGGATTCCCCCACTACGCCGAGTGTTTCGCCTTCTTTCAGGTTGAACGACACCCCGTTCACTGCGTGAACGGTTCCTTCTCTTGTTCGGAACTGTGTCTCAAGTCCGCTTACTCTCAGTATTTCAGCCATTTTCCTGTTTCCTT
>CAVESB010000078.1:0-8364 GCA_963618265.1 bacterium
TGGCAACGAGGTCGGCAGCGGAGGCGATTTCGGGAAGGTCTTCGTGGGATTCACCGGCGATGCAGAGAATGTCGGGACGGCGTTCTTTGATCTGGCGGAAAGCTTCGGTAGTGCCCGGAACAGCCTGGTTAACGATGATGGCCTTCATCTGCGGGTCATCGGAGAGGTTAACAATGGTCTGAATGGTGGTCTCGAGCTCTTCGGTGAAGTTGTCAGGGTAAATCGCGAGCGTGACAACGTCTTCGCCGTATTTCGCCTGGAAAGCCTCAGCGCCGCGGCGGTCGTCCTCGGACTGGGAAACGGAACCGGTGACGATACCGATATGCGGGGTATCATCAGCGAACGCGCTCAGACAGGTAATGCACAGCGTGCATACCAAAAGAAGCAGTGCTAAAAATTTCTTCATTTCATCCTCCAATAAAGATAAACTGTTTTTTTCAACGGCAGAGCCGGTGAACACGAATTATATTTTCCCCAATAGGGGAGATCTGTTGCTTTGTTTCTTTTACGCTGAATGTCACTTTCTAATTCTAACATGATGAATTATTGGATTGATTATAACATTAAAGAAAGACTGTGTCAATACAGCAGATTAAATTATTACGCAAGCCCTTGTCGGGAAAGGCGCACCGAATTCGTAAATTTTTTCCCCTGAGCAAACCCTTTTGGCGCAACGGCGAGCGCGGATATGAGATTATCCGAAATCGGCGCATTTTTTCACGATTTTTCCCGTATAATTTTAACAAGATTGCTTCACACACGGAGGAATGATTATGTCGCGAAAACTTATTCTTGCCATCATGTTAATGATCGTCGGATTGACAGCATCAGTCTGCGGCGCTGCGGATGATTTGGCAGCGGTCCGGGCGTCCGGCGTGCTTCATTTCGGCGTTTCATCCGATTACTATCCTTTTGTTTACATGGAAGGAACCACGCTCGACGGTCTCGACATCGCGCTGGTCAAAGAAATCGGCAGCCGGCTCGGCGTTGAAGTCGAGCCGATTGACATGGCTTTCGACGGTCTGATTGACGCCGTGATTATCGGGCAGGTTGACTTGATCGGCGGCGGCTTCTCCATCACGGAAGAACGCCGTCAGCAGATTGATTTCAGCATGGCTTACTACCAGGCGGGCGGCGCGGTCATCTGCCGCAGCAGCGACCCGGTCAATGAGGCAAACATCAGCTCCGCGAAAGTCGGGCTTCAGAAAGGCACACACTTCGAGCAATGGGTCGCTTCCAATCTGTTGATGGGCGGCGTAGTTTCCACGACGAATGTGTTTGCTTTCTCGGAAGTCGATGATCTCATCAACGCCTTGAAAAACGGGGAGGTTGACCTCATCCTGATTGATGAAGATTTCTTCCTGTCCAAATACCGCAACGACAGCTCGCTCGTCATTGTGGAGAATAAGATCGTCAACGAAAAGTACGCTTACGGCGCAGTGAAGGGATCGACGCTCGTGCCGGAAATCAACCGCGTATTCCGTGAGATGGTCAAAGACGGCACCGCGCAGCAGATCGCGGATAAATACTTCGCCATGGATTTCTCCGACAGCATCACGGTTTCCATCACCCGTCCTGCTCAGGCAATCGCCCCGACCGCGGTGGTTGACAGCGACCTCGTAATCTCCCGCGAAGCTGTGCCGCAACCGACAGCCACGCCGGCCTCCTCATTCGAGAATCCTGCCGGCTGCCGCAACGGTATGCAGTTCGTCAATGATGTCTCCATCCCGGACCGCACGATTCTGCTCCCGAATATGTCTGCGACAAAGACCTGGAACCTGCTGAACACGGGCACCTGCACCTGGACGCCGAATTACACTTTCGAATTTGTCAAGGGTTCCGTTTTCAGCCCGGCTGACTATGTTTCCATCCCGCAGTATGTTGCCCCGGGAGACACGCTTGAAATCAGCGTGAACTTCACCACGCCGGCGCAGAACGGCGAATATGTCGGCTATTGGCAGATGCGCTCTCCGGAAGGGGTCAACTTCGGTCAGACGGTATGGTACGACTTCCGGGTCAACGCCTCCAGCGGCACCTCCGATCAGCGAACCGTCAGCGGAACGCCCCGCATCACCAAGTGGTACCCGGATTTCTATTCCACCGCGAAAGACAAGTGTCCGAAGGTTTACTATGAGGTTGAGAACGCGCATACGGTTGAATTCTATGTAGACAACAAGCTGTTCACAACAACCTCCAACCTCAGCGGCTTCACATCCCTCTGTGCCCCGAAGAAACGCGGTGTCTATACCTTCGCAATCCGCGCAATCGGCGAACAAGCGATTGCCACCTCCTTCCAGTTCATGAACGAGACAGACTACCCTGATCCGAAGCTCGGCGTCAACCTCCCAACGCCGCTGCCCGGCAAATAAGCCGCAGCGTTTGTATTCAACAAAAGACCCGATGACACTGCATCGGGTCTTTTACAATTAAGTTTCAGAATGAAGATGTTTGTTTATTTCACGGTGAAGTTCACAGCCGCGCCGATGGAGCTTGCGCCCTGCACACCGAGCTTCGCGCTGTAGGAACCGGAAGCGAGCGCGTCCGTCGGGATGTAGAAGGCTTCCCCTTCTTCACAGGTGACACCGTTCTCACCGCAGATCAGCGGAGCAATCAGCGTTTCTGTGCCCGCGGAATCGGTGATGAGCAGTTCGTAAGAAGCGCCCTCACCGGCATCCAGCGTCCAACGGAACATCGGTCTGGACTGCGTCACAGTGCCTTCCTTCGGGGAGGTCAGCTTCAACGGCTGAACGCCCTTATTGAAAGTCAGGGAGACCGTCTCGCCGGCAGTGTTCAGCTCGGAATACGGCGTGACGCTGATCTTATAGTTCTCACCGTCGGGGATGGTGGCGAACTGGATCGAGCAGGTCAGACCGTCGCACCAGGCCTGTTCGCGGTTCAGCTGCGCTGTCAGCAGTTTGGCGTTGGTGTTGTCATAGACGGAAATCTCGAACATCACGCAGGTGTCGCCGGGATCGGTCCAGATCACGAGCGGTGTGTCCTGACTCAGGTAACCGCCGTCAATCGGTGTGCGGAAGGTGATCGGGTTCATCTTGATAGATGTCTGAAGCGTAAAGGATCCTGTTGCGGAGCCCCACAGTCCGTTATTCGCGCCGTAGCCTTTGACGGACCAGGTATAAGAGCCTTTCCCCGGCAGCATGATATTCGGTTTCCAGGTGCAGAGCTCGGCGGTGCAGTTCGTCGCATTGACGTTCTGCTCGATCACCTGTTTCCCGGAGGCATCATACACAGTCACGATGTAGTAAGCCGCGCCGGTCAGTGTGCGCCACTGGAAGTCCGGATTGGCAATCGTGATGGTCGCGGTCGGGTAAGTCGGCGTCGGCACCGTATTGGTGTAGGTTCCGTAATACGCGCCGGTGTAATTGCAGTAGTCGCAGTTCACGGTGAAGTCCAGCCAGGATGACCAGCCGGAGCTGAACTCGCTGTTCTTGCCCATGACACGCCAGCTGTACGTCCCTGCCGGCAGGAAGAGGTCAGTCTGAACATAGCAGACACCGTCGCCGATGTAGAGTTCGCTTGTGCTGAACCAGCGATCCCAGTAAATGTAACTGTTATATTTTCCCACGACCTGAACGCGGTAATCCGTCACGCCGTCCTGAACATCCTCCCACTGGAAGGCGGGATAGTTGCGGTTGTAATAGCTGCTGTTCGGGGCGTAAGGCGTCGGAGTCGTAACATTGCTCGCGATCTCAAAACTCATGGACTTGGAAGTTGCCGTGCCGGCGGTGTTGCGGGCGGTCACGGTCCAGGTATAATTGCCTGTTCCCGGGAGTGTCGCGTAAGTAATGCAGCGGCCGGCCTGACAGGATGCGTCACTGTTGCTCAACGTCATATTGCCGCTGTGACCCTTATTGTCGCTCCAGTTCACGGTATAGGTATCGGCATCCTGAGACGGAGCCCAATAGAAGCCGAGTGTACGAACCATATAACGCCCCTTCGGACATTCAAGCACGGGTGCCACCGGTTTCTGTGTGGGATCCGGCGTGGGGTCGGAAGAAACCTGCATGGTGAAGGTCTTGCTGGACGGGTTCGCCGCAGCGACGACAACCGGATTGCCGCCGTCGATATAGGTACCGCTGACAGACCAGGTTACATTGCCGTTGAGAACAGCCAGCTCACTGCCGGAGGTGTAAGTGCAGATGGCGTTGGCGCAGGAAGCAGAGTTGACCGTGATCGTTGACGAAGTGTCGTTCCCGCTGTCGCTGTCCTGAACGAGCAGGGTCAGCTTGAAATCCACATCCACCGGGTTCTGATCGGAAGTCGCATAAACCCAGGTAAAGGTCACAGGGAGCGAAGTAATGACATCGCCGTCCGCGGGTGTGGAAAGCGAGAGCGAATCCAGCTTGCCCTCTATATTGACACTCAATGCGTCTATCAGTTGCGCCGGATCTTCCTGCTCCGGAGTGGCAGTCGGTTCTTCGGTCGGAGCTGTGTCCTCTGTGGGTGTCACTGCTTCGGTCGAAGTGTCGGTTGAAGTTTCGATGTTCGGATCTGCAGTCGGTTCTTCGGTCGGAGCTGTGACGTCTGCGGGCGTCACTGCTTCGGTCGAAGTGTCGGTTGAAGTTTCGGTGTTCGGATCTGCGCTCGGATCCGTCACAACAGAATTATCAGCGCTTCCCAAATCGGAACCGCTCTCATCAAGGGTGATTCCCTGCGCAGCACTGTCGGCAGGAACGCTTGTCTGTACCTTAGCCACAGCAGTTTGCTGAACACCAACGGACTGCACCGTCACATTCGATTGTTGCTGCTGTACGGGATCCGTTTTTGCAAAACCATCGGCGAGGCACTGTCCATATGTGTACCCGCTCGGTATATATTCCTCACCGGTTAAAGCATAACACACCGCAGAAGTCGCAGTGCCTTCCGGGTATGGCGTTCCGGTTTCATCCAGACACACACAGTCGGCAAAGGCCGCTGCGGTGCCGATCAGCAATATGATCATCAATACAGCAGAGATAAAAAATCTGCGGAAATATCGGTTCATCATAGTATCCTCCTTCTTTATAGACGATTACCGCCCGGATAAGTTCCGGGGCAAGCTACTCGGATTCGCTTTCAACGTCCATGCCGACGCGGTATTTTTTAATCAGAGCTTCTTTCACAAAATCAGGCACCATCCCATCCACATTTCCGCCCAGGGAAATGATTTCTTTCACAGAGGAAGAGGACAAAAACGTGTAATGCGAACTCGTGATGAGGGAGACGGTCTCAATATCCGGCGCCAGCTTCTTATTGGAGAGTGCCATACGGAACTCATAATCAAAGTCGGAGAAGACCCGCAGTCCGCGAACCATGACATTGACGCCCATCTTCTGCGCGAAATTGACGGTCAGCCCGGTGTAGGTCATCACGGTGATGTTCGGGACGTCTTTAAACGCCTGCTCGGCGAGCGCTTTGCGTTCATCCACGCTGAAGAGCAGATTCTTCACCGGGGTGGCGTAAACGCAGAAATACAGTTCGTCGAAAATGTTCGCCGCTCGAAGCGCAATATCCATGTGTCCGTTATGGATCGGGTCAAAACTTCCCGCGAAAATTGCTTTTCTGGTCATATCAGCTGATTTCTCCTTTTTGCTGCGTAGCAGAGGCATCCAACACACGCGCCTTCAGTTCGGCGTTTTCCGGCTGTTCCAGATAAGGATCCGCCGCGAAAAGCCGCGCCGCTTCATCGCGTGCTTTTTCAATCAATCGAACATCCGCAAGGGATGTGAGTTTCATTTCTCTCATACCGGACTGCCGCTTGCCGATGAAGTCACCGGGGCCGCGCATTTCCAGATCCATTTCCGCCAGTTTGAAGCCGTCATTGGTGTCCACCATGGCGCGCAGACGTTGATTTTCGGTATCGTTTTCCTTCTCGGGGATCAGGAAACAGCGGGACTGCGCACTGCCTCTGCCGACACGTCCGCGGAACTGGTGCAGCTGAGCCAGACCGAAGCGGTTCGCGCCCTCAATCACCATCATGGTCGCGTTCGGGACATCCACACCGACTTCAATGACGGAGGTGGAAACAAGAATGTCGTATTCATGGTTCTTGAAAGCTTCCAAAACGGCGTCTTTCTCCGTTCCCTTCATGCGTCCGTGCAGCAATGCCACGCGGCGGTCGGGGAAGATCTGTTGCTGCAGGCGTTCGGATTCCTCAATGGCGGCGTGTCCTTCAGTCTTTTCGTCGGAGCCTTCCTCAACCAGCGGATAGATGATGAAAGCCTGATGACCGGCCCTGATCTCCTTGTCGATATGTCGGTAAACCACCTCACGCCCCAAAGGACTCATGACGTAAGTCATCACCGGCTTCCGTCCCTCCGGCATCTCATCAATCAGCGTCAGATCCAGGTCTCCGTAAATGGTCAGGGAGAGCGAACGCGGGATCGGCGTCGCCGTCATAACCAGCAGGTTGGGGTTGTTCCCTTTCGCACGCAGAGCCGCACGCTGTTCAACGCCGAAGCGGTGCTGCTCATCAATAACCGCCAATGTCAGCTTCTTGAAGACAACCGGCGTCTCAATGAGGGCATGCGTCCCGATGAGGACGCGGATATCGCCGTTCTCAAGGCGTTCGCGAATCTCTTTCTTTACGGAGTCCGTTGTCGCGCCGGTGATCAGGGCGACCTGTTCGGTGCTCACACCTGCGTCCTCTCCGATATTCTCAAGGAAGCGCAGGAAATTGCGGTAATGCTGTTCCGCGAGGACGCCCGTCGGCGCCATAACCGCAGCCTGTCCGCCGTTTGAGGCGGCGATCAGGGCGGCAATGCAGGCGATGACCGTCTTGCCGGAGCCGACATCACCCTGTACCAGACGGTTCATGGGATGCCCGGATGCCATATCCCGCCGAATGTCGGCAATGGCTTTCAGCTGCGCGTTCGTCAGCTTGTAAGGCAGCTTCGCGATCCAGCCGTCATTCAGCGTATCGTCACTGACGGAGACGGCTTCGGTCTCAAGTTCATGCCAATCCCGCTTCTGCGCAAGGACATTGAGCTGAGTCAGGAACACTTCATCAAACGCCAGACGCTCACGGGCGTAGGCGAGCATATCGCGGTTATCGGGGAAATGAATCTGCGAAATCGCCAACGGCAGCGGCAGCAGGTCCGCGGATTCCAAAACGGAATCCGGCAGGAATTCTGGCAGCCGGTTTGACCAATGGCGAACCGTATTGAAGATCATACGGCGCAGGTAATTCTGCTTCAGCCCGGAGTTCAGCGCGTAAACCGGCACAATGCGGTTCGTCGTGATATTATCTTGTTCCGTAGGTTCCCATTCAGGATTGGTCATCACCGGGCGTCCGAGGAAAATGTCGATCTTACCGGAAAGCACAATACCCATACCGGGGGTGACCTGACGCATGATCCACGGACGGTTGAACCACACCACACGCAGCACGGCGGTATTGCCGTACAAATCCCGGCTGCCATCGTGAATAATCGCCTCGGTGATCTGATACTTTCCGCGCTGTCCGATATTAATGGAACGCACAACACCGATGACGGTCACGACTTCGTCGGGAACGATACGGCTGATCGAGCGGCAAGTGGAATAATCGTCATAGCGGCGCGGCAGATAATAAAGAAGATCGCGCACGGTGTAAACGTCCTGCTTCGCCAGCGACTTGGCGTTGCTGAGACCGATCCCAGGAATATCGGAGACGGGACTTTCGACGGACGGTCCGGCGGGCAGCGTGCGGATGCGGCCGAACTTTCTGCGCAGTTCGCTGACAGGCGCCGCGTGCGCCTCGGTTCGCGGTTCATGGCTCACGCGGGGAAGCGGAGGCTGCGGCGCGGCGGGTGCTTCTGTCACGGCGTCGGACGCTGTCTTCTCTGCGTCAGCGGCGGGTGCTTCCTCACGCACGGGGCGGTCACGGCGTTCACGGCGTTCGGGGCGCTCTTTGCGTTTCTGACGCTCCGGACGCACTTCCGGTTCGGGAAGGGCATGCAAAATCTCATGAGCAGACTTCTTGCGTGCGTCATTGTCCATGCTTTCATAATTCGTCAAAAAGGCGGAGACCTTCGCAATCAGTTCGGCATCCACGCCCGCAGTCGCCGATTCTTTCTGCCAGTTCGGCAAAAACTTATCCAAACCGCCGACAACAGCTCTGTTGTCGCAGTTTCGGCTGATTTCCAGCTTCAAAAAGCGGCGAACCTTTTCAATAGGTGACATAATCATATTCTTTTGTTCCGTTTCTGTCAGTTACCCCCGGGCCGGGAGGACATCTCCCGGAGAAGGCGGCACGATGTATAATCGTATTTTAAAGCCTTTCGCCTTTTTTGGGAAGATTCGGGAGAAACAGTCTGCGTTTCAATTTCGCGGAATCTGTTTCAAATTTCCATGGATTTCAGAGAAGTTCACTGCCATCAATTATAC
>CAVESB010000079.1:0-8131 GCA_963618265.1 bacterium
ATGAAAAGCAGTGCGATCGGCACAACCGTGAAGTATTTCAGCATCACATTGAACATATAGAAGAGCTGTTCTTTCGTCACGGTATAGCGCGAACTGAAGCGGAAAATCTCATGTCGGGTGCCGTAAATTTTCACGCCCTCTTCCGGTGAAAAAATGTAAATCGCAAGCGTATTCAGCACAAGGAAGAAAAGGATCGTCAAGAGCACGAATTTCACTTCTTTGTACTTGATTTTAGCGAGAAAAAACACCGTAACGCCGAACGCCAGTGCGCCAAGCAGCACATAGGTATGGTAGGTGAGCATGCAGACAATCGTCCACACAAGGAACACGATTAATTTCGTCGCACCGCAGAGGCGATGAACCGGAGTGTCGCGGTCAATATAACTGATAATTCGTGTGGCTGCCATCAGTCGCGAAGTTCCTTCTCATAAGAAATAAAGCTGCGGATAAATCCGAGCGAGTCATCCAGACCGGCTCGTTCGGCAAGCGTGAAAAGACTGGTTTCCTTCAAGTTCGCCTGTTGGATGATGTCGGGATCGGTCAGAACCTGTTCCGGCGTTTCATCACAAATCAAATGCCCGTCCGCGAGCACAATCGCGCGCTGAGCGTATTCCAGCATCAGGTGCATATCATGCGTAACCATCAGGATTGTAAACCCGCGCTTGCGCAGGCTCAGCAAAAATGTCATAATCTCGGTATAATGCCGGAAGTCCTGTCCCGCAGTCGGTTCATCCAGAAGCAACAGCTGCGGTTCCAGAACCAGAATGGAGGCAATCGTCACACGTTTCTTCTGTCCGTAACTCAATGCAGAAACAGGCCAATTACGGAAGGGATAAAGACCGCAGATTTTCAGGACTTCATCCACACGGCTGTCAATTTCCGCCTGTTCCCTGCCGAGAAGTTCAAGCCCCAGACCTACTTCCTCGCGGATCATAGGCTTGGAGATCATCTGATTCGGGTTCTGCATCACATAGCCGACAGTCTTGGCACGTTCGAAGATCGACTCCTGCGCCGCGTCTTTACCCTCGATCAGGATCTGTCCGGAAAGCGGCTTGATAAATCCGCAGATCAGTTTGCATAAAGTGGACTTACCTGCACCGTTTTTTCCGACGATCGCACTCATCTCACCGCGGCGGATGGAGAAGCTGATGTCGTTGAGAACCTGTCGGGAGTTTTCGTTATACGCAAAACTAATATCTCTAAAGGAAAGAATCTCATCACCCAAAGCCGGTGCTTCCGCAGGAGCAACAGAACGGGTCCATTCCTGCAGTTTGTCACGGAACGGCATGAGTTCCATGTCTTTCAAATTGTCGGGATGCATTTTCGGTGTAATTGTGATCCCGGCATAGCTGAGCGCTGTGACATAGAGTGGCTCGCGAATACCGGAATCCCGCAAAATTCCGGAAGCCAGAATATTATCCGGAGTGTCATCCCGAATGATTTCGCCCTCGTTCATGAGAACAATGCGATCCATCTTGCGCCAAAGAACATCCTCAACGCGGTGCTCGATGATGATCACCGTAACATCGGATTCCATCGTCAGATCATCAATCAACTCAATGGCGTTCTTCCCTGTCGCCGGGTCGAGGTTTGCCAACGGCTCATCGAAAAGCAAAATCGAAACGTCGTCTACCAGTACACCCGCGAGCGAGACACGCTGTTTCTGCCCGCCGGAAAGCTCTTGCGGATGAGATTTAAGATGAGCATCAATACCGACCAGTTTCGCCGTCCTTGCCACACGTTCCTTCATCTCGGACTGCGGTGTCAAGTCATTTTCAAGGGCGAACGCGATATCTTCGGCAACAGTCATTCCCACAAACTGACAGTCCGAATCCTGCAAAACAGTCCCGACATGCTTCGACAATTCAAAGATATCCATATCCGCGGCGTTTTTTCCGTTGATATAAAGTTCGCCTTCGACATTCCCTTTGTAATAATGCGGAATCAAGCCATTAATGCAATGCCCGATGGTGCTTTTTCCACTGCCGGAAGGTCCGGCAATCATTACCTTCTGCCCTTTTTCAATGCGCAGGTTGATGTTGCGGAGTGTGGCTTCGGACTGCGCGCGATATTGGAACGTGAAATCTTTAAATTCAACTGCTGCGGTTTGCATGACCGTCCTTTTATAAGCTGAGCATTCCCGGCATGCAGACATGCCGGGAATGTAAATAAGCAAAAAACAGTAATTTAGTTTTCTTTCTTAAGGCTGCCGGAGCTGACACGGGTCTTCGCGTAAATCGCAAGGAAGATCGTACCGAGAACAGCGACCGTAACAATGTTCGCAGTGCCGGCGACAATACCCTGGAGGAAGACCTTGTCGGCAGGTTCTTTGTAGATAAGAATGTCAAGGACAGGAGCCAGCAGACCCCAGCCGATGATGTTCGCGAGGATCTGATACAGGTTGAAGGTCAGCATTTCTTTTTTGCTGAAAGAGCCGTCCTCAACATTGACCTTGGAGCGGCAGAGACCGATCACGTAGCCGACGAAGCAGGAGACAATGACCCAGCTCCACCACACGGAACCGTAGGCGGTAGCGTCTGTCAAGGTGTGTCCGATGAAACCGATGAGGGCACCGGCAACAGGGCCGAAGATTACAGACATGAAGGCAAGGAACGCATAAGCGGTGTTAAGGCTGGTGTTCGGAATACCACTCGGGATGGAGACAAAGCGGTTCAGCACATAGAAAACAGCAGCACCGATACCAATGCCGACAATAGTGCGGGTATTGAGTTTCATTGAAATAATCCTTTCCATTGATCGAACGAAATTGTTGACTACGAATATTATAAACCATTCCGCGAATTGTTCCGTGTTTCCGTTATGTTTTGAACAAAAGCGAGTAATTCGCGGAATGGTTTCACGCTTGCTGCAAAACAGAAGCATCGGTACCGCCGGTTTCAGCGGTACCGAGACTGTTGCTTATCGATTCAGTTTCTCACGAATCAGCTTAAGCGCAAGATCCAGAGATTCGGGAATCTTCTCAGGGATCTTGCCACCGGCCTGCGCGAGAGTCGGACGACCGCCGCCGGATCCACCGGCAACCGCGGAAATCTGCTTCGCAATATCGCCGGCCTTGATGCCGCGCTTGGTCAGATCATCGGAAACATTGACAATAAAGACCGCCTGTCCGTTGGCAACGGTCGAGAAGACGCCGATGGCGTTCGGATGTTCATCCTTGAATTTATCCGCCATAGCGCGGAGGGTATCGGCGTTTGCATCGGGGATCTGTGCAGTCAGCACGGCGGTATCGCCGACAATAACAGCGTTCTTCTTCACTTCGTCAAAGGCATTGAGAGCCAGCTTGGACTTCATTTCAGCAATGTCCTTGGCTGCCTTGCTCAAAGCGGCGTGATTCATCTCAATCTTCGCAACGACCTCTTCGGGGGATACATTGAGCGTATTCGCGGCACTGCGCAGCATGCTCATACCCTTGCGGACGCGGGCGGAAGCGGCACGGCCGGTAATGGCCTCGATACGGCGGATACCCGTAGCAACAGAGCCTTCGGAAACAATGACGAACAAACCGATCTCACCGGTGTTGGAAACATGCGTGCCGCCGCAGAGTTCTGCTGAGACGCAGCCTTCTTCACCGATACGGACGACACGAACCTGCTCGCCGTATTTTTCATTGAAAATCGCAGTTACGCCTTCATTGATAGCGTCATTGATGTTCTCGACTTTGGTATAAACACCCTGGTCGGACAGAATATTCTCGTTAACAATGTCTTCAACCTCGGCAAGCTGTTCGGCGGTCAGCGCTTTGTTGCTGTTGAAGTCGAAACGCAGACGGGTGTCGGAAACATATGAACCGGCCTGGCGGGCTTCGGGACCGACCACCTGATGCAGCGCGGCATGAAGCAGATGCGTCGCGGTATGGTTGCGGGCAATGTCATGGCGATATTTCGCGTCAATCGCAACAGTGACTTCATCATCAACGCTGATTGAACCTTTGAGCATCTTACCGCTGTGAACGATCAGCCCGGCGGAGGGACGGCGGACGGATTCAACTTCAAAGACAGAGCCATCGGCAGCGGTAATCGTGCCGCGGTCGCCAATCTGACCGCCCATTTCAATATAAAAACCGGTGGACGGAAGAACAATCTCACCGTTCTCATCTTCATTGAGTACATTCACGGGTTCGCCGTCACGAATAAGCATGACCGCTTTTGTTTGGATGGGATCCATGCTGTAAGGGTTCTGCTCGACTTTACCATCGGGCAATTTGCCGTCAGCGAGAAGCTGCTTGTTAAAGCCCTCATACTTTTCGGCATCCTCACCGCCCATCTTGCCCATCGCCTTACCGCCGCCGGAAGCGATACGATGTTCTTCGGTTGCTTTTGCGAAACCTTCGCGATCGACATCCAAACCCATATCACGAACAAGATCGAAGGTGATTTCAAGCGGCAGACCGTGGGTAGCATAGAGATCGAAGCAGGTCGCGCCGTCAACAACAGTCTTCCCGCTCTTCTTCATCTCTTCAACGATCTCATTCAGGTGTGCAATGCCGTTGTCCAACGTCTTGTTGAAGCGGTTTTCTTCCCATTCGATAGACTCAAGAATAGACTTTCGGTTCTTACGCAGCTCGGGATAAGCGTCCCCGTAACTTTCGATGACAGAATCCGCGATTTTGCTCATGAAGGGTTCTTTCAACCCGATCTGCTGTCCAAAGCGGACAGCACGGCGAATAATCATTCGGCAGACATAATTGCGCCCCATGTTGCCGGGGACGACACCGTCAGCAATCAGGAAAGCAGCCGCACGGCCGTGATCGGCAATGACACGGTAAGGCGTAAAGTCGGCATACATTTCTTCTTCGGTCTTGCCGGTCAATTCACGCAGCTTCGCCATGGTAGGAGCGAAAAGATCGGTCTTGTAGTTGGAATCTGTGTGCTGCAGCACGGAAACGATACGCTCAAAGCCCATGCCGGTATCGACATACTTATGCGGAAGCGGAGCCAATGTATCCTTGTCCAAACGGTTATATTGAATGAAGACAAGGTTCCACAGTTCCATGAAGCGATGACAGTCACCGTTTACGCCGCAGACATGGTTCGGATCGTCACTTTTCTCGCATCGTTCCGGACCCATATCCATATGAATCTCTGAACAGGGACCGCACGGACCGGTGTCAGCCATTTCCCAGAAATTTTCTTTGCGTCCGAAATACATCACATGGCTCGGATCCATGCCCGGCTGAGAGCACCAAATATTGTAGGCTTCCTCATCTGCGGGTACCTGTCCCTTTTCATCCTTGAAGCAGGTGGCGTAAAGTTTGGACGGATCCAGCCCCCAAACTTTCGTCAGAAGTTCCCAAGCCCAGCTGATGGCTTCCTTCTTGTAATAATCGGCGAAAGACCAGTTGCCGAGCATCTCGAAGAAGGTATGATGGCTGTCGTCACGACCGACATCATCAAGATCATTATGCTTGCCTGCGACACGCATACATTTCTGCGAGTCGGTTGCGCGGGTATAAGGGCGGGTGTCGGTGCCGAGGAAGATATCTTTAAACTGTACCATGCCGGCGTTCGTGAACAGCAGCGTGGCATCCCCCGCGGGGACCAGACTTGCGGAACGGACAACAGTGTGTCCTTTTTTCTCAAAAAATTCAATAAACTGTCGGCGGATCTCATTGCCGCTTAATTCACTGCTCATAAGACTGCTCTCCTGAATTTAAGCATATTTAACTCGGTTTTATTATAATAGCGAAATCGAGCCATCAGGGAAAACAAGCTGTTTGTTGTGAACCTGTTATATAATTGGACAGGGAAACGTTTGTCCATCGTTTTGATCTGCGCGTCGTCTTTGGACGGCAAGGCGATGGCTGTTTACGTGAGTAAACGCAAGTCTTTGCAAGAACAGTGTAAAAACCGTTCTGCTTCAATTCTGAAAAACTTTGGTAAAATATCCCGAAATCAGCGTTCTGTACTGCTTATAAGGTGCAGACGAAAAAACCGTTTGAAAGGAGGCAAGCTCAATGAGCAAGAAAGAAAACAGCATCGCTGTCCGTCAGGCAACGGGAAAAACCGTGAACCGTGACGAACAGAACCGTCTCATCCGGTTTGCAGCTACCAACCCCATCGACGGAGTTTTAAAGGATCTTCACACCACGCCGCGTGGTCTTGATGAAGATGCTGTATCCGCAAACCGCAGCAAATTCGGCAGCAACAAGGTGACCCGCGAAAAGAAGAAGTCCCTTGTCAAGCAGCTGACAGGCGCTTTCATCAATCCCTTTACCGCCATTCTGTTTTGCCTGGCAGTGGTGTCCGCCATGACAGATATGGTGTTTCCGCGCTTCTCTCTTTTGGACAGCACGCCGGCGGATTTCAATCCGCTGACGGTGATCATCATCCTGACGATGGTGCTGATCTCCGGCGTCCTGCGTTTTGTGCAGGAGTCCAGAAGCGGTAACGCGGCGGAAAAACTGCTTGCAATGATCACCACCACCTGCACCGTCACACGCCAAGAGAAAGAAAAAGAGGAAATTCCCTTGGACGAGCTTGTTGTGGGAGACATTGTTCACCTCTCCGCGGGAGATATGATTCCCGCCGATGTCCGTATCCTGGAGGCAAAAGACTTGTTCGTCAGCCAGTCAAGTCTTACCGGTGAGAGCGAGCCAATCGAAAAGACGCCCAATGTAAACGCAGAGCAGAAGAGTGTCACCGATTACACCAACATTGCCTTTATGGGCAGCAATGTGGTGTCCGGCAGTGCCTCCGCCGTTGTGGTCTGCACCGGCGACAGGACGCTGTTCGGCTCCATGGCATCTGCCATTGCAGGGGAAGCCGTGGAAACCAGCTTTACGAAAGGTGTCAACGCCGTTTCCTGGGTTCTGATTCGCTTCATGCTGGTCATGGTTCCGCTGGTGGTCATCATCAACGGCATCTCCGATGGCGACTGGTTGGATGCGTTTCTTTTCGGCATTGCCATTGCTGTGGGCTTGACGCCGGAGATGCTGCCCATGATCGTGACTACCTGCCTTTCCAAAGGCGCTGTCTCCATGAGCCAAAAGCAGACCATTGTCAAGAATATCAATTCGATTCAAAACTTCGGCGCAATTGACATTCTCTGTACCGACAAGACCGGAACACTGACCCAAGATAAGGTTGTACTGGAATATCACCTCAATGTCAACGGCGAGGAGGACACACGGGTACTGCGCCATGCTTACCTCAACAGCTACTTCCAGACCGGTTATAAGAACCTGATGGATTTGGCAATCATCCATAAGACGGAGGAGGAGGAAGCGGCAGATTCGCGGCTTCTCGATCTTTCTGAAAACTATGTTAAGGTGGATGAGATCCCATTCGATTTTACCCGCCGCAGACTGACTACGGTGGTGCAGGACAAGACCGGCAAGACGCAGATGGTGACGAAGGGAGCCGTGGAAGAAATGCTCTCTGTCTGCACTTATGCAGAGTGTGACGGCGAAGTGCAATTGCTGACCGATGCTGTTCGCAGTCTCATTTTGGACACTGTGGACAGACTCAACGACAAGGGTTTCCGTGTCCTTGCGATTGCCCAAAAGAGCAATCCTCCTCAGGTGGGTGCATTCGGTGTAAAAGACGAATGCGACATGGTGCTGCTCGGGTATCTTGCTTTCCTTGATCCCCCGAAAGAGTCCACAGCAGATGCCATCAACGCCCTGAAAAATCACGGCGTCACCACCAAGATTCTCACCGGGGACAACGATAAAGTGACCCGCACCATCTGCAAGCAGGTCGGCTTGAAGGTTCGCAATATGCTGCTTGGCTCCGATCTGGATAACATGAGCGATGCGGAACTGGCAAAAGCGGCGGAAGACACCGATGTGTTCGCCAAACTGACCCCAAGCCAAAAGGTTCGCGTGGTCTCCATCCTCAGAGAGAATGGTCATACAGTTGGCTTCATGGGGGACGGCATTAATGATGCAGCCGCTATGAAAGCCGCGGACATCGGCATTTCAGTGGATACCGCTGTGGACGTGGCGAAAGAGTCGGCAGACGTCATTCTGCTGGAAAAAGATCTGATGGTTCTGGAGCAGGGCATCATCGAAGGCCGCAAGACTTACGCCAACATGATCAAATACATCAAGATGACGGCATCCTCCAACTTCGGCAACATGTTCTCAGTATTGGCGGCCTCAGTGCTGCTT
>CAVESB010000080.1:0-8075 GCA_963618265.1 bacterium
TATTTTTACGAGGTAAAGTGCCTTTTCTTAACAAATTAAGTGTCAAAGATGGGATCATCATATTCCGCGGGTACAGGGAAATAATACGATTTCCGCCTCAAGAAGAGACCGTCCCGCAGGTGAAATCAGAACCAGCCCAACAGCGGAGATTCCTGTTTCAGGTCAGCAAGAGTCAGGTTATACCCCGCCTTGCGGATATGCTCGGAAAGCTTGTACGCGCTGATGCGCTTCCCGCTGATGCCGCCGTTTGCAGGCCGCTGCAAGCCTAAATACACGAAAGCTTCTGTGTATTCAATCGGATCCGTGTATACTGCGCGTTCCTCATCTGTCATAGCGTCCCACATCTTTTGCGTGATGCTGGTCGCCTTGATGCGGTGTTCCAAACTTCCCGGAGTAATGGTGTTGACAGCAATATTCAGCGGCGCAAGTTCAATGGCAACGGACTTCGTGAAGCCTTCAATACCATGCTTCGCAGTACAGTAAACACTTTCATTCTCATAGCCGTCAATGCCGGAGTTGGACGAAACATTGATAATACTGCCGCCGCCCTGCTTCTTCATGAGCTCAATGACCTGTTTGCAAATGAAAAGATAGGCGCGCAGGTTAATGGCAAGGACACGGTCAATTTCTTCCATCGTCGCCGACTCAAAGGTCTTCAAGGGAAGAATCGCGGCATTATTGATCATGACATCCAGACGGCCGTATTTCGACATCACACCGTCAAGCATTTTCAGCACTTCGGTGTCATTACTGACATCCACACTGTACCCTTCGGCTCTGTTGCCTTCAGCGTTGATCATATTGACCGTGTTGTCAATTTCGGACTGCGTCCGTGCGACAACAATGGTATTCGCGCCTTCGCGGGCTGTCTTGACGGCAATCGCCTGCCCCCAGCCTCTGCCGGCGCCTGTGACAATAACGATTTGATTGTCTAATTTCCCCATGCTTGTATACGCTCCTTTTTAAAGATCGCTCATAACTGCCAGTGCGGCAGGATCGTTGTTGCTGCTTTCTCGGGTCGCGAGATGCCCCTCAAGTTCAATCAGTTCATAGTCCATGCTGCCGAGCTTGTGCTTGACGCCGGTTTTGAGCATCATGAAATCTTCAACAGCCACATTGGTGATGCGGTTTCTGCCGGGATAGCCTTTAAGAATCTTATAAGCCTCGGTGTCAATCGCGACCATATCGCCTGAGGTCATAATCACGTTGGGATAGATATATTCGCCGCGTCCTGCCCAGCCGACTGTGGAACGGCGTCCATCCATGACGATAAAATCAGGCTGACAAGCCAGATTGATTTCAGCGATCATGGCTTCGGTCTTATCCTTGTCGCTGTGCATGATCTCGCGGTCATCCGGAGAAAGACTCCCGACAAAAAGTTTCATCGCTCCCGAATAACGGGCAGAGCTGTGGCAGCGCATGTTCGGCATCAGAATGCGGTGTTCAGCTTCGTACAGGGTGCGTGGGATATGAATCTGTTGCCAATAATCACCGTTGATCTCGACCGGGATCCATTCGTCGTACTGGAAGTTGATGAATTCCACGCCGTAGCGCTTTAAGGCTCTGCGCACGCCGAGCTTTGTCACGACTTCCTCAGTCGGCCACGCACCGCGCCCGCACATTTCACCGACAGTTGCTTTGACACCGTAGTCCTCAAGAATCTCAATCATGGCGCAGAGCGTGTCGAGCGAGGTGGAAAGCGGAATCGGATCCGCGCAATTGAAGTTCGGCTTGATCAGGACAGAATCTCCGTAATGAAGGGTTTTGCTGATGCCGCCCATCGCTTCAAGAGAGCGGTTGATAGATTCGCAGACAGAGTCGCCGTTGAAATGCGGTGTCTTCACCACAATCGGTCGTCCGTTCTGTTGATAGACATTTTCTTTTCTTTCCCGTGCCGGATAAGCTTTCATTTTTTCTCCTTTTTCTCCCTCCGCATCAAGTTTGGCGGCACGATTGAACTCCCTGCTCATAATGCCGGAAACAGCAGCCCGGCGGACGGGTCTTGATAACCGGTATTGCCGGCTTACAGCCAAGGATTTCGCCGCGGAAAACGGTTTCTATTTTAAAAGAAGCTTGCAGCAATTACGCGGTTACTGCAAGCTTCATATTCATTTTATATCGAAGGTTCGATTATTTCTTCGCAGGGACGCGGATGTCGTCACGGACTTCGTCGATCGCTCCGAAGAAGCAGCACCATTCGCCTTCCATGACGGCCGGCTTGGAGCGCAGACCGAAGATCTGACCGTTGGCAGGAGCTTTGATGGTGTCGATTTCTTCACCCCAAAGGTTGTAGATATGACCGAGGACGGTGCCCTTTTCCATGTATTCACGGAGCGGAACATCTTCACCGACGAAGATACCGGTACCGCCGGCGAGGCAGGCTTCCTGATGCGCGCGATAGGCAACCTTCGCAATTTCAGGTTCGCCGTCGATCATGTGGAAGTACCTCATAACATTGAGGTAAGCCTTGACATAGACATCGGCAACTTCTCTGAAGTCGTTCTGCAGGCAGCGGCACCAGCCGCCGTGCTCAACAGTCAGGGAACCCTTGCCGAGACCGGCGAGCCATGAAGTCGGAGAACCCTTGGAACCGACGCTGGATTTCATCGCAAGATCAAAGTCCGGACCCAAAGCGCGGGACAGTTCGAGGGATTCCGGATTTTCCGGAGCAAAGTGAGCGCGGCAGAGCATGGAGTGGTCGCCGCCGGAATGCAGGGCAAGATGATAATCAGCGTACTTTTCAAGCAGCTGATTGTAGATGTAAGCAACACGCTCGGTGCGGAAGCCTTTTTCGGCACCCGGGTAGATGCGGTTCATGTCATAGGTCATGTTATCGCGAGGGTCGCCGCGGAGACCGTTGGTGGCAGCTTCAACATTGAAAGCAGGGACGAGAACGACGGAACCGGACATCTTCTTAACATCCATTTCGGGACGGTCCATCAAAAGCTTCATGGAGAAAGGACCTTCCGGTTCGTCACCATGGGTGCAGCCGGTCAGCCAAAGGCACGGGCCGTCTTTCGCGCCATTGTAGACGATCGCGGGAATGCCGCGTTCGTTGCCATAGAGGTCCTTGCCGATATTGATACGGCAGCGCTTCACTTCACCGGCTTTAACGGTGATGTCACCAATCGTAATTTCTTTAGCCATTAAAAATCTCCTTTATGATATGTCAATGGTGTTTCGCAGATTTTCGGCTGTTTCGCACCATGATTATACTATTCAAGACCAAAACAGGATAATGTTTCGGCTTATCCGTTTATTTGCGCAGATTCTTGACAAAGCGTTCGATGCGTTTCGCGGCTTCTTCGATACGATCGGTCGGAGCGAGCAGGGAAATGCGGGCGTACTTATTGGAGCGATCCTGGAACAGAGAGCCGGGGAAGATCAAAACCCGTTCTTCCTTCAGCAGGCGCATACAAAACTCTTCCGGATCCAGTCCCGTGGAAGTGACATTGAAGAAGATGTAGAAGCCGCCGCGCGGGGTGACAACTTCAAAATCGAGTTTCTTGAGCATATCCCACATGATATCGCGGCGATAGCGGTAAATGTCACGCTGTTCTTTCAGGGAATCCTGCGGACCGTTGTAGGCTTCGATAACAGCATACTGAGTCGGCATTGGGCAGCAGATGGCGAGCGTATGGGCAGCTTCGGTCAGCATTTCGCAGAAAGGAGCCGGAGCGGCAAGGAAACCGCAGCGCCAGCCGGTCATCGCATAGGACTTGGACGGGCCGTTCAGGGTGATGGTGCGTTCTTTCATGCCGGGAATCGCGGCGAAGGAAAGATGCGGGGTGTCATCGAAGATGATGTTTTCATAGATTTCATCGCTGATGACAAGGATGTCCTTTTCCTTGACGACTTCGGCCAAAGCACGAATCTGATCGGGAGTGTAGAAACCGGCGGGGTTGCCCGGATTCACAAGGGACAGTGCCTTGGTCTTCGGACCGATAGCGGCGCGCAGACGTTCCGGGGTAATGCACCAATTCTCTTCCGGCAGACATTCGATGACTTTCACGACACCGCCGACCATTTCAATGGCCTCGTCGTAAGCGTTGTAGCGGGGTTCGCCGACAAGGACTTCATCGCCCGGGTTCAAAATGCCGAGCATGGTCAGGAACATCGCTTCCTGGGCACCGCAGGTAACAATAATTTCGTTTTCCCAGTTGTAATCGCAGTCATTGTCACGCTTCAGTTTGTTGGCAATCGCCTGACGAAGTTCGGGCAGACCGCGGATATCGCTGTAGTGAGTCTTTTTGTTCTCAATCGCCTTAATAGCAGCAGCACTGATGTGCGCCGGCGTATCGAGATCCGGATCGCCGCGGCCGAGAAGAATGACATCATCCAGCGTGGACGCGACAGCCATCATCTTGGTACGGGGAGTTACCTGCCCCAGCGGACGCAGATTCCGAGATCCCATTCGTTCAATTACAGTATTTCCCATTTATCTTAATTCCCTTTTCTTTTTGTTCGTAAAAGCCGCAGACGCGGCATTTCTTAAATATATACCCGATTCTGAAAACCGATTTTTTTTGATTATCCTTTCGCCATGCATTCACGGATGACGGAGCAGACACGGATTACATCGTCTTCATTCATTGAAATATCACACGGAAGAGAGAGACTCTGATCATCCAGTCTTTCCGAGACCGGGAGGTTATCCGAACCGTGAACCGGGCAGCATTTCGCGATCGGACGTTTATGATAGCATGGGGTGAAGCCCACAGCGCATTGCACTTTCTCCGCCTTCAAAGCGAGAAAGGTCTCATTGCGTTTGCGGTTGCCGCCTTCGGGCGTGACCACCCGAATCACAAGTTCGCGTACACACGGCACAGAGCTTTCCCGGAAAGCCGGCATAAACACATTCGGGATGCCCGCGAGATGTTTTGTGTACCAAGCCAGCGTCTGTCTGCGATCTGCCTTGAAGCTGTCGAAATACTTGAGCTTTACAAGGATCGCAGCCGCGTCAACCGGATGCATTTTGACGTTACAGCCGTTCGCGACATGCCCGCGCATCCCATAGAAAGGGTCGTTTTCACCGAGGGCGTAATCCACGCCGTATTCCGCGAAGATATGACAGGCTTTTTCGTATTTCCGATCATTCGCAAGGACGTAACCGCCGTAAGCGATACCGTGGATCAGTTTCGTTCCGGAGGTGCTGAAAGCCACCATATCAGCCAAATGGCCGGCCTTCATTCCGTAATCCTCTGAGAAGATGCCGAGCGCGGCGTCCTGCAGGATCAGCAGTCCATGCCTGTCCGCAATGGGGCGCAGCGCAGCGATATCCGCGGGATTGCCGTAGATGTCCACCGGCATGATCACCTTGGTCTTGGCAGTGATCAGCGCCTCGACTTTTTCAGGATCCATCGTGTAATCGGATTCTTTGACATCGCAGAAGACGGGAACACCGCCGCTGTTGACAATGGCATTCGTGTCTGCCATGTCGGAGTTGGCAACCGTGATGACTTCATCACCGGGTTTGAGTCCAAGCGCAAGCAACGCGACGCGCAGCGCGGTCGTGCCGGAATTAGTGCCCACGGCGAACGGGAAACCCAGATATGCAGCAATGGCAGCTTCTCCGCGGTGGATGATTTTTGTCATTTCCAGCGGATCAGTCGCGATGACTTCCTTGACGGCATCCAGCAGTTCACTCTGAATGGATTGATTGAATTCATTAATCCGATTCCGATTGATCGGATGCCCTTCGTCCGTGCGGTACAAACTCTTCATAGCGCGACTCTATCTGTTGATCAGAGCATTTTCTGCGGTTTCGGCGTGGAATACAAGCCGATTTTCGCGTGGCGGAGTCCCAGATCGGTCAGCCCTTCGACCATCTTGAAAGCAACGGAAGTCGGGTCAATCACCGGAACGCCCAGCTCCTTTTCAATATCTTCGGAATAACCTGCCATGGACGCGCAGCCCATGATAATCACTTCTGCACCGTCATCAATGAGATCCTTGGCGGCGCGGATGCCGACTTCCTTCACCTTTTCCGGCTGCTCGGCCATTTCAACGACACCCATGTTCAGGGATTTGACACCGGCAAAGCGGGATTCCAGACCGTGCTTGCGGACTTCGCGTGACTTGACAGCTTCCTTGTGCTTCTTCTCGGTCAGAATGCCGAACTTGTTGCCGTAGAGCAGCGCGGCAGAGAAAGCACATTCCTCGAGACCGTACACCGGAATCGTAGAGACTTCCTTCATCGCCTCAATGCCGGGATCGCAGAAAGCGGCGTTAATGACCGCATCGAAGCCTTCATCGTTCGCCTGCTTAACGCGTTCAACCGTGTAGAAAGTGGCGCGGGCTTCATCATAAAAGCTTTCGAGGGAGACAGGGCCGTGCGGAGCAGATTCACAGACTGCGATGGTGTCGGGTCTCTTGATCTTTTCGATCACAGCAGCCACTTTATTCGTGACAACCTCGGAAGTGTTGGGGTTCAGAACAAGAATTTTCATGAATATCCTTTGAATCGTTAGCGTTTCGTATCAAAAAGATTCAACACTTCCCGCAGGAAGCGTTGAACCTTTTTTGATTCATCCGAATGATTTAGAAATCCTCAGCCTTATAGCGGTAGCCACGGCTGGTAATGTAGGGCTCAATGAGTTCGATGGTAACGCCGTGGTTGTATTCGGGATAAACAAAAGCTTCGAAACCGTCTTCGCGATCCAGGAAAATCTTGTTTTCAAAGAGCGGAACACCGGCGGCCTTGACACGCTTCACAGCGCGGCGGATATCGGCAACTTCAACAGCCAAGTGTTCAAGACCTTCCCCGTGTCTGGACATCCACTGGGTGACACGGTTGGAGGGATCAGTGCTCTCAACAAGGTGGAACCACATGCGGTCGTTGCCCGGCTCGATCATCATATCGGTCTGGGTACCGTAGTGCTGGTCGGTGCGCAGACCGGCAGGCTTCAGGCGGAACAGTTTCGCGAATTTCTCTGTGGAAGCGGCGACATTCTTGCAGGCGACGCCGATGTGCTGGATACCGAGAACGTTCGGGTTGGAACACTTCCAGGGTTCGAAGCCATAGGAAGTCTTATGCGGCTGGATCAGCTCAACAGTGAAACCGATACCGTCTTCAGGAGTGACGAAGGACTCAAAACCATCGGCAGCGTTATTGATCTTATCGTCAACAACCGGGCAGCCGATGCTGCGCAGATGATTGACTTCTTCTTCAATGTCAGTGGTTTCAAGAGCAACATGTTCAAGAGATTCACCATGCTTCTGCAGGAATTTGTTGACGCGGGAATCCGGATTCCAGTTCTGAACCAGATGAAGCCAGCAGCCGTTCGGCATCATGATGCGGGCATCGAGCTGATGGCTTACGCCGTTTTTCTTGCCCTGGTCATTGCGGAAATCAGTCGCTTTGGTGCCGAACAGTTTCTCGTAATTCTTGACAGCCTTTTCAAGATCCTCAACTACCAGACCAATGTGATGAACACGTAAAATCATATTATCTCCTTAAATTTTTAGTTTCAGGGAACTCTTACGTTTCCCACAACCTACGTATTAGCACAAAAACCGCGTATTTCGTATGAAAATTTTAATATCAATCCCGCTGTATAAAGATCATCACGACCGCGGTATAAATTCACGCAAATTCTGTGACATTCATTAATAAGCCCCATCAATCCTTACAAGAGATGGGGGTACAGCAAAATTTCAATCGGTTTTTGATTATAATGATTGTATCATCAAGTTTCCTTTCGTAACAGCATAAACCGCATTTCGCAATCAAATCACAGACAGGAACCACATATTATGCCGCTTGAACTCACCACTGAATGGTACATCAACAAAACAAAGTCCGTCAAAGCAGCCCTCTCCGATGAAGGTCTGGACGCAATACTGCTGCTTGACCCGTTCAACATCTTTTACGCCGGCGGTTTCTTTCATCAGTCTACCGAACGCCCGTTGGGTATGTTCATCCGCGCCAACGGCGACCCGATCCTTTACGTCCCGGCACTGGAAAAGGAAATGGCTGAAGACACCTGGGTCAGCGCGGTCAAAGTCTATTTCGATTACCCGATGCCCGTCCACCCAATCAATTGGATGCTTGACGATAACAAGGACTGCAAGCA
>CAVESB010000081.1:0-8060 GCA_963618265.1 bacterium
CCTTCGACACCTGCTCCGGCGTGCCGCAGGCGACCAACGTGCCGCCTTTGTCCCCGCCTTCGGGGCCGAGATCAATGAGATAATCCGCGACTTTGATGATGTCGATATTGTGCTCAATAATCAGAACCGAATTACCCTGGTCAACAAGCCGTTGAAGCACTTCAATCAGCTTATGAACATCCGCAGAATGCAGTCCGACAGAGGGCTCGTCAAGGATATAAAGTGTGCGCCCCGTCGCACGGCGGGCAAGCTCTTTGGAAAGTTTGACGCGCTGCGCCTCACCGCCGGAAAGTGTATTCCCGGACTGCCCGATCTTGATGTAGCCGAGCCCGACTTCCTGCAGGAGCTTGAGTTTGGAAACAATGGGATCGAAGACGGAGAAGAATTCCACGCCGTCATCAACCGTCATGTCAAGCACATCCGCGATGGACTTGCCCTTGTACTTCACCTGCAGGGTCTCATGGTTATATCCGGTTCCGTGGCAAACTTCGCAGGGAACATAGACATCCGGCAGAAACTGCATTTCGATCTTGAGCCGTCCCTGTCCCTGACATGCCTCACAGCGTCCGCCACGGACATTGAATGAGAAACGCCCGGCGGTGTAGCCGCGCAGCTTACTCTCGGGCAGCTCCGCGAAGAGCTTGCGGATCTCGTCAAAAATGCCGGTATACGTCCCCGGATTGGAACGCGGTGTGCGCCCGATCGGAGACTGATCAATGTTGATGATCTTGTCAAGATATTCCGTACCGCGGATCGCTTTATGCTTTCCGGGGATGGTGTGCGCGTGGTTCAGGGTATGTGCCAGAGATTTATACAGGATTTCGTTCATCAGCGAGGATTTGCCGCTGCCGGAAACGCCCGTGATGCAGACGAACACGCCCAGCGGAATCTTGACGTTGATATGCTTCAGGTTGTTCTGCGCCGCGCCGACAATCTCAAGGCATTGCTTTGACTTGCGCCGCGTCTTCGGCACGGGAACGAATTTCCGCCCGCTGAGATAATCCCCCGTCAGGGAACGGGGACAGTTGAGCACATCCTGTAATGTGCCGGAGACAAGAACCTCACCGCCGTTAACACCGGCACCGGGGCCCATATCCACAATCCAATCCGCGGCACGGATGGTCTCTTCATCATGCTCAACGACAATCACCGTGTTGCCGAGGTCGCGCAGTTTCCGCAGGGCAGCCAAAAGTTTGGTGTTGTCCCGCGCATGCAGACCGATGGACGGCTCGTCCAAGACATACAGCACGCCCATAAGCTGCGAACCGATCTGCGTAGCGAGACGGATGCGCTGCGCCTCTCCGCCGGAGAGGGTTACCGCGGAACGGGACAGGGTCAGGTAATCCAGACCGACATTGACCAGAAACTCCAGACGGGAGATAATCTCACGGAAGACCTTTTCGGCGATAACGCGCTGTTTAGAGGTCAGCGCCGTGGGATCTTCAGCCAAATGCCGCACCCATTCGAGCGTGCGGGAAACGGGGAGGTCGGTGATCTCAATAATGTTTTTGTCTTCAATGGTGACTGCCAGTGCTTCGGGACGCAGACGCTTCCCGCCGCAGGTCTTGCAGGGAATCTCGCGCATATACTGCCCGATCTGGTTCTTGATATAGTCGGACTTGGTTTCGTTATAGCGGCGCGTTAGATTCGGGATAATGCCCTCAAACGCGGCTTCGTAGGACGAATAACGTTCATTGCGTCCTTTCAGCTCGATTTTGATCTTCTTTGAGCCGGTCCCGTAGAACAGGACGGCTTTCTGATCTGCGCTAAGGGAGGAGAAAGGTGCATCAAGGTCAATACCGAAGGCACCGGCGGTGGAGACCAGCTGCTGCCAATAGTAGCCCTCGGTCGGGCGATCCGACGGGCGCCATTCCATGACAGCGATCGCGCCCTGGTTCAGGGACAGAGACTCATCGGGGACGATGAGTGAGGGATCCGGTTCGAATTTCACGCCGAGCCCCTGGCAGTCCGGACAGGCGCCGTGAGGTGTGTTGAAAGAGAAAGTGCGCGGTTCAATTTCCGGAATACTGTATCCGTGTTCCGGACAGGCGAGAAACTCCGAAAACTGCATATCCTCCGCGGGATCTTTGGAAAGGTTGACGACCGTCACGAAGCCTTCGCCGACCTTAAGGGCGGTCTCAATGGAGTCCGCGAGTCGGGTCATGCGGTTCCGTGCTTCCTCTTCGTCTTCCGTATCATGACGGATGACCAGCCGATCCACAACGGCTTCGATGGTGTGAGTCTTATAACGATCGAGGGTGATCTCATCATCAACGGAGTACACTGTGCCGTCCACGCGCGCACGGACAAAACCGCCCTTGCGAATGTCCTCAAGCACCGACTGATAGGTGCCTTTGCGGGCACGGACGACCGGAGCGAGGATCATGACGCGGGTTCCCTCCGGCAGCGCAGCCACGGTATTCGTGATCTCTTCGGACGACTGACGCGACACCACACGCCCGCAGATCGGGCAATGCGGGATGCCGACGCGGGCGAACAGCAGACGGAAATAGTCATAAATCTCAGTGACCGTGCCGACTGTTGAACGCGGATTGCGGGAAGTGCCTTTCTGGTCAATCGAGACCGCGGGCGAAAGTCCTTCGATCACGTCCACTTCAGGTTTATCCATCTGACCGAGGAATTGACGGGCGTAAGAGGAGAGCGACTCGACATAACGGCGCTGCCCTTCGGCGAAAATCGTGTCGAACGCCAGGGACGACTTGCCCGACCCGGATAAGCCCGTGATCACCACGAACTTATCCCGCGGGATCTCCACGGTGACATTTTTCAGGTTATGTCCGCGCGCACCGACAACGCGCAATGAGTTTTCCATATGTTGTTCCTTTCCGCTCAATCGACAGTCAATCGTCAACAGGCAGAAATCGCGACGGAGATTTCCGGCTGTTGACGATTGATGAAAATCTGACGATCTGTCTGTGCTACGCCAGCGATTGCAGCGCGAGCCGCAGTTTTTCTTCGACATCGTCGGGCGTCCCTTTGGGGAGAGACTGCACCGCAGTCTGCGCCTGCACAACACTGTAACCCAGTGCCGTCAGCGCCTCGACAACTTCATAATCCGTATTTCGCAGATCGGCAATGCCGCCGACAGCAGAATTCTCGGTGATTTTCCCCTGCAAATGCAGAACGATCTTCTGCGCGGTCTTCTTGCCGAGTCCGGGGACGCGGGCGAGATAATCCGGCTGTTCCTGCACGACGGCGCGGCGGACAGCATCCGTGGAGCTGTTTGAAAGGATCGAGAGCGCGAGCTTCGGTCCGACACCGCTCACGCCAAGCAGCATCTCAAACATGGAACGCTCATCCTCGGTCTTAAAGCCGTAAAGCGCGAGCAGATCCTCTTTGACGATGAGATGCGTCCGCAGGGCAATCGCTTTGCCCTCCTCAACATCATCAAGCAGCGGCGCGGGCGTAAAGACCTTCAAGCCCAGTCCGCCGACCATGACGACGATGCCGTCCGACTGAATTTCCGCGATGATTCCTTCAATTCGCGCGATCATACGATTTTCCTTCCCCGGTCAGTTGCGCCGGTCACTTACCCCGCTGAGCGTTATAGATTTCATAAAGCATGACACCCGTGGCAACAGCGAGATTCAGGGAGTCGCCGGAGCGGAGCATGGGAATCGCCGCGACAGCATCGCAGGCTTCAAACTCCGCCTGAGACATTCCTGCCCGTTCGGATCCCATCAGCAGAATGACAGGATCGGCGTAGTCAATATCCACGTAATCCGTCGCGGATTTATCCGACGTACCGACAAGCTGCAGCCCGGTCTTATGCTTCCACGCGATGAAAGAAGCCAAGTCTGTCCGCACGATTTTTGTTGAGAAGATTGCCCCCATCGAAGCGCGGATCGCGCCGATGTCGTAGGGGCTTGTGCAGTCGCCGATCAGAATGACACCGTTCGCGTCCACAGCGTCCGCCGTGCGGATGATCGTGCCCAGGTTGCCGGGATCTGCGGTTTCCGTCAGCGCACAAATGATGCCCTTCGAGCGGTTCAGATCATCAAGTTCAAAAAAGCGCATTGCCGCCACCGCCGCCAGACCCTGCGGATTCTCTTTGACCGCGACAGACTCAAAAACCGGCTGAGACACCTCAAGAATTTCAATGCCGAGTTCGCGGGCGCGGGCAGACAATCCGAGTCCGTACTCCGTCTTGAGCAGTTCGGGGCAGACGATGAGCGTCTTCACGTCCGCGCCCTTATCGAAAGCCTCACCGATAATGCGCAGACCTTCCATATAAAACAAACCGGTACGCTTTTGTTCTTTGCGTTCCCGGAGTTTGCGGATTTCTTTGATGCGCGGGTTTGCCGCAGAAGTGATGATCATAATCCGTTCTCGTTCATCATACGCAGGTAGGCGAGCCCGGAGGCGCAGGTGATTGCCGCCGCCAGCGCGTCTGCCGCGTCATCGGGTTTGGGGATCGTGTCAAGCCCGAGAATGGATTTTACCATGAGCTGGACCTGTTTTTTCTCCGCGCCGCCGTATCCGACCACAGCCTGTTTGATCTCCATCGGGGTATACTCCGCGATCGGGATGCCCGCGCGCGCCATGCAGAGAAGCACAACGCCGCGTGCCTGTCCGACAGAAATGGCAGTGGTTACGTTGTTTGAAAAAAACAGCTTCTCCACAGCCCCGTACGCGGGCTTATGGAGAAGCATTTTTTCTGTCAATACATCGAATAACGTCAGAAGACGGTGTTCCATTTTCTCTTTGGCCGGGGTGGAGATTACGCCGTAATCAATGACCCTGAGGTCATCGCGGTCGGATACGTCAATAAAGCCGTATCCGGTCAGCGCGGTACCGGGATCAATCCCCAGAACGATCATTCGGAATCAGTCTTCCAATTCGTCATAGATATCGTCGCTGACGACCATGTTATGATAGACGTTGTTGACGTCATCCAGTTCGTCAAGCGCATCGACGACACGCAGAACCTGGAGCGTATCTTCCTTGGAGAGTTCCATCGGCTGATTCGGGATCTGCTTGATTTCGCCTTCCGCCATATGGAGGCCGGCAGCGAACAGAGCATCGGAAATGCTCTTGAAGTTTTCCACATCGGCGTAAATTTCAATGGAGCCGTCATCATTCTGTTGAATGTCATCGGCACCGGCTTCGAGAGCCAACTCAAACAGGGCATCGAAGTCCATGGAACATTCAGAGATAAGGAAATATGCCTTGCGGGAGAATTGCCAGGCAACAGAGCCGGATTCGCCGAGGTTGCCGTTGGCGCGGGTCAGCGCATGGCGGACATCAGCAACAGTACGGTTGCGGTTTTCGGTAACGCACTCGATGATGAGCGCGACGCCCTTCGGTCCGTAGCCTTCATAGGTCACATCTTCATAGACGAGGCCGTCTTTGTCAGCACCGGTACCACGCTTAATGGCTCGGTCGATGGAATCCTTCGGCATGTTGTTGGAACGGGCTTTGTCAATCGCAAGACGTAACCGGAAATTGGTATCGGGATCCCCGCCGTCACGTGCTGCTAATACGATTTCCTTCGCCAATTTAGTGAAGAGCTGACCACGCTTCGCGTCGCCCGCACCCTTCTTACGTTTGATTGTAGCCCAATGAGAATGGCCTGACATATTTCATTCTCCTTTTCAAGATAGGATAGATAAGTTTGACTTATTAATTCAACACGAAATCATTCACTGTCATTTCAGAATTGATTAACAAATACATTATACAACTATTTTTGAAATCGAAAAAGGTTGGTGATTGATTTCTATCCGACGGTTCATGAGAAAACCGGCTTATCAACGAAAGCACGGCGCCGCCGCCATACCGCTTATGCTTATGATCCGCGTGCCGGTGATAAATCCGCGTTATAATTGACAGCGGAAGGAATCGAAAGCCGGGAGTTTGACACTTTAAAACAAACCTTAAAACAAATGTAACAAGAATCTCCTCGTAAAAGAGGAGTTTTTCATTTAAAAAGTCGTCAAATTGAATGTCATATTTTATAGTGATATTTAGTGATAGTGTGATATAATTGATGTCGGAGCGAGGTTATGAAACTTACGATATCGAAATCAAAGAATACAGTTCACCTTTACGCAAGTAAATCGGTAATTATCAATGGCAAATCAACAACAAAAACCGTTGAAAAAATCGGAACGCTGGAAGAAGTCAAAGCAAAATGCGGCGATATGGATCCGTACGAATGGGCTCGCCAATATGTGAAAGAACTGACCGCGCAGGAAAAGGAGAATCAGAAAGGCGCAAATATCCGCTTTTCCGGGAAAAAACGCATTGAAAAGGGGCAACGACAATCAGCCAATGTGGGATATCTGTTTTTACAGGATATCTATTATGATCTGAAAATTGATAAGATTTGTGACGCGATCGCTAAACAATACAAATTCACCTACGATCTGAACGAAATTCTGTCCCGATTGGTCTATTCAAGAATCATTTACCCGGGATCTAAAAAATCCACATGGGAAACGTCCGGAAAGTTTCTTGAAAAAACTTCATTCGATATACAGCATGTATATCGGGCACTGGAAGTTTTGGCAAAAGAAAACGACTTTATTCAGTCAAAAATATATGAAAACTCGAAAGTAATTTTCAAAAGGCAGGATCGTATTCTGTATTACGACTGCACAAATTATTATTTTGAAGTTGAAAAAGAAGACAAATTCCGGAAATACGGTTACAGTAAAGAACATCGACCGAATCCAATTGTGCAAATGGGGCTTTTTATGGATGCAGACGGTGTCCCGCTGGCTTTTTCTGTTTTTCCGGGAAATGACAGCGAACAGCCATCCATGATCCCGTTGGAGAAGAAATTGCTAAATGATTTTGATATCGACAGGATGGTCGTGTGTACTGATGCCGGTTTAGGATCAACGGAGAATCGTAAATTCAATGATAGATTTTCACGCAGCTTCATAACTGTGCAATCGCTCAAGAAACTGAAATCGTTTCTCCGTGATTTTGCGCTGTCTCCGGATAACTGGTGTCTTCCCGGCGATAATTCGATTTACAACATTGATGATATTGAAGCTATGGAAGACGAAGTTTTTCAGAAGTATTACGACAAAGTCTTTTATAAAGAACGATGGATCAATGATAATGATCAGGAACAGAGACTTATCGTCACCTTCTCGTTCAAATATCGCGATTACCTCAGAAAAATACGTGCCGGACAAATCGAACGGGCTCAAAAAATGGTCGACTCAAATCGAAAAATTTCGCCGAAGCAAAATGACCCCAAAAGATTTATTGATGAAAAGCATTGCACGAAGGACGGTGAATTGGCAGAAAAATCAAAATTGTCTTTGAATTCCGGACGTATTGCCGAAGAAGAGATTTATGACGGTTTTTATGCGATTTGTACAAATCTTTTCGACCCCGCTGCGGTTATTATTGATATCAATAAAAAGAGGTGGGAAATTGAGGAATGTTTCCGTATCATGAAGCATGAATGCAAAGCCCGTCCGGTCTATCTTTCCAGGGAAGATCGTATTACTGCGCATTTCATTACCTGTTTCATTGCTCTCATTGTTTATAGAATCCTCGAGAAAAAGCTTGATTTCCGTTTTACCTGCGATTCAATCATTGACACTCTTCGCGATATGAATATGATGGTTGTTCCGGGTGACGGTTATATTCCGACCTACACAAGAACTGATTTGACGGATGCCTTGCATAAATCGTTTGGATTCTATACCGATTATGAAATCGTTTCTCAGAGAAATATGGGAAAAATCCTTACAAAAACAAAAAAATAATCACAAAAATATTACTATACTTTTCATCATAAAAAAGACACTTTACCTGTATTTTTACGAGGTAAAGTGCCTTTTCTTAACAAATTAAGTGTCAAAGATGGGAGTATAACATGAAAACCGGCATCGCCGCCGGATCCGCCCGCTGCGATTGCGGAGGGTGAAGAAGAACTCAGCTTGTACACAATGCCACGGGATGAGGAGAGCGGGCAATGGCACAGCTTTTACTGTCGTCTGTGCCAACGCCTCACGTCTCTCCCCTTCCTGTTCTTCCTGCCCGTTACTATCGTTACGACATTAATTTGACATTGG
>CAVESB010000082.1:0-8035 GCA_963618265.1 bacterium
ACAGGGATAATGATTGATACAGCAGGGTTCATGCATCTATTGTAACATACAAACTCCCCGGGCTGAGCCGGTTTTCTTTCCGAATGACAGGCAGAGCAGCTCCTGAAAATGGGATGTCATGTTTTTCCTCACAAATGCACCGAAAGCCTTATAATCCCATCTTTGACACTTAATTTGTTAAGAAAAGGCACTTTACCTCGTAAAAATACAGGTAAAGTGTCTTTTTTTATGATGAAAAGTATAGTAATATTTTTTTTAGAGATTACTTTTTGGTTTTCATAACAAATTATTCCATATTTCTTTGTGACACGATTTCATTGTTGGCATGAACTCCAAATTATTTATGCGAAGCATCCGTCAAATCAATTTTTGTGTAAGCCGGAATATGACCATCGCCGGGAACAACTGTCATATTCATATCACTAAAAGCGCGAAAACGTGATTGTTGTTCTTTGATGCTGAAAGCTCAATAACCCAGCCCGAAACCCATTATACCACAATATTGCTAAATATCACTATAAAATATGACATTCAATTTGACGACTTTTTAAATGAAAAACTCCTCTTTTACGAGGAGATTCTTGTTACATTTGTTTTAAGGTTTGTTTTAAAGTGTCAAACTCCCGGTATGGTTCTCCTCTAATTCTAAATCATTTTGCCGATATCAGTCCCGATAGGGGGCAAAACAGAGGATTCATTTATAATATATAAGCATACGGAGACTCGATACGCAAAAAAACGAACGCGAAAGCACGGAGATTGAGCCTGTCTGCGCTGTTCCCGTTGACGGAGACGGCCTGCCCGCATAAGGAACAATTTTGATTCAGGAAGGACAGAAATATATGAATATTACGGTATATCTTGGCGCGAATCCGGGAAATGATCCCGCGCTGACGGAGGCGGTTCGCGAATTGGGGAGCTGGATCGGTCAGGCGGGGCACCGTCTCATTTACGGCGGATCCCGCAACGGACTGATGGGCATGATCGCGGATTCCGTTCTGGAAGCGGGCGGAGAGGTCATTGGGGTTGAGCCGCAGTTTTTCCTCGATCAGGGCTTTGACCATCCCGGTCTCACGCGCCTGATCGCCACGCCGGATATGACGGTTCGCAAAGCCAGGATGATCGAACTCGGAGATGCCTTCATCGCTTTCCCCGGCGGCACGGGTACGCTGGAGGAGATCGCGGAGGTCATGTCAAAGGTCTCACTGAAGCAGATGGACGCGCCCTGCATCTTCTATGATTTGAATGACTACTACGCCGGGCTGCGTCAGCTCCTCGCGCATATGATTGAGATGGGACTGTCTACACCTCTGCGGCAGGAAGGGATCAGTTTCTGCGCGAATCTGGAGGAGATAAAAAAGCAGTTGGACGTGCGGCGATAAAAACAGGGTCGGTCATTGGTTAATATCCTCTAACTGGCAATTGTCCGAAAATATGATAGGATAAAGGTTGTCGGAAGCTGTTCCGACGGCCTTTTTTGATTTCTTGAAGGAGGTGCGCAATGGATCAATACATGGTTACGGGAATGAGCTGCGCGGCCTGTCAGGCGCGTGTGGAAAAAGCGGTGAGCAAGGTACCGGGTGTGACGGCGTGTTCCGTCAGCCTGTTGACGAACTCCATGGGCGTGGAAGGAACCGCCGCGCCGGATGCCGTGATTCGGGCGGTGACGGAAGCGGGATACGGTGCGTCCCTGAAGGGCGGCGCGGAGGACGTGAAGAAAGCGCCGGACTATGCCGCGGAGGAAGAGGCTCTGCGGGATCATGAGACGCCGAAGCTGAAACGCCGTCTGATCCTCTCCGCCGTGTTCCTCGCCGCGCTGATGTATATCACCATGGGACATATGATGCTCGGTTGGCCGCTGCCCGCCTATTTTAAGGGGAATTACACCGGTCTCGCGCTGACGCAGATGATTCTGGCGGCGGTGATCATGCTCATCAACGGCAAATTCTTCACCTCCGGCTTCAGCTCCCTGCGGCACGGCGCGCCGAATATGGACACGCTTGTGGCGTTGGGATCTTCGGTCTCCTTCGGCTGGTCCACCTTCGTCTTTTACGAACTCTGCGGCTTGAGCGCAAACGGCGCGGACAGCATGGAACTGATGACACTTTATCACAATCAGCTCTATTATGAGTCCGCGGCCATGATCCCGACCTTTATCACCATCGGCAAAATGCTTGAGGCGATGTCCAAAGGACGCACAACGGACGCGCTGCGCGGATTGATGAAGCTCGCCCCGAAAACCGCCACGCTGGTTCGCGATGAGCAATTGATCGAGGTCGGTGTGGATGAAGTCAAACCCGGCGATATCTTCGCGGTCAAACCCGGCGAAGCCATCCCCGTGGACGGCATTGTCACTTCCGGCTCGAGCGCGGTCAACGAATCCGCCCTGACCGGCGAATCTATCCCGGTTGACAAAAACCCGGGCGACACGGTTTCAACCGGAACCATCAACCAATCCGGTCATCTTTACTGTCAGGCGACCCGTGTCGGCGCGGACACAAGTCTGGCGCAGGTCATCCGCATGGTGTCCGACGCCGCCGCCACGAAGGCGCCGATTGCCCGCGTTGCGGATAAAGTCTCCGGCGTGTTCGTCCCGACGGTGATCGGCATCGCGCTGGTTGTGCTCGTCGGATGGCTGATTGCAGGACGGACGCTGAGCTTTGCCTTGGCACGTGCGATTTCCGTGCTTGTCATCTCCTGCCCCTGCGCACTGGGACTGGCGACACCGGTCTCCATTATGGTCGGCAGCGGCATCGGCGCAAAGAACGGCATTCTCTTCAAAACCTCCGAGGCTCTGGAAAATGTCGGTAAGATCGAGATCGCCGCCCTGGACAAGACCGGCACGATCACCTCCGGTGAGCCGAAGGTCACGGATATTCTGCCTGCGGCGGGCTGCAGCGAAGCGGAGCTGCTCGGCGCGGCTTATGCCCTTGAGCGCATGAGCGAACACCCGCTCGCCAAAGCTGTTACCGCAGAAGCCGAACGCCGCGGCATGACCGCCGCTGAGGCGCGGGACTTCAAGGCTCTCCCCGGGAACGGACTGGAGGGTATCATCGACGGGGAAAAGGTTCGCGGCGGAAACGCCCGCTTTATCTTCGCGGGGAACGGCAGCGACCCGGAGACGGAAAAAGCCGCGGAACGCCTTGCCGCAGAGGGCAAAACGCCGCTCTTCTTTGAACGCGGCGGTTCTCTGATCGGCATGATCGCCGTGGCGGACACCATCAAAGCCGAATCCGCCGAAGCCGTCCGTCAACTGCGCAATCAGGGCATCCGTGTCGTCATGCTGACCGGGGATAACGAACGCACAGCCAAAGCCATCGGCGCACAGGCGGGTGTGGATGACGTGATTGCCGGGGTGCTTCCCGATGGGAAGGAAGCCGCGATTCGTGAACTGCAGAAAGAGGGGAAGACCGCCATGGTCGGAGACGGCATCAATGACGCTCCCGCCTTGACCCGTGCGGATATCGGCATTGCCATCGGCGCAGGCACGGATGTCGCCATTGACTCCGCCGATATTGTCCTGATGAACAGCGCCTTGACCGACGTGCCCGCCGCGGTGCGCCTCTCCCGCGCGGTACTGAAAGACATTCACGAGAACCTGTTCTGGGCTTTCTTCTATAACCTCGTCTGCATCCCGCTGGCGGCTGGTCTCTTCAAATGGGAGATGAACCCCATGATCGGTGCCGCCTGCATGAGCCTTTCCAGTGTCACCGTCTGCATGAACGCCCTGCGCCTGAACCTTTGCAGGATTCATGACGCCTCCAAGGACAAAGCACCGCGCCGGAAAGCCTCCGCGCCGCGGGCATCCCTCCATGAGGAAGCCGAAGCACCCGCCGCTGAAATGCGCGTCATTAAAATTGAGGGCATGATGTGTCATCACTGCGAGGCGGCTGTCAAACAGGCACTGGAGTCGCTGGACTTCGTGGAAAGCTGTGAGGCTGACCATGAAAAAGGCACTGCGCTCGTGACGTTTCGCGGAACATGGGATGACGGGGCGGTGAAAAAAGCGATTGAGGACGAAGATTACGAATATCTCGGGAAAGCCTGACGGAATCACGGGATAAAAAAGCACCGTTTCGGAAGAACGGCTCAGAAGGAGGAGACCATGCTCGCCGATTATCATGTCCATTCGGAGTTCAGTGACGACTCCGAATACCCGATGAAGCAGGTTGTCGAGGACGCCATTGCCCTGGGGCTTGATGAGATCTGTTTCACGGAGCATGTCGATTACGGGATAAAAAAAGACGTTGACGAGCCGGGTGAGGTTGTTTACCACCCGGGCGGTCCCGGCGAACCTGCCATGCTGGCGCTCTTGAACCCGGATTATCCCGTTTATTACAAAACTGTCACGGCATTGCAACGCCTTTACCGTGATCGGATCGCGTTGAAGTTCGGACTGGAGTTCGGAATGCAGACGGAAACCGTCCTGAGGTACCGGGAGCTGTTCGCACGTTATCCGTTTGATTTTATTCTTCTGTCGGTTCATCAGATCGAGAACAAAGAACTTTGGACGGGGGAATTTCAACAGGGACGCACAAGGGATGAATACATACTGCGCTATTATCAGGAAATTCTCGAACTGGTCACTGTCTGCAAGGATTACAGCGTGTTGGGACATTTGGATTTGATCAACCGCTATGACAGGATCGGAAACTATCCTTTCCTGAAAATCAAGCCGATCCTGAGCGAAATTCTGCGCATTGTGATCGCCGATGGCAAGGGGATCGAGTTGAACACGTCGTCCCATCGGTACGGGCTCAGGGATTCCATGCCGTCTGCGGACATTTTGTCACTGTACCGTCAGCTGGGCGGGCGGGTCATCACCATCGGCAGCGACAGCCACAGGAAAGAGCATCTCGGGGCTTACCTTCGGGACGCGGCGCGCAGCCTGCGTGACCTCGGCTACACTGAGTTCTGTACATATGAAAAAATGCGCCCGATTTTCCATCCGCTGCCGGTCTGATTGTTGATGAATCCGTCGCTGCCGCTTAGCACTCGTGCTTTTCTCTCCGGCCTGTCTTTTGGTTGCTTGTAGCTAACATCTGTCAGCGATTGAATTCGGTAGTATAACTGTAATCGGCAGAAGTAAGACAAACAGCATTTGCCGCCCCGCCGCAAACGGGGCGTTTTTTATGGAGGAATTTACTTTTATGGAAAGCAGGAAAAAGCAGTCTATTCAATCCGGCGCACTGGCGTTCATTTTCCTGATGGGGATCGTCAGCCTCTTTTCCGACATGACCCATGAAGGCGCACGCAGTATTTTGGGTGAATATCTGTCCCTGACCGGTGCCTCGGCGGCAACGATCGGCTTCGTCTCAGGAATCGGCGAATTGTGCGGCTATTCGCTCCGTCTGCTCTCGGGCTTTATCGCGGACAAGTCCAAGAAGTATTGGACGCTGATCATTTTGGGTTACACCATGCAGGTGCTGGCGATTCCGCTGCTCGCGCTTGTTCCCGAGAACGGCTGGATCATCGCCTGCGGCCTCGTGATCCTCGAACGCATCGGTAAAGCGATCAAAAAACCGGCGAAGAATACGCTGGTCAGTTTCGCCGCCGGTGAAGTCGGGACGGGGAAGGGCTTCGCCTATCAGGAGTTCCTCGACCAGCTCGGCGCCTTCGCAGGCCCTGTCATTCTGTTCGTCATCAACAAGATCAAGGGCACAAGCGAGCTGTTCTCAACCTACCGTCTGTGCTTCCTTGCCCTGGGAATCCCCGCGCTGATCACGATCGCGCTGGTGGTTGCCGCAAGGGTCAAGTACCCGAACCCGGAAATGTTTGAGAAGGAAGAGGAGGAGAAGCAAGAGTTCAAGGTCAGGAAGTCGTTTGTCTTTTACATGATCGCCATCTGCCTCTTCGCTTTCGGCTTCGCGGATTTCACGCTGATCACCCTGCATGCCGCGAACACCGGCGCGTTCCCGTTGGACTCGCTGAGCCTGCTTTACGCGCTGGCCATGGCGGTTGACGCCGTGGCGGCGCTCTTCTTCGGTTGGCTTTTCGACAAAGCCGGGCTGAAGGCGTTGATGCTTTCCACCTTCTTCAGCGCGTTTTTCTCCTGTTTCATCTTCCTGACGGACAAAGCGCCGCTGATCATCATCGGCATTGTCCTCTGGGGTATCGGGATGGGTGCGCAGGAATCCATTATGAAGGCGGCCGTCAGCAGGATTGTCCCGAAGAAAATGCGCGGCACCGGCTTCGGTATCTTTGAAACCGGGTTCGGCATCGCCTGGTTCCTGGGCAGCTGGCTGCTGGGCTGGCTGTACGATTTCAACCCCGCGGTGATGACTGCCGTCTCGGTCGGCGCACAGCTTGCGGCGATTCTTTTCTACCTGCTCTGTACGCACGCACAAAAAAACAGTTAGAATCCTAAAAGTTGGATAAACAGCCACTTTTCATTTAGCTTTGTGATTCATGAGCCTGTTTCAAGGCTCATGAATCACAAATTCAAATTGCCGCTTTTCCTTGACTATTGAAATTTGAACCGCAGACTAAAGATTATTCTTATGAAATAATTATTATCAATTGTGTGATAATAAAACGCATCAAATGCTGTCAAGGTATCCGTATTCACTTCAGTTTCTACATACCGTATTATCCACCGTTTTCCCAAAGACATCGGTTATTTCAGAATTTCTATTAAACAACTTCAAAAGAAATACTATGGTCTTTCCTGATAACATCCTGCTCGGCGTATTTTTCCGTACATAGAGACTTTTCGCCGTGAAAGCGTATTTCGTCATCACAATGAAAAGGGCATGGATAACCAAATAAACCCTTCGCCTGACAATTTTGTTCGCAATAAGAATCGTTGTATTTGTCATGTCTGTTTACTGACATTTCTTCATAATAAGGAATATCTGGATCATTTTTACAAGATTCCGCTTCATCCGGAAAAACATGTCTGTAAAGATAAGATTGCGGGAAAAAGCTGATGATATTGCAGCCGTACTGCAACTCCCTTCTAATGACTTTGCGACTGCCCCATTATTTTCTGTTTTACGCATAAAAGTTTTTCCTAATGTTCCCGAGTAAACCGCGTGGAGGGGGTAAAAAAATTTGCGAATCCGGAAAATTTCAGATTCGCAAACGAGTGCCCCGAGTGGGACTCGAACCCACAACCTAAGCGTTAGGAGTGCTTTGCTCTGTCCAATTGAGCCACCGAGGCGTATGGTATGATTATATCATGACTCTTGAAAACCGGACCAAAACCATCGTATTCTTCGGCTCGCAGATCACTGTCGGCGGCGCCCAGCGGGTGCTGCTGGATCAGGCGGAGCACTTCCGTCTGCTCGGGTACAATGTCCGTGCGGTGTTCTTTTACGACAAGGACGGACTGCTCCCGGCATGGCAGGCGGCGCACGAATTCCCCATCACGGCGCTCTCAACTTATACCCGCGGAGCGGGCGCGGTCAGGAACCTGCGCGGCATCATCGGCGGCTTCTTCAAGCTCATCCGTTTCCTGCGGGCGGAGCGCGCCGATGTTATTGAGTGCTTCACGCATGACGCGGATCTGCTCGGCATTCCGGCGGCGTGGCTGGCGGGCGTTCCGCGCCGCTTCGGCTCTCATCACGGACGCTTCGCCGGCATGTCCCGCGCCGTGCGGCTCCTGCACACTTTCGTCATCAACAGCTGCATGACCAAAAAGCTCGTTTGCGTATCCGAGCGGGCGCGGACACAGGCGCTGGAGGAAGGCATCCGCGAGGACAAAATCCGCGTCATCGTCAACGGCGTGCGCCGGGTTGAGACTTCTGCGGAGCTTCGTGCGGAAGTTCGGCGCGAACTTGGGCTGGCGGAAGCGGATTTCATGGTTCTGAATGTCGGACGCCTGGTTCCCGAAAAGGCGCAGCTCAACTTGATCCGTGCGGCGGTAAAAGTTCCGAACGCGCACTTTTTCATCGCGGGCGGCGGTCCGCTGAAGGATGAACTTGCACGGGAGATCACGGCGAACGGACTCGACGGGCGTTTCACCCTGCTCGGAAACCGTGACGACGTGCCCCGTTTGCTCAACGCCGCGGATCTCTTCGTACTGTATTCAGAC
>CAVESB010000083.1:0-7680 GCA_963618265.1 bacterium
CAGACCGGTAATTCGGTAGCAGTCCCGGTTATCAAAGCTGTTGCACGAGAAATGATTACCGCGTTGAAAAAAAATCATGAGCGTGGAGGAATAGAAAATGGAAAATCGACCGAGATTGAGAGATTCAAAACATCTCACAACACAGACTTTGTACCCGCTAAATGTGTTTCCTGAGGGCTTAATCAATAAGTTGGGCAGCTATCTTATCTATTTGATTTATATAGGCAGGAAAGATGTGTCTGGAAACGATTGGGGGGATGCGTTTGCTGATGCAATCGGTGGTACACATCTGGATTCCCCTGTCGGAATTGCAGATGTTGTATTAGATAAAAACTGTTGGTCAGTAAAAACCGTAAAGATTAGAGATCCATTTGCAAGTACAAGTGTAAGATTGATAAGCGGTAGGTGTTCCCCTGATTATTCATACGGCATAACCGACCCGCACAAAGATATTCAAAAAACTGGCGAAGCTGTACTTAACATTTGGAATGAGAGAATCAATATTGCAACCGACCATTATAGCAGAGTGAGAACGGCAATATTGGTAAGGAGCTACGACCTGTTATCATATAGGCTGTTTGAGGAAGAAACCGCAAGGTATAGGACAACCGATTATCATTGGAAAGTAAACAGCAATGGGAATTTAATTGGATTAGACCATAATGAACGGATTTGCTTTACATGGCAGCCGCATGGGTCACAATTCACTATTCACACGGAAGTTCCTGAAGAAGCCGTAAAGTTCAATGTGAAGCAGCCACCGGTATTGCAAAAGAATGATGTTCTTAGAGCAATCAATTTTGATGAGAGTTGGATTACCATTTTGAAAGATTGACGGAGGTTGCCGGTATGCGTAAAGATGATTTCAAAGAATGGCTGTCTACGAGAATCAGGAAGAAACCGACAAGTGACTGTATGAGTCGATGCAAGACCGTTGAGCAAGCCTTACAAATTGACTTGGATGAAGAGTTTTCTTATGACAGAGGAAAGCGTCTGATGAGCAAGATGCAATATTCCATTGCAGATGAAAGAGCAAGGAAAGAAGCACCGACAGAGTTTCATTTTAAGGAAAATGCAAACATACGATTCCGAATGACCGATTTAAGGTCAGCGGTAAACAGATACTTTGAGTTCTGTAAGAACACTTCTGAATAATTGTTTCACCCAAAGGCGATCAACCGTAAAAAGTTGGTCGCTTTTGTTTTGCCCATTATCGGAAACGAAACGTTGGGAGTTGTTGAAAAAGGCGTCTCAAACCGTTTCCGGGCAATCGCCTTGCTCCATCCATTCCCCGAAGCGCACAGGGAGCGGGTCGTCGCTGTGCGGGGCGATGGACTTCTCCATCCAGAGCATGTCATACCAGCGTCCGAATTTCCGTCCCACTTCATGAAAGATGCCGACGGGACGGAAGCCCATGCGTTCATGGAAGTGCGGACTGGCTTTCGTCAGATAGGGATCGTCGTCCGTGCGCGGGCAACCGATGCAGGCGGTCATGTTCAGAACGCCCATCCCGCGCAGGCATTCCTCCAGGTGTGTATACAGCGCGGAACCGACGCCCTGCCCCCGCACATCCCGGCGCACGTAGACCGTCGTTTCAACGGTACGGTCGTAGGCACGCCGATCAATGAAAGTGTGCGCGTAACAGTAGCCAAGAATCTGCCCGTTTTCATCCACGGCCTTGAACCAGGGAAACTTCACCGTGACGGCGACAATTCGTACACGAAAATCCTGCACGGAAGGCACTTCCGTTTCAAAGGAAATCGCGGTTTCCCGCACATAGGGCGCATAAATCGCGAGCAGCTCTTCGGCATCTTGAAAGGTAACGGGCTCAATCTTCATATCTCTCATCCTTTCATACCGCCAACAGGGCGCCGTTTCAATCTATTGCCGTGTCGTTGCTGAAAACAGGAAACGGCAACAGACAATGAGCAATGAGCAACAGCCGCCCACTGTCGGGCGGCATGATTGCTATGAAAAAATCATCTCTTTCGCTTTAAACACGCGGGAGCGAAATTGCGGATCGCTCTGCATGAGTTTCGCGACCTTCTCACAGGCATGAATGACCGTCGTGTGGTCACGCCCGCCCATGGCGGCGCCGATCTGCGGGAGGGAGGCTTTCCCCTCCTCGCGCATCAGGTACATGATGACCTGACGGGAAAGGGCGACATCCTTCGTCCTGTCGCGGCTCATGATTTTCTCCACCGGGACGCCGAAGACGCCGGAGACGGACTCGATGACGCAATCCGGGCTGACCTGGGCACTCTTCGGGGAGGAGATATCCGCCAGGGAGGTGCGAACCAGCTCACGGTTCGGAACCTGTCCGCAGAGTTCGGAGACGGCAAGCACGCGGTTCAATGCGCCTTCCAGTTCGCGCACGTTCGAGGTCACCTGACGGGCGATCTGCTCAATAACCTCCGGGGAAACCTTCTTGCCGGCCTGCTGCACTTTGGCGGAGAGAATGGCGATGCGGGTTTCCAGATCCGCCGGCTGAATGTCCACCGTCAACCCCCATTCAAAACGGGAGCGCATGCGTTCGTCCAGCGTGGCCATGGCTTTCGGCGCACGGTCGGAGGTGATGACGATCTGCTTATCCATCTCATAGAGCTTGTTAAAAGTATGGAAGAACGCTTCCTGTGTGGATTCCTTGCCGATGATGAACTGAATATCATCAATCAGCAGGACGTCCGCGGAGCGGTATTTGGCACGGAAAGTCTCATCGTCGCGGTTCTGAATGGAGCGGATGAAGTCGCTGGTGAACTCCTCGGAGGAGGCGTAGACCACGTTGTAATCCGAATCCTGCAGCCGGTTGCCGATGGCGTGGAGCAGATGCGTTTTGCCCATGCCGACGCCGCCGTAGATGAAGAGCGGGTTATAGGCAGTGCCGGGATGATCGGCAACGGCCCGCGCGGCGGCACTGGCAAGGTTATTATTGTTGGAAACGACAAAGTTGTCGAATGTGAAGCGGGAGAGGATGCTTCCCGATGCGCGGACACGGGCGGGTGCGGCAGACGCGGCGGGCGCTTCCTGACGAAGCGGCGCGTCTGCAACCGGGCGCGGGGCAGTCTCGGCGGGCGCCTGATAGGCATCGCGAACCACAAAGCAGACCTTCTGCGGCTCGTCGCAGAAGCCGCTCAGAACTTTCTCAAGCGCAGCACTGAGCCGCTGCTCCGCCCAGTCACGGGTGAAGCCGTTCTGCATACCCACCGTGAAGACAGAACCTTCCCTTGAAAGCAGTTCGGCATTGCCCAGCAGCGTGCTGAACGTCTGCCGGTCCATGCTTCCCTTCATCTGCCCCATTGCCGCCTTCCATGCGTTCAGCGCGGCGGCGTCGGGTTTGCCGGGATTTTCTGTGACTGTTTTCTGTTCGTTGTCGGCCATTGATCGCATCTTCTTCTCTGTTGATTTCCGCCACGGAGCGACAAATATCCACAGAACCGCCGCGGTTTTCGGCAGCCTGTTGATGATTTATATGATAGGTCGTGTCCGGGTTTACGGCTCGATGGGACAGCGATGACCGTGGGTTTTGGTCTTTCCCATCGCGGTTTCAATATTTTAGCATAGAAAAAGCAATCCCGGAAACGGCCTCCGCTCAAGCGGATTTCCTTAAAAATCCATGATGATTTAAGAATTCATATCTTAAAACGCAAAAAATCCGAAAAAGCAGAATATCAGAACAAAATATCTTGCGCATAAGTGACGGGAGGCGGATTTTCACGTTACAGAAATCGTCAGTAAATCCACTTTGCCGTGTTGTCCGAACCATTATCTTAAAAATTAACGAATTTCACCGGGAAATTCAAATTATCCACAATTCCGTAAACATGGAAACTTGTAACAATTTTCCCCTTGACAAAACTTTTTTCGCTGATATGGCACAGTTCTTGCAGACTGAAATCTCCCGATTTTCAGCGGTACAGCATGCAGTAAACACGGATCAGCTCCTCCCGCGTTGTGACGTTGAATTTATCCTTGAGCGTCTCCACGTGATAGCGCACGCCGCTGAAGGAGAGCTGCAGGGCGGCGCCGATTTCCTTCAGACTCGCGCCGAGGGAGAGCAGTTCCAGCACGTGAAGCTGGGTTCGCGAAATCAGCGGGGCGGCTTCGCGCTCCCCGATCAGGATATAGCTTTTCAGCTGCACGCAGTGCGGCGAATTCAGCGGCACCGGCATTTTCAGTGCGCCTGTCTCCATTTCCCGCCGGATCTCGTCCGGGGATTTGGATGTGTGTTGATGGACGAATGTTTCTTCATCGAGTGCATAAATAATGTTCGTCATGGGTCGGGTCTCCGGTTGTAATGAATTGTACGCTGTGTTCGATCAAGTCACATGCAGATTATTTTAGAACTTTTATTTTATCTTGTCAAGGGCAATTTAGCATATTCGTTCTACCTTTTTGAGCGAACCGGACAAGGAACCCGCGCCTTGCGCTGAAAGGGTCTGCCGCGGCGGATGGATGAGCTGCATATGAACACGCCGGCACTTTGCTCATACGGCAGCGCAACTTCCTGTAATATGCCGAATCTTTGCATAATATTCACTAATTTTGCGATTTACAGCCGTTAAGTAGTATAATGCGAATATCTTTGACAATTATGAGAGGTGCTTATGGCGTCATTGCTGTTAGCGGTTATTTATATTGCGTTTGTCGGTCTTGGGCTTCCGGATTCTTTGCTGGGGTCGGTGTGGCCGGCGATGTATCCGGAACTCGGTGCGGATGTCTCACAGATGGGCCTGATCGCGATGACGATCTCCCTCTGCACGGTGATTTCCAGTTTGATGAGCGACCGCGTCAACCGCAGATTCGGGACGGGATTTGTGGTCGCGGGGAGCACTGCGATCACGGCGGTATCTCTGTTCGGCTTCTCGACCTGCCGTTCCGTGCCGGCGCTGATCCTCTGGGCGATCCCTTACGGACTGGGCGCGGGCGCCATTGACGCGGTGCTGAATGACTACGTCGCCATTCATTACGCCAGCCGTCACATGAGCTGGCTGCACTGCATGTGGGGCATCGGGGCGGCTGTCGGTCCCTATATCATGGGTGCGGCACTGACCGCCGGGCAGTCCTGGACAGGCGGCTACCGCATCATCTCCTGTATTCAGCTCGTCATCACTGTCATTCTCTTCCTGAGCGTGCCGCTGTGGAAAAAGAACATCTCTGCCGGGAACGCAGAGACGGCGCATCAATCACTTTCAATCCCGGAAATTCTGCGCCTCCCGGGCGTGGCGGAGATTCTGCTCTCCTTCTTCTGTTACAGCGCGATCGAACAGACGGCGGGGCAGTGGGCGGCAAGCTACCTGACCCTGCATAAGGGCGTTGCCACCGAGACCGCCGCCTCCTTTGCCTCCATGTTTTACATCGGCATCACCGTCGGCAGAGCCGTCTCCGGGTTCATCACCTTTAAGCTGAACGATTCGCAGATGATCCGCCTCGGACAGCTCATCATTCTCAGCGGGCTGATTCTGATGTTCCTGCCTTTCGGCGCAGGGGCATCTCTGGCGGGCTTTATCCTGATCGGGCTGGGCTGTGCGCCGATTTATCCGTCCTTTATCCACCTGACCCCGACGCTTTTCGGCGCGGAGCGTTCGCAGTCTATCATCGGCGTACAAATGGCGGCGGCTTACACGGGTACGACGCTGATGGCGCCGCTTTTCGGCCTCATCGCCGGTCACATCTCTGCGGGACTGCTGCCGGTCTACCTGCTGATTCTGCTGGTGCTGCAGGTTCTCATGCACGAACGGATGTTGAGGAGAAACAGCGCGGCGGCAATGAACCCTGTCCGCCGCTGACGCTTGCGTGTTGATTGCAGATATCTTTTAAAACCATTGAGGGCGTTCGGAGAAGAACGCCCTCGCGACAATGGTTGCATTTCGTCCTTGGAGAGAGAACGAATAAAACATAGGGGATCTCGCGCCTGATTTAGGAGAGAGAGAGAATGGCGCGGCTATGTTTTTTACAATTTCAGAACGCGGTTCGAGAGATGAAGCCCGTTCGCGTAATCATAGAGATCCTCTTTGGTTCCGTTGAAGGCGTTCATATCCAAACCCTTTGACTGCACCCCGAAGGCGTAGCCGTCGCCGGTGGATTTATACTGCCAGAAGCGCCATGCCGGCCATTCGCCGAATTTCGGAAAGTGCGAATTCACGTTGTACCAAGCGACCCACAAGTCCAGGGAGCCGATGAATTCGGTCAGCGGACTGAGGCGCTGGATTCCTGCAAGGTTGGTATAAACCATGGGCAGAACGCCCAGATTTTTGCGGATTTTCTCCGCGAACTGTTTGACAATGGTCTGGCATTCGCTCATGGCGGGGTAATCGGGATAATCGCCCACACCCGGGGACTCAAAATCCAGAGCGGGCAGCAGTTCGCCGGGATCGTCCGCGAGGACGCTTGAGAAGAACTCCGCCTGTTCCTTCGGGGATTTGGAACCCGAGCGCATGTCATAGAAGTGATAAGCGCCGCGCAGCAGTCCGGCTTCTTTGGCACCGGCCCAGTTCGTGCGGAACGTGTCATCTTCCCAGAGGTTCTGGCTGGCTTTGCAGTACACGAAGTTGGCGCCGGCACTCTTCATTTTCTTGAAGTCCGGATTGCCCTGCCAATGGCTGATGTCTACTCCCAATGCTCGCAGTCTGCTCATTTTCTTTTCCAACCTTTTCTGATTTTATAACTTGCAAATACTATGCCAAAAGCGTCGGCATTAATGCGAATTTGCCTGTTCTGTCAGAATCTTTCCGGGATCAGGCGTGATTTTTGCAGCGCATAGATCACGACAGGGATCAGCACGAGGTGCAGGATCAGCCCCGGGACCATGTTGGCGAAGTAGGAGGCGAACCACATCCCGAAAGCGTAGCTGCCCTTCATGAAGATCAGCGCACGCGCCAGCCCCGCAATGACGCGCCCCGCCAGCATGGCGCCGATCAGGGAGAGCATCAGATCCGCAAAGCCGTTGCCGAGGTGGATTAGATTCGCGAACAGCCCCGAGAAGAAGCCGTAAGCGGCCAATTCGATCATCATCTGGGGAAGGTAGCCCGCGCCGGGCATCCCGGTCAGCAGGGAGGAGAGCAGCGGTCCGAAGATGCCGCAAAGCAGTCCGTAACGCGCACCGCAGATCAATCCGCAGAGCAGGACGGGGATGTGCATGGGGGAGAAGAGGGTTCCGCCGTTCGGAATGGCGTGGAAGACCGTCGGCAGGACGACGCACAGCGCGATGCAGACCGCGCAGAAGACGAGGCGCTTGCCGGTTTTCATGGCTTTTGACGATTTATCTGTTTTGCTCACTTGATAAAATCCTTTCCTTTTTGTTTTTCTGTAAGGATATCATGCAATTTCTGTTCCCGGTATTAAACAAGCGGAAATCGGATTTTCACGCCGGAAACAATGATCAACTGTCAATCAGCAATCAGCAATGAGCAATAACCGCCCGATAATCGAGTACCCGCCCGATGTCAACCGCGCTTAAGCCTTCCCCTTGTAGGGGAAGGGGGATCGCTTGCGGTGGATGAGGTGCAGACGCGCAAAGTTGACGGATATTGCAAATCGCGCTCCCGAAGAATCAATCCGGCAAACACTCCGGTGATCTCATCGCAAATTGAATCGGTGCGCTGACGCGCGGCGCGGATTGAATGCCCGCCGTTCGTCGGAATACCTTGCCCGCGCCGGGAAACTGTGCGGAGGGGTTCCGCT
>CAVESB010000084.1:0-7625 GCA_963618265.1 bacterium
CTTCATCGCTGCCGTTGGAGGCGTTGGGCTGCTGCGGGACAGAGATCTCCTTGATATTCCCGTGATAATCAATTGTCACACGGAAACCTGTCATGCCGAGCATATCCGTTACTCCTGCGGGGAATCCCTGCTTCAGTGTCTGTTCGACTTCTTTATCAATATTCTTCAGCTGATTCTTGAAAATCGCCATCGAGAAGAGATCGTTCTTACCGGTCATCTTCGCCGCCTCAGTTGCGAGAAGATCTTCATTTCCGTCAATCTGTTTTGTGAAGAAATGCAGGATTTCCTTATCAACCGTTTCCGATGAGATATGGCACTTGAATCCGGCGTCATCAACGACATACACGGACTCGGAGCCGACATTGGCGACTTCGACAGGTTTTCCGGCTTCATCATAGATGATGCCGGCGAATAATGCCTGATTTGCCATACTTTCCTCCTTTAATCATTTACTTCCGCGGACATGGCGGGCGAGAGCGGAATTTTGTAGAGCGTTGTGCTTGACGCGGCGTTGGTTGCTTTTTCAACCGTGCTGTCGGCACCGATCTTACCGATGTTTCCATCGTCAACATAACAGATAATCCCCTCTGCAATGCCTTTTGCCAGGCTTGCGGTCTGTTCGGAAAACGTGCGGTAGTCATTGCCGAGATATCCGGTGTGGATCACAGAAACCGTGGTGTAATCGTTTACTGTGTCAAAGGCGTAGAGCATTTGATCCGTGGTATCGTAGTTCTGCCCCAGATAATCCAATTCGGTGTATTTCTCGTAGTTGAACGCCAGACAGTCATTCAGACGTTTGGTTTCGCTCGGGTAGGTGTTCGGACCGCCGCCGGTGACATAGAAGCCGGACTGACTTTTGTCTGTTGTGTCACAGCGGCCGGTGTGGATCGAGACCAGCGCGAGCCCGGTGTAATTCGAGAGTGCCGGGTCGAATTCCTGCAGCAGATCGACCGAATAACCCTTATTTGTCAGATAATCACGCACCATCACCGCCAGGCGCAGATCCACGTCCGTTTCACGGACGAAGTTCAGATCCGCCCCGCATTGGTAACCTGTGTCAAAGCCGTAATGCCCGGCAACGATACCGACGATTTTTTTTGGACCGGTTTCGGCGGTTGCTTCCGTCTGTGATACGGCTTCGTATCGGTCGATGTACTGTTCACCCGGGGAAAAGGTGATGAGTACCGACGCCAGGATCACCGCGGAAGCTAAGATTGTGAACAGCGCTTTGAAAAAGGAATATTCTTTCATCCTTATAAGTATAACCGCGTTTCCCGTTCCCTCGACGAAAACCCCGCCTATCCGGCAAAGAGCCGTGACGTGTTTCCCTGTTTATGCTATCATATTGATTATAGCGTTGTGAGATAAAGATTTTGTTAGAAAATCGGAAAGGATTGCTGAGAAATGGAGAAACACGGTTTGGACTTGGATTTGAGACGGAGCATTGCCGCCGCGTTGGGAGGAGCGCTGATCTTCGTGCTGGTTGTCTTCGGTTCGGCGAATATCAATCCGCTGAACACAGACTGGGTCACCACCGGCGGCGGGGATAATCTTCAGCATTACATCGGCTGGCGATTTTTTCGGAACGCTCCATGGAGTCGGCAGCTGCTTTTTGATCAGATGCTCAATTATCCTGTCGGCACTTCTGTGATTGTTACGGATTCAAACCCGCTTCTCTGTCTTGTTTTCAAGCTCTTTCGTTCTGTTTTGCCTGCGGAATTTCAATTCAACGGCATATGGATATTAAGCTGTTACCTGCTTATCGCGCTTTTCGCTGTCCTTATTTTGTGGAATCTTTCTGCCCGGCCGGTGATTTGCGTTCTCGGCGCGATGCTGGCCGTGCTGAACCCCGTCGTTTTACAGAGAGCACTGATTCATGACAATCTTTGTGCGCATTGGCTGATCCTTGCCGCGATTCTGCTCTTCCTCAACCGTGCTCAATATCGGAAGAACGCTGTCGGGTGGATGCTTCTTGTCCTTGTGACACTGCTCATTCATTTCTATTTTATTCCCATGATCGCGTTTATTCTCGCGCTGCAAATGCTGCGAATGTTTCTTGATCGCGAGCACATCCTCCGTGTGTTCATTCCTTTTTTTGCATTTGGAACCGCTTTGGGGCTCGGGTATTATTTCTTCGGCTACCGTTACATTATCGGACAGTCGGGCAGCTTCGGCGAATTATCCATGAACCTCAACGCCTTTTTCAATCCGGATGGGACATCATCCATTCTGGGTAACCGTCCCACGCTTCCTCTGCAGTACGAGGGCTTTAATTACTTTGGTCTCGGTATGCTGTTTCTCTGTCTCTTTGCTGTTATCAGCGGCGGAAAAAAGCTCAAGAAGGTAGGATTCGCACTTCTGCCCTGTGCCGCGCTGATCCTGCTGGCGGCATCGAATAACGCTTACTTTGACCTTACGCCGCTGTGGAATATCGCGCTGCCGGAAGCTTTGTCCGGTGCGCTTTCGGCTTTTCGTTCCTCCGGACGGCTGGTGTGGCCGATTTATTACCTCTGTCTTTTTGCTTCGCTGCATTTCATCAACGGCACCGGGCAGCACCGGCGGATTATTGAAGTCCTTATCGTCTGCCTTTGTTTCCTGTTGCAATGTGTCGATCTTCACGGCTTTATCGGTGACTGCCGTGAACGTTTCCACAGCGCGCCGGGCGGATTGTCTGCCTATGCCGCACCCTACGAGGATGACATACCGGCGGAGAAGACGAAACTTTTTGCCGCGGATGGAGATACGAAGACCGTGGACTCGCTCGCACTGCTGGCAGCGGACCGCGGCATGACATTTAATCGCGCCGCCAACGCCAGGGGGATTGTGAATATCTATCACGCCGATGCGGTGGACTTGAACAGTCTGACCTGTGCGGATCTCGATCCCGATGCTGCGTATATCTACCTGAACGGTGTCCCGGAATCTTTGACCGAATGTGCCGAGATCAGCGGATACGTATTGTATCTGAAATAAAAACCGTCTGAAAACGATTGAGCCCGCGATGCCAAATTGGCATTGCGGGCTCACATCATTGATTCGGTTTATTCAGTCGGTTAGAAATCCTTCAGATCATTGAGCTTGTCGTCAATGTCCTTCTTGACTTCCTCAGCCTTGTCTTCAACGGTGTCATGATTTTCTTCAGCCTTGTCTGCGACGGCGTCGTGAATTTCTTCAGTCTTTTCTTCGACAGCGTCATGAATTTCTTCAGCCTTGTCTTCAACAGCATCGTGAACTTCTTCAGCCTTATTCTCAACGGCGTCATGAATTTCTTCCGCTTTGTCGGCTGCTTCATCACGGAGCTCTTTGAAGGTGCCTTCGATGACCTCGGCCTTTTCGGCAGCTTCTTCGGCAGCGGAGGAGACGGCTTCGCTCACGGCAGCCGCGGCTTCGGCAGCCTTCTCTTCAACAGCGGATTCGGACTTGGCGGTCTTCAGTGGAGCTTCTTCGACATTATCCACGGAAGGTGCGGCATTGCGCGGGGCGTGTTCCTTGCGGGCAGGGGTCACGGCGTTCAGGTTCAGCTGACCAAGCAGATGACCGTTGACAGCAACGGCGTACGGAGCGGTCAGAATGAAACCGATGCAGATGACAAATCCCAAAGCTCCGATGATCGAAGTGACGATCTCAAGCAGGAAGACAAGGAGATACGGCTGCCAGTTGGTTTTGATGGTTGACCACGCGTCGGAAATGTTGATTGCGGCGGAAATCTCATCAGTCTCCGCAAGACGGCAGTAGCCATAAAGCGAGCCTATACCACTGACGATGCTGAACAGCAGGGAGAAGAAAGAGCCGAAGCAGCTCATGCTCATGAAGAAGAATGAAGCCGTATTGCTCGTTTCAGAAGAAACCGCGGCGGCGCCGACAGTTCTCAGGAAGATGTTCACAAGGATCAGCGGAATGCTGTAAACCAGGGAAACTAAAAAGGCTTTCAGCCCGAGGGTCAAAAAGTAGCCGAAGTGAGTCGTCGGAAGAATGGTTTCACGTCCGGCCTTGACACGGCGGGCGATTTCAATCATCCAACCGAGAAGGTACAGCTGCCCGACAATCGGAATGAGAAAAATAAGACCGGCAATCAGGATCTTTTTGAACCAATTGCTGTCGTCAAACACATAGCTAAATGCTTCGGAGTATTTCATGTTAACTTCCTTTCTTGTTTTGCTCTTTGCACTTGTTAATTATACGTTTTTCCCCTCTTGAAGTTCATTAGAAACCTGTTAGAAAGGTTAAAAATGGATGAATTTGTCGACTTTGATCACAAAAAGGACGCCTTTATCCTTATTGGCGCTTTTGGCCGTGGTGCTTTTAATAATATCAAGCGCACTGTCCAGCAGTTCATCTTCCAAACCCACGAGCAGTGTTGATTTGCCCTTGCGCAGGAAACCGCCGGTGGAGGCGATTTGCGTCACACGGAAGTCTTTATCAGTCAGAGCGTTGGACACCTTTTCGGAGTCGTCATCCGGGATAATCGTGATAATCAGTTTCATAATAATCGAAATCCTTTCGTTAGAACTTTTCAATTCTTTCCGCTGTCAAGCCGAAGACTACAGCACCGCCGACGGGGATCTGTGTCGGCTGAGGGATCGCGACCTGAGTACTTTCAATCGGCACAGCAACGAATTCAATACGCTGGCGGCAGTTGTTCGCGAGAATCTCTTTTATTTCATCAAACCGACCCTGCGGAACTTCAATAATCAGCGTGATATTGCGGCGCCCAAGGAAACCGCCTACGCTCGGCATTTGATAGGAGGAGATGTCCGCCTTCTTCAAGGCCTGAACTGCGATATCAGCGTCCGCTGCCTGTACAACAGCCATAACCATGTTGCTTTCTGTTGATGTTTCCATAGAACCTCCTCTTTGGTTCATTCGTTTCACAATCATTATAACCGATGATTGCCCTATTGACCGATTCTCAACGAAAAATTAGAATAGATATCATATGGAAAAGAAAAATCAGCTCATTCCCGAATTAAATCAAGCCGTGCCGCCGGTGTCCGCGCCGCCAAAGAAAAAGAACAAACCATCCGGTTGCCTGACCGTGCTGTTGATCTGTTTCGGCATCTTTGCCCTTTCCCTGTTGTTGATGTATTTCTATATCCGCTCCCAACTGCCGAATGTTGACGACCTGCGTTCGCAGGCATCCCAATTTGAGACCATGCGTATTATGGATCGGCAGGGAAACCTGCTTTATGAGGTTGTACCTTCCGACGCGGGACGGCGGGATCATGTCAGCCTGGATGAGATATCTTCGTATGTAATCGCATCGCTGATCGCGGTTGAGGACCGGGATTACTATTCTCATCCGGGGTTTGATTTATCCGCGATCATTCGTGCGGTATTTCAGAACTCCGAGGCAGGGCAGACGGTGTCCGGCGCATCGACCATCACACAGCAGCTTGCCCGCGCTCTGCTGCTCTCGCCGGAGGAACGAACCGAATACAGTCTTCTGCGCAAGATTCGCGAAGTGCTGCTGGCGGTGGAAATCACCCGCAAGTACACGAAGGATGAGATCCTTGAAATCTACCTCAATGAAAACTACTTCGGCAATCATGCTTACGGGATTGAGGCGGCGGCACAGACATATTTTCAGCGTTCTGCGAAAAACCTTGACCTCGGACAGGCTGCCTTCCTTGTCGGACTTATTCAGGCGCCGAGCTATTATGACATTCTCAATAATCGGGAAAAGACACTCGAACGCATGAATACGGCTCTTTTGCTGACTTATAACCTCAGCCGGCGGGATGGAGGCATCTCCATTCGCGGCGGCAGGGAAACCGTTACCGTTGACGCAGTGATGGTGGACAGTGCTGTGCGCTCGATTTCCGCTTATCAGTTTTCTCCCGAGAGTTTTGACATCATGTACCCGCATTGGGTCAACTATGTTTACGCCCTGCTTGAGCAACAGTACGGTGCAGAGGTGCTCTATCGTTCCGGATGGACGGTGTATACGACGATTGATCCCGATCTGCAGGAATCCGCCCGGCAGATTCTCAAGTCCCATTCTGAGACACTTGGCACCTCGCACAATGCGTATAACGGTGCAGTCATTGCGATTGCTCCCGAGACCGGGGACATTATCGCTTATGTCGGTTCTCCGGATTTTTACGACACGGAGCACAGCGGGCAGGTCAACATGGCGGCATCGCCCCGTCAACCGGGGTCTGCCATGAAACCGCTGATTTATGCTGCGGCTTTTGAGAAAGGATGGACGCCCGCTACACTGATTTGGGACGTCCCGACGGAGTTTTCCCCTACCGGCAAAGAGTCGGATCTGCTCTATTCACAGCCGTATGTCCCGACAAACTATGACGGCAGATCTCACGGTCCCGTGTTGGCGCGTCAGGCTTTGGCAAGCTCGCTGAATGTGCCTGCCGTCAAGGCATTGCAATATGTCGGCATCTATGACGATCCCGACACCGAGCGCGAAGACGGCTTCATTGCCTTTGCGAAACGGATGCATGTCGATTCCTTGGATAAAGCAGGCTGGGGTCTCTCAATCGCTCTTGGCGGCGGCGAAGTGACATTGACTGAGTTGACAGCTGCTTATTCGGTTTTCGCGAACAATGGGAAATATATCCCGCCGAGAGCTGTTCTTGAGATCCGTGATCACAACGGGAATATTGTCTATAAGGCGGAAGATCCGTTATATGAGAATGTGCTGCGGGAGGAATACGCTTTTCAAATCAATTCAATTCTTTCCGATGACAGTGCCCGTGCTCTTGCGTTCGGTACGGGTTCGATCCTCAATCTGTCCTATCCCGCCGCGGTAAAAACCGGCACCACGAATGACTATCGGGATAACTGGACAGTGGGATACAATCCGAAAATTGCTGTCGGTGTCTGGATCGGCAACGCGGACAACACCCCGATGGTGAATTCCACCGGTATCACGGGTGCCGCGCCGATCTGGCATGAACTGATGGAACGCGCTGCGGAAATCTATCCCGAGATCGCCCGGACAACCTTCGCCCGTCCTGCCGGTATTACGGAGCAGACGGTCTGCGCCGTTTCCGGCACGCTGCCCGGGGACAGTTGCCGCACGGTAAAAACCGAATTTTTCGCTAACGACCACGGTCCGCTTGATGCCGCTTATGATCTGATCGGACATCGCTATATTGATACCTGGAGCGGCAGATTGTCCTCTATTGAGTGCGCCGCGGGCGGTGAATCGGTGCTCAGTCTGCGGGTCTCGGATGAAGCTGCGGTACGCTGGCTTTCCGGTACGGCGGAAGGTGCCGCATGGCTGCAAGCGAATGGGGTCACAGATGCTGTTTTTCTCACTTCGGACGAGGTGCTCTATCCGCCTTGCGGACAGCCGACTGTTGAAATTTACTCTCCGCAGCCGAATATCGTTATTGACAGCAGCAGCGTTGAGATATTCGGCATCGCCTATGCGGCGGAAGCTGTCAGCGGGTGCAGTCTTTCTTATTCCTCTTCGGCGGATTCGGATGCGCGTTACGTGATTGACGACGCGCTCAACTGCTCCGATCCGTCTCCGCGGAAGCTGACGGATTGGTATCTTGACAATCTCGCAGATGGAACATATACCCTTTATTTGCGTATAGATAAATCCGCCGGTCGTTATTTCGAACGTTCCGTATCGGTGCATTTGCAGCGCGGGTCCGATG
>CAVESB010000085.1:0-7453 GCA_963618265.1 bacterium
CCGAACGGCACGTACGGTGGTGTGAGAGGGGAGAGAAAATCTCCCCTACTCGATTCTGTATATTTGATTAAACGACCATCTCATACAAACCCAAGTCGGCGCCGTCAAAATAGCGGTGGAGATCATATGGGGAGTAGATGCCGCGATCGGTCACAACGCCGGAAACGAGGTGCGGTGGAGTGATGTCAAAGGACGGGTACCAGCCATGCACGCCCTCGGCGGCGGTGCGGACACCCATTGCCTGAAGCGGGAATTCGGGGTCGCGCATCTCAATATGGATGGAAGCCGCGTCCGGATGTCCGCGATCCGGGGCACCGGTGACAAACATCGGAATTTGCATATATTTCGCCACAATGGCGATCTGGTAAGTGCCGACTTTGTTCACGATATGCCCGTCAAGGCAGATGGCGTCGGCGGCGCAGGTGAAGATGTCAACACCTTCCTTCTCCATGTACCATGCCGGCATATTATCCGTGATGACGGTCGTATCAAAGCCCATATCGTGGGCAACAGTGGCTGTCAGACGGGCGCCCTGGAAGTAAGGGCGCGTCTCCGCGCAGACGACTTTCAGAGTCTTGCCGCGTTCTTTCGTGACGCGCAGCATTTGCCCAACGATGGTCTCCCCGAAGCATTGCGTGAGAACCGTGCCGTTGTTCGGAATCATATCCACGAGATACTCTGCGACCTTGCCGATTTTCGCGTAACGCTTGTTATTCGTCTCTACGGCGTAATCGCGGACAGCTTCCGGAACAGGGATGCCTGCTTCCAATGCCTGCTTCGCCGCATCAAGGCAGCCTTCTGTGATGGACTGCATACGCTTGACCGTAGTAGGGCGGGCGTGGCTGATCGTGTCAGACGCCTTCGTCAAATACGCGATCTGCTCTTCTTTTGATCGGTCACGACATTCATAGGCGGCGAGAGCCATCCCCATGGCAGCGGCGGTGAAAGGACCGGCGGACTGTGTAACCATGTCTCGAATCGCCTGCATCACCTCCACGTGCGTCTTGCAGTGGACGAAAGAGACCGTGGTTGGGTAGACACGACGATCCAAAATGCGCACATCGCCGTCTTCGTACCAGGCAACATTTTCGTACCGCAGCATAAAGGCCAAATCTTTGTCCTGTCGTTCCATGTTCGGGTCCTTATTTGGTGAGTTCGGTGTAAATGCGCTTGACGTTGGCGATTACGCGATCTTTGTCAATGGTCAGGTATTCGCCGTTTTCATAAAGAATCCGTCCGTCGACCATGTTCATGCAGACATCCGATCCCTGCGCGGTGTAGCAGAGGCTGCCGGGAATGTCCGGATTCGGGATCAGGTGCGGGGCTTCCAGATTGATGGCGATGATGTCCGCCTTGTTGCCGACTTTGATGCAGCCGGTGTCCGGGCGTCCCTGCAGTTTCGCACCGTTGATTGTGGCCATACGCAGCGTGTCGTTCGCGGTGAGGTAGGCAGCGTCATGATTGAAGCCCTTGTAGATAATCGACGCCACGTGCAGTTCCTCAAACATATTCAGGTTGTTGTTGCTGCCGGCGCCATCGGTACCGAGACAGACATTCACACCCGCATCCAGGAATTTGCGAACCGGGGCAAAACCGCTGCCGAGCTTCATGTTAGAGGACGGGTTCAGCACGACGGACGCGCCGCTTTTCGCCAGAAGCTCAATGTCCTCATCTGTGACCCAGACGCTGTGAGCACAGAAGGTCGGATTTTCAAAGGTGCCGAGGTCGTAGAACCATTTCGCCGGGGTTTTCCCATACTTCTGTACGCACTCTTCGTGTTCTTTCTTCGTTTCGGAAAGATGAATGTGCATATTCAGACCGCGTTCCTTACACGCTCGGCTGTGTTTGAGGGCGAATTCGTCACGGCAGGTGTATTCGGCATGAATGGAGAAGTCGATGCGAATGCGTCCGTCTCCGGCGCCGTGGAATTTCTCGTAAAGCTCGACAGCCTCCTTGCCGCGGATACTGTCTTCATATTTTTCATTCGGGTCGAAGGTCTGAACCGGGCGGGCAATGTTCGCCTTGAGACCGGCTTTCAGACATGCGTCAATCATCTCTTCCTCGTTGAAGTACATATCCGAGAAGGAGGTTGTGCCCGAAGCGATCATTTCGAGAAGGGCAAGTTCACTGCCGGCGCGAATCTCACGGGGACCGAATTTGTTCTCCAATGGCATCATGTTGTCGAAAAGCCATTCCTGCAGCGGCAGATCATTGCCGAGACCGCGGGTAAGTGTCATGGCGGCGTGATTGTGGCAGTTGATGAGACCGGGCATCAGCAGTTTGCCTGTGAAGTCGCGGACTTCGTCATAAACCTTCGCGGGCTTTTCCGTGCCGATATAGTCGATGATGGAGCCGTCAACGCCGAGATAGCCGTCCTTGACGACGGAGAAATCTTTTTCATTGGTGATGAGGATAGAAGGGTGTTCAAATAAAATGCTCATAGGTCTCCTTTTTGAAAAAAATGACCCCGGTCACGGGGTCATCCATGAAAAATTACCGTAGTTAGATCTGCCAGCTGTTCAGGTATTTTTCCTGTTCGGGGGTCAGCGTGTCGATTTTGACGCCCATGGTTTCCAGCTTCAGGCGGGCGACGTAGTCATCAATTTCGCGCGGGACGGAGATGAGCTTGACCGGCAGCTGCCCGCGGTGCTCTGCAACGTAGCGGGCGCAGAGTGCCTGAATGGCGAAGCTCATATCCATGATTTCAGCCGGATGACCGTTGCCGGCGGCAAGGTTGACCAGGCGGCCTTCGCCCAGGACATAGAGCCAATTGCCGTTGGAGAGTTTGTAACCCATGATGTTCGGTTTCATTTCGCGGGTCTCAACAGCGATCTCAGCCAGTCTTTCGACATCGACTTCAACGTTGAAGTGTCCGGCGTTGGAAAGCAGGACGCCATCCTTCATTTCATAGAAATGCTTTTCGGTGATGACCTGATTGCAGCCGGTGGTGGTGACGAACAAATCGCCGATCTTCGCGGCTTCATCCATCGGCATGACCTCAAACCCATCCATGACCGCTTCAATTGCCTTTACCGGGTTGACTTCGGTGACGATGACCTTGGCTCCGAGTCCCTTGGCGCGCATCGCGGTGCCGCGTCCGCACCAGCCGTAACCGGCGACGACAACATGCTTGCCGGCGACGATGAGGTTTGTAGTGCCGTTGATGCCGTCAAATACAGACTGACCGGTACCGTAGCGGTTATCGAACAGGTGCTTGCAGTCTGCGTCATTGACATCGAACATGGGGAAGCGGAGCTGACCGTCTTTTTCCATCGCGCGCAGGCGGACGATACCTGTGGTGGTTTCTTCACAGCCGCCGTAGACCTTCGCTTCGATTTCAGGGTATTTGTTGTGCATCATGTTGAGAATGTCGCCGCCGTCATCAATGATGATGTCCGGATTTGCTTTGACGACGTATTCAATGCATTCGTCATAAACTTTGGCGTCGCAGGCGTGGAACGCATAGACATTCAGACCGCCGGCTGCCAAAGCCGCAGCGACATCATCCTGGGTAGAAAGCGGGTTGGAACCGGTGACATGCATTTCGGCACCGCCGGCCGCGAGAACGCGGCAGAGGTAGGCTGTCTTGGCTTCCAGATGAACGGACAGAGCGATCTTCAGTCCTTTGAACGGCTGATCTTTCTCAAATTGCGTCTGGATTGTACGGAGCAGCGGCATGTTGCGGCGGACCCATTCAATCTTATCATTGCCGGACGGGGCGAGATTGATGTCACGAATATAATTCATAAAAAACCCTCCAAAAACGGTTGAACAGAAAAGTTTTCAATATTCCTCTCTGAATGATAGCACAAACAAAAGAAATCGTCAAAGGATGTGATGATGAACCAATGGCGCAGGAGGTTGTGTTTGAAAAACAGGTGTCATTTGATTAACGAAAGATGCTCTCTTGCACGGGAGCATCTTTCGTGTATATTGCGTTTATTTGACGATGTTGATCAGCTTCTTCGGAACGATGATAACCTTCTTTGGAGTGCCGCCTTCGAGGGCAGCGACGATCGGGGCACTGGCGAGCGCGGCGGCTTTCGCTTCTTCATCGCTGACGGAGGCGGGCAGATTGATGCGGTTGCGCAGCTTGCCGTTGACCTGCACGATGTAGGTGATCACGTCGTCTTTGGCGGCTTCCTCATCGACTTCCGGCCACTTCTGCGTATGGATAGAGTACGGCTTGCCGAGACGTTCCCACAGCTCTTCTGTGATGTGTGGTGCAACCGGAGCCATCAGGCGTAGGTAAATGTCCACGCATTCGTCCCATTCCGGAGAACCCATCGCGCCGGCGCTTTTGGCTTTCGCGAAATCGTTCAGCAGCTCCATCAGACCGGAAACAACGGTGTTAAACTGGAAGTCATCCATGTCGCGGGTGACTGCGCGGATAGTCTGATGCGTGCGGCGGCGCAGCGTGCGCAGCGTTTCGCTGTCGGCGCAGTTCATTTTCTCCGCGGGATCCAGAACAATGGACCAGGTGCGGCGAATCCAGCGGGCGGAGCCTTCAATGCCTTTGCTGTCCCACGGCGCGCCCATATCCCAGCGGGCGAAGAACATCAGATATGCGCGGACGGTGTCGGCACCGTACTGATCGACCAGCGCATCGGGATCGACAACGTTGCCGCGGCTCTTGGACATTTTCTGCCCATCCTCGCCGAGGACGGAGCCCTGATTGCGAAGTTTCAGCATCGGTTCGTTGCCTTTGGTGATGCCCAGATCGCGGCATGCCTTATGGAAGAAGCGCGTGTAGATCAGGTGCATGTTAGCGTGTTCAATGCCGCCGGTGTAAACATCCACAGGCATCCAGTAATCGTATTCCTTACGGTCAAACGGGAAGTCCTCAAAATACGGACTCAGGTAACCGAGGTGATACCAAGACGAGCAGATGAAAGTATCCATGGTATCGGTGTCGCGTTCAGCATCTGCACCGCAGACCGGGCACTTGACATTCTTCCAGGTCGGGTGCAGTTTCAGCGGGGATTCACCGGTCGGTTTCCATTCCACATCATCCGGCAGCAGAACCGGGAGCTGATCTTCCGGTACCGGGACGGCGCCGCAGTGCGGGCAGTGAATAATCGGAATCGGGGCGCCCCAGTAGCGTTGGCGGGAAATAAGCCAATCGCGCAGGCGGTAAGTCGTGGTGCGTTTGCCGATGCCCTTTTCCTCCAGCAGATCACAGACGCGCTTGAAGGCTTCTTCAGCCGGCACACCGCTCATCGAGCCGGAGTTGATGAGCGTGCCGTGAGCGGAGACTGCGTTGGTCATCGTCGCGGGATCGGCGGGTTCCTCGCCTTCCGGGCAGACTACAACGGCGATATCCAGACCGAACTTCTTCGCGAAGGCGAAGTCGCGCTCATCGTGAGCGGGGACGGCCATAATCGCGCCGGTGCCGTATCCCATCAGGACATAGTCGGCAACCCAAATCGGCACGCGCTCCCCATTCACGGGGTTGATCGCGTAACGACCGGAGAAAATGCCGGTCTTCTCACGTGTAGCAGAGGAACGTTCAATTTCGGAAGAACGGGCGGAGTTCTCGACATAGGCGGCGAGTTCCGGGTTGCTTTCGTGGGCAAGGATCTCCTTGACCAGCGGATGTTCCGGCGCGATGACCATGAACGTCACGCCCCAGAGCGTATCGGGACGGGTGGTGAAGACTTCAAGGTCGCCGCCGTCTTCCGTTTGGAAGTGAACAGAAGCACCTTCGGACTTGCCGATCCAGTTCGTCTGCAACGTGCGGACACGTTCCGGCCAGTCGATGCCGTCAAAGTTCAGCAGCTCTTCGGCGTATTTCGTGATGCGGAAATACCACTGATTCAGGTCTTTCTTGATGACCGGCGTGCCGCAGCGTTCGCAATGGCGGTCTTCGCCCCAGACCTGTTCACGAGCCAGGGTGGTGTTGCAGGTCGGGCACCAGTCTACCGGGGAATACTTCTGATAAGCGAGATCGTTCTTGAAGAACTGCAGGAACAGCCACTGGGTCCAGCGGTAATATTCCGGGCGTGCAGAGATGATCTCACGGCGCCAGTCGAACATCGCGCCCATAGATTTCAGCTGGTCACGCATATGGTCGATATTTGCGAAGGTCCAGGAAGCCGGGTGAATGTTGCGCTTGATTGCGGCGTTCTCAGCGGGAAGGCCGAAAGCGTCGAAACCCATCGGGAACAGGACATTGTAACCCTTCATGCGCATAAATCGCGCGTGCGCGTCGGACGGCGTGATGGCGTACCAATGCCCGATGTGCAGGTTTCCGGAGGGGTACGGAAGCATTGTCAGCGCGTAGTGCTTCGGTTTGTCGGTTCTGATATCGGATTCGTACAGCTTGTCGTCAGCCCATTTCTTATGCCATTTTTCTTCAATGGCTTTGGAATTATACACGGGGGTTTTTTCTTCCATTTCCCCTCCTTTATAAAATATTCATGCAATAAAAAACCTCTTCCGACAGGAAGAGGTTTTCAGTGGACCTAGTGAGATTCGAACTCACGACCTTCTCAATGCCATTGAGACGCGCTCCCAACTGCGCTATAGGCCCATAATGTGGTTGTTTGCTTCGGGGCCGACTAAAAAAGGTGGACCTGGGGGGATTCGAACCCCCGACCTCTTCAGTGCGATTGAAGCGCGCTCCCAACTGCGCTACAGGCCCCCATTTCCTGAAGACTTGATTATTTTATGCTTATCCGCTTTTTCTGTCAAGTAAAACCATCGTTTTTCGTGACAGCGAATGTCAAGCCCCACAATAAAAATCTCTTCCAACGAAGAGATTCAGTGGCGGGGAAGGGAGTCGAACCCTTGACAAAGAGCTTATGAGTCTCCTGCTCTGGCCACTGAGCTACCCCGCCTCAACAGTTCTTATGATACTACGTTTTCAGAGAACAGTCAACAAATATGCTGAATTATTCAAGCAAGTTCATGATTGACGTGAAAGTACCGGCGCCGATGATGACATGGTCTAATAACGGCAGCTCCATTGTTTCCCCTGCTGCGACAACACTCTTCGTAGTGATAATGTCCGCGGCACTCGGTGTGGCATCCCCGCTGGGATGATTATGCACAAGAATGAATGCCGCGGCGCCGATCTGCAGCGGCTTCTTGAAAATTTCAGCGACGCGGATCGCGGATGAATTAATCGTGCCCACGTACAGTGTGTCATCTGAAATCAAGCAGTGCTTTGTGTCGAGGCTGAGAATATGCAGCTCTTCGTGCGTTAGGGATTCCATGTCATATCGTTTGAAATGATATACATCGTCCGCGTTGTTTATACGAATACGGTCATCCTGCTTTTGAATCGCTTTCGCGAACCTGCGTCCCAACTCAATGGAGGCAAGGATTACCGTGGAGCGGGCGGGACCGATTCCGTTGATTGACTGTAATGTTTTCGTGTCGACTTTGCGCAACCCGGCGATCCCACCGGAAATCCGCAGAATTTGAGCTGACAGGTCGATGACATTCATGC
>CAVESB010000086.1:0-6115 GCA_963618265.1 bacterium
GAAAAGAGCAGGAAAAACGCGCCCGTAAGGTCCTTCTGGAGCTTCAACAGGACATTAACCCGAAAGAGACCATGCTGAACCTGCGCGTCGGTCAGCAGCAGGTCGTTGAGATCGGCAAAAAAATGCTGAATCCGCTGCATGTCTTGATCATGGATGAGCCTACGTCCTCCCTTTCCAACACCGAGGTCGAATCTCTGTTCAAGCTGATTGAAGATCTGAAAAAACAAGGTCTGGCAATCATTTACATTTCTCACCGTTTGGAGGAGATCATCCGGATCGGGGATCATGTCACGATTCTGCGTGACGGAAGCCGTGTCGCCGATGCAGATGTGAAGGACATTAATGTTGCCTGGATTGTTGAGCGGATGGTCGGTCACAGCCATCTGGAAATCGAAAAGCCGCCGTATCTTGGCGAGAAGGAAGAGGTCTTGAAAGTCGAGAATTACTGCCTGCCCCGAATGGGCGGCGGCTGGACCGTGGATCATGTCTCCTTCTCACTGCACAAAGGCGAAGTGCTCGGCATTTACGGCTTGATGGGCGCCGGACGCACGGAACTTGTGGAATCCCTGATGGGGCTGCATGATGAGGCAACCGGCATGATGTACGTCTGCGGCGAGCCGGTTAAAAAGCCGACCATTGACGAACAGATTCAGCGTGGGATGGTGTTGGCTCCTGAAGACCGCCAGAAGGACGGTTTGGTTCAGACAATGTCCATTTCGGACAATTCCCTGCTGACGAGCATCCCGAGATTTACAAAAAACGGTGTGATCAACCGTAAAAAATGTGATGAGGCAGTGAAGAATATCGTCAAGGATCTGCAGATCAAGGTTGCGGATGTCAAGCATCCGATCACGTCACTGTCCGGCGGCAATCAGCAGAAGGTTGTGATCGGTAAATGCGTGATGGCTCAGGCGAAGATCTTTATGATGGATGAACCTTCCCGCGGTATTGACGTGGGCGCGAAAACCGATATTTTCCGTCTGATGCGTCGTTTTGCCTCTGAGGGGCAGGGGGTTATTTTTGTCGGTAGTGAATTGAAAGAGATCATCATGGTCTGCGATCGTGTTCTTGTGATGTCGAACGGAAAGATCACAGCTGACCTGAGCGGAGATGAAATCACGGAAGAAGCACTGGTCAAGGCTTCAGCCGCGAACCTGAAAACCGGTTTGCAACAAGATAATGAAGAAGAAATCGAAGAGGGAGTCCTGTCATGAGTGAAAAAAATGTAAAGAAGGGTGTTAATAAGAATACATTGATGATGTTGTTGCTGAAAGGGCGTACCTTTATTGCCCTGATCGTGTTGCTGATTTACTTCAGCTTCAATGCACCGAACTTTACAACGGCATCTTCGGTAATCCTGATGCTGAAGCATGCCTCGATTTACGGTCTGCTGGCCTTGGGTATGTCGATGGTTATTATCACGGGCGGTATTGACCTTTCCGTGGGCGCGGTTGTCGGTCTGGTGGGCATGATCATCGGCGGCTTGATGATTCAGGGTTTCCGTCTTCCCTGGGTTGCCGGGACGATCTATCCGAATGTTCCGATGATCCTGATTATCGTCTGTATCATGGCTGTGCTGATCGGGCTGATTTCGGGAACGTTGATTTCTTACGTCAATATCCCTGCCTTTATTGCCACACTCGGCACGATGTATATCTGCCGCGGCTTCGCTATGCTGAGAAACGGCGGTGCGACCTTCCCCAATCTCTTTGGCTCTCCTGAGTTGAACAACCTTGGTTTTGACAAGATTGGTTCCGGTACCGTAACCAGTCTGAATATTCCGTATTCAATCCTTATTTTCCTCGTGATGGCGCTGATCTCCTGGTTCATCATGACGAAAACTCCGCTGGGCAACCAGATCTACGCCGTCGGCGGGAATGAACGGGCCGCTGCCCTTTCCGGTATTCAGACAAAAAAGGTCAAGCTTTTCGTTTATATGTTCTCGGCTTTCTGCTCCGCTATCTGCTCCATTATTATGACCTCTCAGCTTCGCGCGGCGCATCCGGCGACAGGTGAATCCTGGGAAATGAACGCGATCGCATCGGTCGTTTTGGGCGGTACTTCAATGGCCGGCGGCGTTGGTACCATCGGCGGAACCATCATCGGCGTGCTGGTGATTCAGGTTCTGAATGATGGTATGGTCATGATGGGCGTCTCAGCTTTCTGGCAGATGGTCATCAAAGGTGTCGTAATCATTCTTGCTGTGATGATTGATCAGATTCAGAAGAATTTACAGATGAAGATCGCGCTTCAGGCCCGCAACAAGTAATTCCGGAGAATAGATCATGGAAATCAGTGAACTGAAAAGAATCGCGAATCAGCGCCGTGCGGACGCGGTGACGATGATTCAGCGTGCGAATACAGGTCATACGGGCGGCGATATGTCAAGCCTTGATATTCTGACCTGCCTGTATTATGATGTGATGGATGTGCGTCCGAACGAACCGGATTATCCGGATCGGGATCGTTTCCTCCTCAGTAAGGGGCACAGCGTTGAAGGGTTATGGGCTGTGCTTGCCGACAGAGGTTTTTTCCCGAAAGAGAAACTGCGCAGCTTCTCTGCCGCCGGCTCCAAACTGATCGGGCATCCGAACAACCTGATCCCCGGTGTAGAGTTTTGCACCGGTGCTCTCGGACATGGACTTCCGATCGGTGTCGGGATTGCCTTAGGCGCAAAAAGACTTGGCAAATCGTTCCGCACTTTTGTCCTGATGGGCGACGGTGAACAGGCGGAAGGCTCCGTCTGGGAAGCGGCTATGGCGGGCGCCAATTACAAGCTGGATAATCTTGTGGCGATCATTGACCGCAACGGACTGCAGATCAGCGGCAATACAGAAGACGTCATGGCCTTGGAAGACTTCCATGCAAAATGGGAAGCCTTCGGCTGGGATGTAACGGAAGTGGACGGGAATGATATGCAACAGCTGCATGATTATTTCCATTCGATCAAAAACAATGGGAAACCCCACGCTCTGATTGCGAAGACGGTGAAGGGCAAGGGACTGCCGTTCGCGGAAAATATTCCCGCGTGGCATCATAAAGTTCCGACTGCGGAACAGGTACAGGAAGCCTATAAGGCACTTGGTGTGGAAGGAGTGGACTGGTTATGAAAGCAGCACGCAAAGCCTTTACTGAAACTCTGCTGGAATTGGCTAAGGAGGATCCCACTATTTTCGCCCTCGCGACCGATTCCCGCGGTTCTGTCACGCTGAATGACTTCGTCGATGCGCTTCCGAATCAATTTGTCGAATGTGGCATCGCCGAGCAGGATGCCGTCGGAATTGCGGCGGGTTTATCCAATCTCGGACTCCGTCCGTTTGTCTGCGGACCGGCTTCATTTTACGCAACGCGGGCAGCGGAGCAGGTGAAAGTGGATGTAGCCTATTCACGCTCAAATGTCAAAGTGATCGGCGTTTCCGGCGGTGTCAGTTACGGAGCACTCGGCGGGACGCATCACGCCATCCAGGACATTGCGCTTTTCCGTGCCGTTCCAAACATGACAGTAATCCTGCCTGCTGATGCGAATGAAGCTGCCGCAATGACCCGCGTGCTGGCGAAGAACAGTGAACCGACCTATGTTCGCATGGGACGCGGTGCTGTTCCGGATGTTTACGATCCGGATGTAAACTTCGAAGTCGGGAAGGCCATTTGGCTGCGAAACGGAAAAGATGCTGCGATCATTGCTTGCGGAGAAATGGTTTACCACGCGAATGAAGCGGCGAAACTTTTGGAAGCGGAGGGAATTTTCGTAAGTGTTCTGGATATGCACACGATCAAGCCGCTGGACGAAGAATCAGTTCTGAAAGCTGCGCAGACCGGTGCTGTTGTTACGGTGGAAGAACATATCATCCGCGGCGGACTCGGCGGAGCGGTCGCGGAGGTGATCTGTCAAAACCATCCGGTAAAGATGAAGATTCTCGGTCTTCCCGATGAAACGGTTTATTCCGGAACCTCGGCCGAAGTCTTTGAACACTATCGGCTGAACGCGGAAGGAATTACCGAAGCGGTTCGGGAACTGTTGAAAGGTTAACATGAAACGCTATATTGTCACGCTTGACCAGAGCACGTCCGCCTCGAAAGTCTTTCTTCTGGACGAACAAGGCGCGATTATCCGGCGTTTTTCCAAAGCGCACGAGCAGTTTTATCCTGCTCCCGGGCATGTGGAACATGACGCGGAAGAGATTTTCCGCAATGTTGTGGAAGGGATCAACACCGTTTTGACCGACATTCCCGTGGAAGAAGTTGGGGCGATCTCCATCAGCAACCAGCGGGAAACCACAGTGATCTGGGATCGCAAAAGCGGCGAGCCGGTTTGCCATGCCCTGGTTTGGCAGGACGTCCGCGGTGAATACATTACGGAAGAGCTTAAGGAACACCGCGAAACCGTACACGAGAGAACCGGGCTGGAGCTTTCACCTTATTTTCCGGCGGCGAAAGCGGCTGCTGTCTTCAGGGAACGCCCCGATCTGCTGAAACGCGCCGAAGCGGGCGAACTCTGCTTCGGGACGGTTGACAGCTACCTGATCTACCGTTTTACAGACGGCGCGATGCATGCAACGGATGTTTCGAACGCAGGCCGAACACAGCTTTTCCGACTCGATCAATTAGCGTGGGATGCAGAGTTGCTCGAACTTTTCGGGATTCCGTTCTGTTCGCTTCCGGCGAAGATACTTCATTCCGACGCGGACTTTGGCTGCACACGGCATCCTTCTCTGCCGAAAGGGATCCGTATCACGGGCGTGATGGGAGACAGTCACGCCGCTCTGTTCGGCAATGGCTGCCATGAACCCGGGACTGCCAAGGCGACTTACGGAACGGGTTCTTCCGTAATGCTGAACGTCGGCGAAAAGCCGATTCTTTCCCGGAACGGGCTGTCCGCCTGTGTAGGATTCGGTTGGCAGGGGAAAGTATGCTATGTCCTTGAAGGGAATGTGACCTGCTCCGGCGATACGCTGATTTGGTTGCAGGACAATATGGGGCTGATTTCCGATATTTCCGAAGTCGAACCCCTTGCCGCCTCTGTGCCCGATACCGACGGGGTTTCCCTGATCCCTGCCTTTTCCGGATTGGGCGCTCCGTACTTTGACAGTGATGCACGTGCCATGATTCGTGGAATGAACCGCGGAACCACCCGTGCGCATGTGGTACGTGCGGCGTTGGAGTCGATTGCCCAACAGGACGCGGATGTTTTGGAAGCTATGAGTAAGGATTTCGGCTCTGCGGTGACGCGGATTTTTGCGGACGGCGGACCGTCGTCCAACAGTTTACTGATGCAGCTTCAGGCCGATTTGGTTCCCTGCCAGGTGAATTGTGCGGCACTCAGCGAACTTTCCGCGTTGGGCTCCGGGTATATGGGCGGTATTGCCGCTAATGTTTATCCCTCCTTTGAAGAGATTCCACAGCAGAAACAGCCGGGTCGTATTTATGAACCCGCTATGTCCGATGAAAAACGAAACGCGCTGCGCGGTATCTGGAAGCAGGCTGTAAAAGCTGTCAGCTCCCGATAAATCCTCGCAGACAGTCCAATGAAAAAAAATTGGAGGATATGATGTCAACTTTTGGTGTATTGATCAGTAATCGATCTTTTTTCCCCGATCATCTGGTATTGAGCGCACGTGAAAAACTGCTGCCTCTGTTGGAAAAATGGGGACATAAAGTGATTACGCTGTCAACTGATGATACCTTTATGGGTGAAACGATGACTTACGAAGAAGCAGTGAAATGCGCTGAACTTTTCAGACATCACGCGGATGAAATCGACGGCGTCATTATTTGTCTGCCGAATTTCGGAGAGGAAACCGGTATTGCCGATGCGATCCGAATGAGTAAACTTGACTGTCCGATCCTGATTCAGGCCTGCGATGATGACTTTGACAAGCTTGACCTTTCCAACCGACGCGATGCCTTCTGCGGGAAGCTTTCACTCTGCAATAACCTGTATCAGTATGGGATCAAATATACCCTGACGACAAAGCATACCTGCGCTATTGACAGCGAGCTGTTCAAAGCCGATGTGGAACGTTTCTCTGCCATTTGTGCCGTCGTGAAGAAAATGCGCTCTGCACGAATCGGTGAAATCGGTGCCCGTGTTCAACCCTTCCGAACGGTGCGTTAT
>CAVESB010000086.1:6125-7211 GCA_963618265.1 bacterium
GCGTTATTCCGAAAAACTCCTGCAGCAGAGCGGCATTTCCGTGATCACCGAGGACTTTTCTGAGATCATTGCCGACATTGAAGAGTTGAAAGATCAGGCGCAGATTGATGCTAAGATTAAGGAGATCCGCGCTTACGGCAATGTCTGCCCCGGGATTTCCGACGCGAAAGTTGAAAAGCAGGCCAAGCTTTGCATTGCTGTCGAGAACTGGATGAATGAGCGGAAATGCGATGCCAGCGCGGTGATGTGCTGGGACAGTGTGGAAGCTAACTACGGCTGCGCCGCCTGCCTTTGCATGAGCATGATGGGTGAAAAAGGCCGTCCCTCTGCCTGTGAGACGGACGTGATGGGCGCTGTATCCATGCTTGCGCTTCAGGAAGCCGCCGGACGTGCGCCGGTTTATCAGGACTGGAACAACAACTATAAAGATGAACCCGACAAATGCATCAATGTCCATTGCTCGAATTATCCGGTGTCCGTTTTTGCGGAAAAGCCTGAAATCGGGAATCTGGACATCCTGGCAACGACACTCGGCGCGGATGTCTCTTTCGGTGCTCTCAAAGGCCGCGTTCGTCCGAGTGACATGACTTTTCTGAAGGTTTCCACGGATGATAAGCACGGCATGATCAAATGCTATCTCGGCGAAGGCAAATTCACTGATGATCCGTTGCCGACTTTCGGAGGCGTTGCGGTCTGCGAAGTCCCGCATCTGAATGATCTCATGAAGCACCTGACGAAGAACGGGTATGAGCATCATGTGGCAATCGTGCAGGCGAAGGTCGCCGATATTCTGGAAGAAGCCCTTGGTAATTACATGGGCTGGGAAGTTTACCGCCATTCGTAAATGAGGAGGCAATATGTTAAAAGGAATTTCACCGCTGCTTCAACCCGAACTGCTGAAAGTTCTTGCTGAAATGGGACACGGGGATGAAATTGTCATCGGAGATGCCAATTTCCCGGCGGCCTCGATGGGAAAACGCTGTGTGCGCTGTGACGGGCACAAGGTGACAGAGCTGCTTGATGCGATTTTGCAGCTTTTCCCGCTTGATACGTTCGTTGAAGGCCCTGTTACCTTGATGGAAGTAG
>CAVESB010000087.1:0-6938 GCA_963618265.1 bacterium
GATATAGGCTTGTCTGAGGCTCTTGAGGAACTGTACGCGAATGAAGAAATCATCCCGTTCTATATCGTTCTTCCGCATGATGACAACTATCTTGAGGATATGTATGAGAGCAAATTCTATGACGAGTTTGTCAACGAAGTCATGCCTTATGTAGAGAGCCATTATCCCGTTTCCGGCGACCCGAAACGGACCGCGGTGGGTGGCATTTCACGCGGAGCGCAATGGGCGCAGTTTTTTGCCTTCAGTGAATACGGCCGGTTTGGAATTGTCGGAGTTCACAGCCCGGCAAACGCTTTTTTCTCTTTCCCGAAGATTTACGGGATCATTCGCGATAACCCGGATGTGCCGACAATTGATATTCGCATAGATATCGGAAATGCCGACAACGCACTGAAGATCGGTCAGGAATTATCAAAACAGCTCACAGATCTGTTTTATCCGCATGAATTTGTCCTCGGTGCAGGAGGGCATGATGTGGAATACTGGAAAGACAATATTCGAACCTATTTGAAATGGTATTCCGCCGAGTTTCAGAATTAAAAAGAATCGCTCTATTTTCTGATATGTACCCCCAATACCGGACACCCGGCATTGGGGGTACATATCAATTCGGGGCGATTTATTTAACCATCAAAGAACTGCAGGCGGGTTGTCAGCATCAACAGACGGGTCAAAGATATGGAAATTTGTCATGTCAATGACGAGTTCGATATCATCCCCGATTGCGTAACGGCTTCGCGGATCAACACGGGCGACGAGCTGGGTGCTGCCGGAGAGGGCGTAAACGAAAATCTCGTTCCCCATCAATTCGGTGACATCGACCTTGACATTGATCCCTGCTTTGAGGATACCCGGCGGGCAGTACGCCGGATTATGAATATTTTCGGGACGGATCCCGAAAATAATCTCCTTTCCGTTCAGTGAAGAAACAGCTTCGCGCTTATCGGCGGGAATCTCAATGGTCATATTATCATTGACAATATAAGTCTTTCCTCCTTCATCAACAATTTTCGCTTTGAAAAAGTTCATGGAAGGGCTGCCAATAAAGCCTGCAACGAAGAGGTTCGCCGGATGATCGTACAGCGTCTGCGGTGTGTCGAGCTGCTGAACAACGCCCTTGTTCATCACGGCAATGCGATCGGCCATCGTCATGGCCTCAACTTGATCATGTGTAACATAAATGAAAGTCGTCTTTACGCGCTGATGCAATTTGCTGATCTCGGAGCGCGTCTGCACGCGGAGCTTGGCGTCGAGGTTCGAGAGCGGTTCGTCAAAAAGGAAGACCTGCGGTTCGCGGACAATCGCCCGGCCAAGAGCAACGCGCTGACGCTGCCCGCCGGAAAGCTCACGGGGACGGCGCTGAAGCAAGCGTTCGATTCCGAGTGATTCAGCGGCGGCTTTGACCTTTCGATCAATCTCATCTTTCGGAGTTTTGCGAAGTTTAAGCCCGAATGCCATATTGTCATAAACGGTCATATGAGGGTAAAGCGCGTATGACTGGAAAACCATGGCAATGTCACGATCCTTCGGCGGCACATCATTGACAACACGGTCGCCAATCAGGATCTCACCGTCAGTTACTTCTTCAAGGCCGGCCAAACAGCGCAGGGCGGTGGTTTTACCGCAGCCGGACGGTCCGACTAATACCAGAAATTCTTTGTCTTTGATTTCGATATCAATGTTTTTCAGAACTTCGACATCGTCAAAGCGTTTTACAACATGACTGTATTTGACGCTTGCCATTAGTTTTCCTCACTTTCAACTGCGTATGGTGACTACATTATAACCTTTCTTCTTGAATCATCACTGCAAACATTAAAACAATCATATTCACTCCTTACCGGAAATTTATCGCTCCATATGAGAAATTGGATTTATAATTAAAAAGAAATAACGGAACTTTCCTTTTTCTTTTTTCGTCTTAGATAAAAAGAAAAACAAGAGTGGTGACGCAATGTGGAATAAGAAAACTTCTATTTTTATCTTTAGCATGATTATTTTTATGATGACCGCAGGGATCGCGTCAGCTGACGGTATTGCTCCCGATCGAGCGCAGCAGGCTCTGGATTTGATCGCTGTTGAGTGCCAAAATATCAATGATTACAGCACAATGGCTGAATACGGCGACACATCCCGTTATGAAACCACAAAAGAACACGTGGCAGTAACAATCAATAATGTGTCGATGCTGCTTGACGGAGGCGCCTCGGATTCCGTACAGTCCCTGTGGAATATGTATTACGCTTTCGGCTCGGATGCGGACTCAGCAAGAAACGCAGCCACTGTTTGCAGTCAGATCCGCAGCGATATCTATCGGATTGCGAATGAGAATTACCCTTCAACTTCCGTGAACAGTTATGATGAATGTGTTTCAGCCGGATACCATGTTGACGGCGGAACCTGTTTCATCGGAGGCACACAAGTCTTTGATAACCGCGGAAATTTAATCGGTTACTATTATTCTGACTGTTACGACAGCACCGGTTTTCATCCGCAGTCCTGTTGGGATTGTTTTTATGGCGCCAATAATGACGGCTGCAACGAGAGACCATAGGAGCATATGCAATTAACGGGCAAGAATCTGCAATTCAAGCACGAGAACCGTTCAAACCCGATAACGGTTCTCATTTTAATATTTCTTTGTGTGCTTAGCCTTTTTCTTTTAAAGGCTGTTGTGTCACAGACGCTTGTCTCGCCCTGGCTTCCTACCGCCGTACCGACACGCGATGCCATTTCCTTCGCGATGGAAGGCGATACATACTTCAAAGCGGGAAACCTGCAGAAGGCAGCGGACAGTTATGCCGCCGCGTCTGTACTTGAACCAAGTAACTCCGAGTACGCCTGGAAGCGCGGTCGGGCATTAATCTATTTGACCGGTTCACAAACTACCGACGCGGAAAAGACCGCTACGCTTCGCAGCGTCATTGAGACAATGGAGCCGCAGCTGGATATCTACACGGAAGATTCCAATATTTACGCCATTCTGGCGTTCGCCTATAACTGGTTCGCAGACGCGGATCTTTGCGGTGCGGAGAATGTTGAAACAAACATGGCTACGGCGGAAAGCTACATTCGACGCGCGGTTGACTTTAACTCCCGCAATTCGTTGGCTTACGCAATTTATTCGGAAATTCTGCTCCAGCAGTCCAACTATGAACGCGCAGAACAGATGTTGAGCCAGGCGTTGGAATATGGGAATGAGCTGGGCGAAGACAGTGACATTATGTTTGATGTATACCGTGTTCAAGGGATTCTGCTTGAATCGTACGGGCAATACCGCAGCGCGATCGATGCTTATAACCGTGCGTTGGAGTATTCTCCGAACATGACCTTTCTGCTGATCCGCATCGGCGTAAACTGGCGTCAGATTACGGATTACGATTCCGCGTTGGAAATGTTCTCAAAAGCGGCTCGAATTAATGACCAGTTGGGCATCAGCGATCCAATGCCTTATGTCGCAATCGGCAACACCTACTCTCAGACGGGTGACTTCTATGCCGCCGGCTTGAACATTAAAAAAGCTCTGCAAATCAACCCTTATAACGCTGATGTTTACGGACGCTTGGGCGTCAATTATTATAAAGCGCGTAACTATGAGGCCGCAATTGAGGCACTGAAGTGTGTTGTGGAAGGCTGCGGCGCCTTGGAAAGCTGCACGGTTCGTGAATGTGCGGATGAAGGCGATCCGATTATCGAGATCGAGAAGCTCCCGATCACGAGTTCAACCGTGACATATTATTTCTCGTATGTCGGTGCGCTTGCGTATATGCATACAAAAGCGAACCGATATTGCGAAACGGCGATGAAAGTCGCCGAAGAGATTGAAGCGGTCTATCCGGATGACGAGTCAGTTTTAGCAATCGTCCGCGACGGACAGGCTATTTGCCGGGCTTACGGGTATTGATTTTTATGTAGGGGGAACAATGGTTATCGGGGTTACAGGCGGCATCGCATGCGGCAAAAGTGAAGTTTGTCGGATTTTAGAACGGAATGGATTTTTGCACATTGACGCTGATGATGTGGCTCACGATGTTCTGACCTGGGCAGAAGTAATTTCTATTCTCAAAGATAAATTCGGAAATGGAATACTGCTTGCACCTTCAGATCAACGGAATCCCGTGATTGACCGTGGTGCGTTGAGCGCAATTGTTTTCAGTGACACTGAGAAAATGAAGTTCCTTGAAAAAACAACACGTCCGCGCATCGTTTCGTATATAAAAGGCATCATGCGAAACAATACGCGACAGAATATCGTTGTGGAGGGGATCGCGCTGATTTCTTCCGGCGTCTATAAGGAGTTTGACGAGATCTGGGTCGTTCGCGTTGACAAAGAAACACAGCTTGAACGATTGATGAATAAAAGGCATATGTCACGGGAGGATGCGGAGAAAAGGCTCGCATCACAGATGAAACATGACTGGGATGATATTACGCCGGATCGGGAAATCAATTCGTCCGTTTCCCTGAAAGAAATGACGAATGTTGTTGAAGAAGCTGTAAAAGCTTGTTTGAGAAAGTCCGGGAATTAGCAGAACTTGCCGACATTAATGTTTATCATCATAAAGACAGTTTATTTTACAGAACACGAAAGCAGGATAAAGTGGATTCATTGATTACAGAATTGTCATTTTTAGGACAGAGATTCACAAGCAACAGCGCTGTCGACATATTTCTTGTCGCTGTTCTTGTGTACGCTCTCATAAAACTGGTTCAGGGAACACGCGCGGGAACATTTATCCGCGGCATTCTCATAGCGCTTCTGTTTTTCGGAATATTCGCGCTTTCAAGCAATTTGACTGCTTTCAATTGGGTTATCTCAAACGCTCTGCCAATTTTGGTTGTCTTTATTCCTGTTGTTTTCGCGCCGGAAATTCGGCGTATTATTGAGAAAATCGGGCGCGTGCGCCATATCCGTGATTTATTCGCCCCGACTGCCAGAAATGCGCAGAATATGTATGACGTCTGCGACATTATTACCGATGCATGCAAACGTCTCTCCGACTTGAAAGAGGGCGCGTTGATCATCATGGAATATATGGATGATACGACAAAGCTGATCACCGCCGGTACACACATTGACGGTCTGGTCTCAACGAACCTTCTGATGCAGATCTTTTATCCGAATACGCCGCTGCATGACGGCGCGGTGATGATTCGAGGCGGGCGGGTTTACGCTGCGGCCTGCGTTATGCCCCTTACATCAAAGAATGTGCTCAAAAACGAGCAGGATCGGCATATTGGTCTCAGACATCGCGCGGCAATCGGAGCTTCCGAGAATTGCGATTGCCTTGCCGTTGTTGTATCTGAGGAAACGGGCGGTATTTCGATTTGTCGAAACGGCGATATGCAGCGCGGAATCACGCCCGAACATCTAAATGAGATTCTGAAAGAAGCTTACAAGCCCGCGGAAGATATTTCTTTCAAGGATGCCGTTATCGAAACGATACGGGGGTGGTTTAAATGAAAAACTTCATTTTACGTGTATTGCGAAACATTCCACTGCTTTTATTATCCTTAGCGATCGCTGCTTTTATTTGGGCGTTTGCGACCGTATCCGGCGACCCAACCGAAGAAGCCAGATTCACGCAAGGCGTATCCGTCGAGGTAATCGGACTTGCGGATGATTATGTCGTGACGAGCACGCTTCCCAACACAATCAATATTAACCTGCTCGCCCCGAATTCCGTCTGGCGCCGAATGTCATTGGAACGTACCACTGCGGACGCTGTCATTGATGTTACCGGACTGGAACCCGGAACCTATGAACTCCCGATTGATATTCAGGTCGGTATTTCTCCGGTAAAAGTCACCTTTTTTTCGCCTTCGACAGTTGAAGTGACGATTGAAAAGACCGAAACACGAAATTATCCTATTGAAGTCGTGGAAACGGGTGAAATTTCAACCGCGTACAGGGCGGAGCCCGCGAAGCTCAGCTCCGAGACGGTTGACATTACGGGGACGGTCTCCCTTCTTGACTCCATTGACAAAGTTTATGTCACGCTTGACAGAAACAATAATACAGAGTCTATCAATGCGAACCTTCCGGTCATGGTTGCCAATTCCGACGGCACTCAGGTTAGAAATGTTACCATTAAACCTGATAAGGTCAACGTGACTGAGGAAATCAAGATTCGCGGTGGGTATCGCATTCTTTCTGTCAAGCTTGCTGTTTCAGGCGAGATCGCTGAGGGATATCGGGTTGATGAACTTTCCGTCGTTCCGAGCTTTGTCACGGTATACAGTTCCGATAAAGATATTCTGAACAGTCTTGATTCTTACATTGATACCGAAACCGTTCGGCTGAATGAAATCAATGCAAGCACAAGCGAAAAAATCGGTCTGATGGTTCCCGAAGGCGTGACGATTGTCGGCGACCCAACCGTCACAATGAATGTTACGGTAACCGCTGTTGAGGGCACCTCAGCATTCTCAAACCTCCCTGTAACCATTTTGGGGCTTGAGGAAGGTTACGAGGCGGTTATTTCCCCGACGGAAATTGACGCTTACTTAGTCGGTCCGGTTAACACATTAAAAGCGATTACAAACGCCAATATTACGGTCACTGTAGCTCTGCAGGATCCGGAGCCGGGAATATACTCACTTGAGCCGAAAATTGAAGTGAGTTCCTCCGAACCGGTCAGTGTTCAGTCGATTATGCCTGCGACCATTGCTGTGGAGATTAAGCCGGTAGAAGCGAACACGCTGACTGAAAACGAAGATACGGAAGAAAGTCATGACTAAGTCATGACTTTCTTGTAATATTAATTATTGCGAATTGCAAAATATCAGTATAATTTGTTCATACTTTAGAGAGTCCCCGAGGTGTTTTATGGACAAAGAAGTGCTTTTGCAAAAAGTCAAGAATGATGATGTCAAATTCATTTCGTTGCAGTTTACGGATGTCTTCGGCAACGTAAAAAGTGTTGATCTTCCGGCTA
>CAVESB010000088.1:0-2486 GCA_963618265.1 bacterium
GATCTGACCGAGGGACTGGCGGACGACATTCGGACGCCAATAGTCTTCGCGTTCCTTGAGGAAGTCGACAACATTCTTCTGAAGTTTACCGAGGTCAAGGTAATAATGTTCGGTTTCGCGGAGCTCCGGTGTGCTGCCGTCGATCTTGGATTTCGGGTTCAGCAGTTTTTCAGGATCGAGCAGGCTGCCGCATTTGTCGCATTGGTCGGAGCGCGCACCTTCATAGCCACAGATATAGCATGTGCCTTCAACATAACGATCCGGCAGGAATTTTTGACGGGCGGGTGAATACCACTGCTTTTCTGTGTTCTTGTAAAGATAGCCGTTCTCCAACAGCGCGAGGAAAACATCCTGAGCTACCTTGAAATGATTCTCGGTATGCGTGCTGGTGAAAAGATCGTAGCTGATGCCGACTTTCGTCTGCATTTCGAGAAAAGAGTTATGGAAGTGCTTATAGACTTCTTCTGGTGTGGTTTTTTCGGAATCGGCGCGAACGGTAATCGGTGTGCCGTGGGAGTCGGAGCCGGAAACAAAAAGAATGTCGTTCTTCAGCAGACGCTGGTAACGGGCAAAAATATCAGCGGGCAGATAAGACCCTGTAAGGTTTCCTACATGAATATAAGCATTTGCGTACGGCCAGGCGGCTGTGACAAGAACAGGTTTTGACATCGATACCTCTGAAAATTTCTAAATGTTTTGAATGAAAAAGACATTCCCTTTCATTTTATCACAAACAACAGACAATATCCGAAACTGACGAAAAGCGGTCTGCGTTTCAAATTTCCATAGTTAAGCAAAAACGACCAATCGGAGGAGTGGCAGCAAACAAAAAAGCAGGAAAATTTTTCAACCAACATAACGGGTTACAATTGTCTTATGAAAGAGAACTTGATGATTGCGCTTATTCTAACCGCGTTGACTTTGGGCTTTGCCGGGTTTTATTCTTGGTCCCGAAAAACTCCGATGCCGAAAACCGACCGAGAATTTTTGCTTAAGCTCACATTCTGCTTTCTGCTCAATTTCCTTTTGCTTTCCACGTTTTCTGACGTCGGTAAAATGCACGCTATCTATGCTGTGAGAGCGATTCTCATTCTTGTAATCGCAGATATTGATCTGCTGATTGGGAAAATTCCGACCGAACTCCTCGCGCTGCTGTTCCTCCTGACAATGACATCGGGCGATGCCACGCTCGCAAAGACCGCTGTAATCACGCTCGTTTGCGCGGCGGCGTGCGTATTCCGAAATCAAATCGGCATCGCGCTTTATGATGTTCTGCTCTTTGACTTGCTTGGGCTGTTCCTGCCTGACGTCAATTCATTTTTCCGCTATATGGCGATATCACTTGTCCTTTGGGGCGTATGCGGCTTGATTCTTCGCCTTTTGACAAAAGGAAAGGCGCGAACGATTCCGCTCGCGCCCGTTTTTACGCTTGCTTTGTTGGTCGAGAATTTCGTGTAGACTTGATTCTCGGGTTACTTTTCAATATTGTCTGAAATGGAGCCCAGGACGCCGTTGACAAATTTCGGAGCACTCTCGGAGCCGAAGGTTTTAGCCAGCTCGATCGCTTCGTTGATCGCAACCTTGTTCGGCGTTTGCCCGGAGACCGCGAATTCATAAGCGGCAATGCGGATGATATTGCGGTCAACCGCCGGAATCTGCTCAATTGGCCAGTCGGCGGCGTATTTTGTAATCAGCTCATCAATTTGCTGTTTGTTATTCAGAACCCCGACAACCAGATCGATGATAAATTTTTGATTTTCGGCACTGATCGTATCTTCACTGCTGTTACCGATTGAGCCAAAGCGATTGACAAGAATGCTTTCAATGTCATGACCGGAAATATCATTCTCATAAAGGCACTGCAGCGCAATACTGCGCAAGTAAGTGCGTGCTTTTAATTCAGCTCTTTTTTCTGCCATGGCCTATTTCGCATCTCCAAAATCGAAATCCTCAACATGGATGTCGATCTTCGCAACTTCCATGCCTACCATTTCTTTGACGGCACGGGCAATGTTCTTCTGAATCTTGCCGCAAACTTCAACCGTGGTCATGACGTCCGCCTTCAGGATGACATATATGTCCGCGTTCACTTTGCCGTTCGCGATCTTAAGCTTGATGCCGTTTGGAGCGGCGGAGTTTGAGCAGAGACCGGAGACACCTTTGGTCTCGGTCACAGTCATGGTGACGATGGTTTCCAGTACGTCCGGGGCAATGGTGGTGTTCCCGGCAACTCGTTCTTTTTCGTTCATATTTCCCTCACTATGAAAATCCCTCCCGCCTGCGCGGAATGGAAGAGTGAATCATTCTCATAAATATCAATACACGATAATTATAATCAAAAAAAGGCAATGAGTCGATTCGCAGCGGTGAAAGGTGCCTGACCGCACGCGGAAGATAATTGACACGCTTCAATTATACAAAGAAATACGCGATGCCGTGAAATTGGCTGATATTTCGGGACGGACAGTGCAAAATTATTGATGATG
>CAVESB010000088.1:2496-6871 GCA_963618265.1 bacterium
GATGTACACAGAAAATAATGTGTACTGAAATTCTTCCGGAATCTCGCGATTGAAAAATTGATGGTAGAATACAGGAAGTTCCGTTAAGATTATGACGAATACATTAGGAAATACTTTCAAAAACTCTGATACCGCAGAAAAATGATTATAATGTAACACAGCAGTGTATCTACTGACAGCATCTGCCGGTAATTCACTGCAAAAACATATATTCAACTTTCCAAAAAGGAGATTATAAATAATGCCTGAACCAGTAGCGTGGAAGTTTAAGAAAGTTTTGAAGCCAATCATTGATATCCCGGTTGAACATGCCATTCTCAAGGGGCGTGTCCTGACCTGCGTCGGTAACGCAGTTATCGAAAACGGTTTTGTTGAAATCGACGGCGGTAAGATTGTCCGTGTCGGCAAACAGGCTGAAATGGGCAACATTGACGGCATCAAAGTCTATGAAATTCCCGGGGGTACGATTATGCCGGCTCTGACGCAGAGCCACGGTCATCTTTCCTGGGATGGCATCCACGATCTCGCTGACCAGTCTATGCATGACGGCCCTGAAATCGCCGCCTACAAAGCTTGTGCGAACATGCTTCTGTGCCTCCGCTCCGGTATCACCACTGTTCGTGACCTCGGCGTCAACAAGTCCAACATTGTCACCAAAGAAGCAGTTGAACACGGCATGTTCCCGGGTCCGCGTCTTCTCATCACCGGTGAGTCCATTGTCCAGACCGGTGGTCATACTTACTGGGTCTGCCGCGAAGCTTCCGGTGCTGATGAAATGCGCCGCGCTGTCCGTGATCAGGTTCGCGGCGGTGCCGACCTGATCAAGATTATGGCTTGCCACGACCGTCTTGAGTTCACCGACGAAGAACTGCACGCTGTTATTGATGAAGCCCACCGTAACGGTCTGCCGATCACCGCTCACGCTACTTTCAATGAATGCATTAAGCGCGTCGTGAAGTTCGGTGTCGATACCGTTGAACACGGCGGTGATATGGACGATGAAACCATCCAATTGCTGCTCGACCGCAATGTCCCGATCATCACGACCTTCTCCGCTGTTGTTCTGCAGGCTCAGCCGGAACTTGCCCGTAAATATAACATCCCCGAATGGAAGATCGCCGAACGTCAGCGCCAGCGCGCCGACAAGGCCAAGTATGCCGACATCGTCAAGGCCGCGAAGGCCGGTGTGAAGATTGTCTTCGGCACCGATGCCGGTTCCCCGTGCGTTCAGCACAACATGATCGCTCCTGAAATGGAGTTCATGGTTCAGCTTGGTTGTGTTGACGGCAACTACGGTGCCCTGCGCTCCGCGACCATCAGTGCCGCTGAAATGAACAAGCTTGACAAGAAGCTTGGTACCCTTGAGCCGGGCAAGCTTGCCGATGTCATCATGATGGAAGGCAATCCGCTTGAAGACATTTACGCGCTGACTCACGTGAAATACACATTCAAAGAGGGCATGCAAATGCTTTGATCCATTGAAAAAATGGAATAAAAAAATCAAATGTGGCAGTTTTTACTGTCACATTTGATTATAAGCGAACAATTCACAACACATTCTGACCAAGATGATAATAACTGAAAAAAAAGTCGCGATCGCGGATCAGTTGCTGCCGGATATTCTGGCTTACTGGCAACAGCTTGCTCCGGAATACAATTGCGAAGTATCAGCTCCGATAACCGATTCTGCCGATGAACTGAACGCTGTGCTAAAAGACGCGGACGCGGTTGTTGTGAAGAGCACTGTCGTGGATAGGGAATTCCTTGACCGCTGTCCGAATATCAGGATGGTTCAGAAGGAAGGTCTTTATCCCGAAAAGATTGACCTTGACGAAGTGAAGCGGCGCGGTCTCGCGCTCGCGACCTACTCGCTTCCCAGTTCAATTGCAGTCGCGGAGCAGGCGATGGCTTTAATGCTCGCCTGCGCAAAGAAAGTTGTCCTCGGACATCAACAGACTGTTACCGGGGCTTATCGTGAATTGGGGATAGAGCCCTTCATCACAAGCCAGCGTCATCACAACTTCCAGTGGATGAAGATTCCCGGTCTGCAGGAACTCTATGGCATGAATCTGGGTATTCTTGGCTTTGGTGCCATCGGGCAGGAAATCGCCGTCCGTGCGAAAGCCTTCGGCATGAACATCTCCTATTACAAACGCACCCGTCTTCCTGAAAAGATGGAAAATGATTTCGGCGTTACCTGCGTCTCAAAAGAGGATCTGTTCAAGAATTCCGACTATATCATTGTTGTTGTTCCGCTTACCGAAGAGACCGAAAAGATCGTCGGAGCCAAAGAATTCGCACTGATGAAGCCGACTGCGTACTTCATCAATGTGTGCCGCGGCGGTGTTGTTGATGAACAGGCACTCGTTGAGGCAATTGAAAGCCGGAAAATTTACGGTGCTGCCCTTGATGTGTTCGTTCAGGAACCGGTTCCGTACGATCACCCTGTTCTGACACTTGAAAATGTTACCTTTTCGCCGCATATCGGCGGTGGGAAAGGCGGCGGCCGTGAACGTGAGGTTCGCTCCGTTCTCGGAAATATTCGAAATTACTTTGAAGGAAAACCACTGAAGCAGGAAGTTAAGCTCTGACTCATTATGTGATCAACCGTATCGCAGATACGGATTTTATCAAGGAGAACTTATATGAAAAAAGCTGCTTTACTTTGGATAATGCTCGCTTTTATGCTTGCGTTCGTTCCCTCCGTCTTTGCTCAGGGCGGCGATCTTGTGATTGCCGTTCCGGCTGAACTCGAACCGGCCTCACTGGATGGTCATACCGACCCATACCAGAACACCTGGCTTTTCGACTCGTTCTCTGCCGATTCTCTTATCGTTATGGATTCCGAAGGCGGCTATCAGCCCTGCCTTGCAGAATCTTATGAGACCTCTGAAGACGGCCTGACCTGGACTTTTAAACTTAAACAGGGTGTTAAATTCCAGGATGGCACCGATTTCAATGCCGAAGCTGTGAAATATAACTTCGAAAGAGTTTTCTCCCCTGAAATTGCTTCCGTTCAGATGGCTGATGAACTTGGCGTTTCAGTTTTTGAAAGCACTGAAGTTATTGATGAATATACGATCGCGATTCATTACAGCTCGCCGTGGGTTGGCATGCTTGCCGCGATCTGCCGTTTTCCGATCTGGTCCCCAACCGCTTGTGAAAAATACGGCATCAGTGAATTTGACAAACATCTTGTCGGCACCGGTCCATTTATTTTAGAAGAAGTCGTTGCCTCCGATCATGTAAAATGGACAAAATGGGCTGACTACGGCGGCTGGAATCCGCTTCAGGATCATGAAGGCGCCGCTTATCTCGATTCCGTGACAGTTCGCTATATCGGGGAATCAATGGTTCTGGGCGATATTGTCAACAATGAGGAAGCCCATATCGCGATGAATCTGCCTTATGCCTATGTAGAAGATTACGAAGACAATGAAGACGCTTACCTTGTCGAGGGTTTTCAGGGCGGTACCGGTATGCAGTGGGTCTTCAACACCCGCAGCGCTCCGCTTGACAATGTCGAAGTCCGTCAGGCGCTGCTTTATTTGACTGACCAAGACGACCTCAACGAAACTGTTTTCGATGGTCTTTATCTGACCCAGTACGGTCCACTGACCTCCATTCACCCGTGCTATTGGGATGGTGCCGAGGATATGTATCTCTATGATGCAGACAAAGCAGTCGAGCTGCTTGAGAAGAATGGCTGGATTCTCGAAGATGGTGCCAAGGTTCGTACTGCGAAAGGCGTTGAAGGCGTTGAAGATGGCACTCCGCTGAAGATCACGATGAGCATTCTCGGCGAATCCCGTGTGAGCATCGGCGAATATCTGCAGCTCCAGTGGGCTGAAGGCGGGGTCGATCTTGAGCTTGAATTGATCCCGGGCACCGTCCAGATCGAAAGGGTCAATAACCATGACTTCCAGCTCATGTATGAACGTCAGCGCACTCCGGATCCGCGCGTCATCAGTCAGGTTTGGAACTCCAAATATGATGTCGAAGGTGGTTGGGCCTGGTCGGGGCTGAAGAACGAGGAGCTTGACGCGCTCTGCGACGATATTGAAACCAACACGAACTATGAAGAACGCTGCGAAGAAGCGAAGCGCGCTCAGGAAATCATCATGGAGAACGCAGCCATGGTTCCGCTCGTCGGTGAACCTTGCTTCTATGCGGTTGACGCGGATGTTTCGGGTTTCTTCCTGGCTTCCGAAGGCAACTGGTTCTATCTGAACAATGTGAAAATTGCTGAATAAACCTTCTTGAATAACGAACCATTTGGCTCACGGAACATCGTGAACCAAATGGTTTTTGAAAATTTCAACATTGCTTCCGGGCAATGATCACACCCCGCCCAAAGAAAGGGGAAGGATACGGC
>CAVESB010000089.1:0-7061 GCA_963618265.1 bacterium
GCCATGCAGAAGCTCCGGCACAGTATCAAAAGTTGCTGGGCTATATTGACAAACACAAAATGCAGATCGTTGGTTTTTCCCGTGAGGTCACGCTCATTGACTATGGCATTACCAACGATACGGAGAAGTTTGTGACCGAAATCTGCATCCCGGTCAAATGCGAATGATTGGAGGAACAGAATATGAAATTCATTGTAGAAAAAGAGATATTTGAAAAACTACCGAACGCCTGCTTCGGCGTTGTGATGGCAAAGGGCATTAACAACAACAAAGCATACCCGGAAGTTGATCGGCTTTTGGACGAAAGTATCACCGCTGCGGCGCAGCATTTTGAGGGTAAAAAGGTAAAAGAGGAGCCGGACATTCTGCCCTATCGGGAGGCGTTCCATGCGTTGGAAATCAATCCGAACAAGTATCTTTGCTCCATTGAAGCCCTGTTTACCCGTATTGCGAAAGGAAAAGGAATGCCGCATATCAGCCCCGTTGTGGACTTAGGAAATGCGGTTTCCTTGAAATACACGCTCCCCATGGGCGCACACGATCCGGGCGGCAACAGCGAGGATATTTGTATCCGCCTGGCGCAGCCCGGAGATACTTTTCTTCCGTTCGGCGGCGAAGCCGAGGAAACGCCGGACAGCGGGGAGGTCGTTTATGCAGTTGGGCATCAGGTGCGTACCCGCCGCTGGACTTGGCGTCAGAGCGAACACGGTAAGATCACGCCGGAGTCCACGGATATTTTCTTTCCCATTGATGGCTTTACGGATTTTAACCGGGAGCAGGTGCTTGCTGCACGGGATGAGCTGCAAGCCCTTGTGAAGAGAATTTTCGGCTGTGAAGCGGCGGTTGGCTTCGTGGACGCCGACCACCCGGAAATGGAGCTGTAAGCAGGCGTATGGCGCAGTATGAATCCGGCAGCAGAACGCCCAAGGCGGAGCTGACAGAGAAATCTTGCCGGTGCGCTTGGGATATCGCCGCTGACGCTGTCCGTGCCGGACATTGACAGCTATCTTGGACTGATGCACACCCTGTTCACCTTGGAGGATCGCTACGACCTGACGGTGGAAACCGGTGAGAACGGCGTTTCCCTACGTGTTGCCCCCCCGGAAGGGGGAGGACGCTGCCGAGCTTTCCGAAATGCTCACTGCGTGGGCACAGCAAGCCGAAAGGCATCGCAACAGCGAAATCAACCGGGAGGACTATGACAAGTGGCGCTATAACTACCCGAAATACGACGAAACCTCCGGCTATGTGCAAGTGCCTTCCCGGCAGCTTAGTGATGCGATGGTGAAGGCGTTCAAGGACCGGCTGAAGAACGACTAAATCTAAGTAAAACAAAAAGAGCTATCTGACTTCTCTAACAGAAATCAGATAACTCTTTATTCTTGGATAATCTTAAAATGTTGTCATTTTGTTGTCACGGGGCAATTCCCGGGCGCAAAAGTCCGGCATTTTCAAGGCTTTTCAGCCTTTCGGGGATTACTCCCATTCGACCGTGCCCGGGGGTTTCGAGGTAATGTCATAAACGACACGGTTCACATTGGGAACCTCGGCAAGAATTCGGTCTGAGATTCTATGCAACAGGGCATACGGCAGTTCAGCCCATTCCGCAGACATTACGTCCGTAGAGGTAATCGCACGAATCGCAATTGTGTAGTCGTAGGTACGTTCATCGCCCTTCACGCCGACGCTGCGGAGCCCGGTGAAGACCGTGAAGTATTGCCAAATGTCACGTTCCAACCCGGCGTTTTTGATTTCCGAGCGCAAAATCAGATCGGTCTTACGCAGAATATCGAGTTTGAATTCGGTAATATCGCCGATGACACGCACCGCGAGACCCGGACCCGGGAACGGCTGACGCCAAATCATATCTTCGGGAATCCCCATTGAAAGTCCCAATGCGCGAACTTCATCTTTGAACAGCCAACGAAGCGGCTCAACGAGACCTTTAAATCCGATATCCTTCGGCAAACCGCCGACATTATGATGGCTCTTGATTTTCGCGGATTGCTCCGTCCCGCTCTCAATCACGTCCGGGTAAATCGTGCCTTGGAGCAGATAGTCGGCGCCGCCGATTTTCCGCGACTCTTCCTCAAATACACGCACAAATTCGGTGCCGATGATTTTGCGCTTCTGTTCGGGATCGGTCACCCCTGCGAGTTTCGAGAGAAAACGTTCGCTCGCATCCACATGAATCAGATTAAAACCGAGATTTTGCCGGTAACAATCAATGACTTCATTCGCTTCATTTTCGCGCAGCAGACCGTGATCCACAAAGATGCAGGTCAAGCGGTCGCCGATCGCACGCTGCACAATCGCCGCAGCGACCGTGGAATCCACGCCGCCGCTCAAGCCGGCGACAACAGTTCCTGTGCCGACCTGTGCGCGGACTTTTTCAACCAGCTCGTCAACCAGATCACCCGGTTTCCAGTCACATTCGCATTTGCAGATTGTCTTCAGGAAGTTCTCAAGAATTTTCATGCCCTGTTCGGTATGCGTCACCTCGGGATGAAATTGCAGGGCGTAAATTCCCCGTTCCGCGTTTTCCATAGCAGCGTTCGGACAATTCACGGTGGAAGCAATGGTACGGAAGCCTTCGGGAAGTTTGCCGACACTGAAGGTATGGCTCATCCACACAACTTTACCATCCACACCGTCGAAGAGTTCGCTTTTCCCATAGTTAATATCGGAGCGCCCATATTCCGCCTTTTCAGCGCGGACAACTTCGCCCCCGAACACCTTCGCGGTATACTGCATCCCATAGCATATCGCGAGAATCGGCACGCCGAGCTCATAGATCTGGTTCGTACAGGCCTTTGCGCCGGGACGATTCACATCATCGGGACCGCCGGAGAGAATAATGCCGGTTAAGTTATTCCCCTTGATACGCTCAATTGAGGCAGTGCAGGGAATCAGTTCACTGAATACACCGAGATTTCGAACACGGCGCACCAGCAACTGATTGGATTGCCCGCCGAAATCGAGTACCACAATTCGATTCATCAATATTCCTTTGCTCTATTATGCTTCGGGATCCGGGCGGAATGTAATCCCGTTCTCATCGGCCTGCTCAATAATGGCAAGGGAACGAACCTTGTATCCGCGGTCGCGCAGTTTCTGACCTCCGGATTGGAATCCCTTCTCAACAGCAATACCGACGCCGACAACCGTCGCGCCCGCCTGATTGACAATATCAAGCACACCGCGGAGTGCTTCACCGTTCGCCATGAAATCATCAATCACCAGAACACGATCCTTAGATGACAGCCATTCGGCGGAAAGGATCAGGTTAACCGTCTTTTTATAAGTGTAAGAAAAGATTTCGCTCTTATACAGACCGCCTTCAATATTGTCAGACTTGGCCTTCTTTGCAAAAAGAAGCGGCACACCGAAACGTTCTGCGGTAATTGTCGCCAACGCAATACCGGAAGCCTCAATGGTCAGGATAACAGTCGGTTTATCGTCACCGAAACAGCGGTAAAATTCATCCGCAAGCTGTTTCATCAGCGCAATATCCACACGATGGTTCAGAAATCCGTCGACTTTGATAATACTGCCGGGTAATACTTTGCCGTCTTTCGCAATGCGATCTTCAAGTAATTTCACGAAGCACCTCTACCAAATTGTCAGTTATGTGTTTCTTTGTTGATTAGGCTATTTTAGCATACGAAATCAACAGGGCACAAAGAATGGTATGACATTTGTTACTTGTCAAGCTGATTTAAGACAGAATCAGACCGTCGAAACAGACGGTCCGATTCTTGACAATTCATATGCGAGCCACACCGGATTTTCGCGCGGCTTCTGCCACAGCGGCCGCGATGGCAGGAACAACCCGCTTGTCGAAAGGCTTCGGGATCACGCAATCGGGAGACAATTCCTCCGCTGAGATCAGTTCCTCAAGGGCCTTCGATGCGGCAATTTTCATCTCCTCATTAATATCGGAAGCACGTACATCAAAAGCACCGCGGAAGATTCCCGGGAACGCCAGGACGTTATTAATCTGATTCGGGTAATCGCTCCGTCCTGTGGACACAACTTTCGCTCCGGCCGCTTTCGCGTCTTCCGGGAAGATCTCCGGCGTCGGGTTCGCGCAGGCGAAGATGATCGCATCTCTGTTCATCGTACGAACCATGTCCTGCGTGACTAAGCCCGGTGCTGACACGCCAATGAAGACATCCGCGCCGACCAGCATATCCGCAAGTGTTCCCTGACGGCGTTCAAGGTTCGTGACCTCGGCGATTTCATCAAGCGCCCAATTCATGTGTTCCGGACGACCTTTGTAAATCGCGCCCCTGCTGTCGCACATGACCATGTTTTTATATCCGGCGGCAAGCAGCAGTTTGCAGATCGCGTTGCCTGCGGCACCGGCACCGGAGAAGACGATTTTTACGTCTTCCTTTTTCTTCCCGACAACTTTCAAGGCGTTATTCAATCCGGCAAGAGCAATCACAGCTGTCCCGTGCTGATCATCATGGAACACGGGAATATCGCACTTCGCCTTCAGCTTCCGTTCGATCTCGAAACAGCGCGGGGCGGAAATGTCTTCAAGATTGATGCCGCCGAATGAACCGGAAATCAGGGAAACGGCGTTCACAAATTCGTCAACATCATTCGTCTTGACACAAAGCGGGAACGCGTCCACGCCGCCGAATGTCTTGAACAGCACGCATTTCCCTTCCATCACCGGCATACCGGCTTCCGGGCCGATATTGCCGAGGCCGAGAACTGCGGAACCATCTGTAATCACAGCGCAAAGGTTGTGACGGCGGGTCAGCTCGTAGCTTTTATTGGGATCTTTTTGAATCTCAAGGCAAGGTTGAGCGACACCCGGCGTATAAGCCAGCGACAATTCCTCTTTATTCGTGACAGGAACGGTTGAAACGACTTCAATCTTGCCTTTCCACTCATTGTGCAGACGAAGAGACTCTTTCGCGTAATCCATGTGTGTTATTTTCCTCTTTTGTTCCAATCAGATTCTGGTGAGCGATCTGTACTTTGTTCTGTGCGGCGTGTCAGCACTGATGCCGAGACGCTTACGGCGATCTTCTTCGTATTGTGTGTAGTTGCCGTCAAAGAAGCGGACTTCGGAATCGTTCTCAAAGGCAAGAATATGCGTTGCAACGCGATCAAGGAACCAGCGGTCATGGCTGATCACCAACGCACAGCCGGCGAAGTTCTCAAGACCTTCCTCAAGCGCACGGATCGTGTTGACGTCCAGATCGTTGGTCGGTTCATCGAGAAGGAGCACATTCGCTTCGCTCTTCAGCGTCTGGGCGAGCTGTACGCGATTGCGTTCGCCGCCGGAAAGCACACCGACTTTCTTCTGTTGGTCGGTTCCCGAGAAGTTGAACCTGGCGACATAAGCACGGGAATTAATGCGCCGTCCGCCGACGACAATCTCATCCGATCCGCCGGAGATGGTTTCCCAAATGGTTTTCTCGGGATCAAGCGCCAGACGGCTCTGGTTCATATAGCCCAGGCGAACCGTTTCACCGATGCGGATCGTACCGCTTGTCGGCTGTTCCTCACCGACAATCATGCGGAACAAGGTCGTTTTACCGGCTCCGTTCGGGCCGATAATGCCGATAACGCCGCCCGGCGGGAGGTTGAATGTCACATGCTCAACCAGGATACGATCCCCAAATACTTTCGAAACGTCGTTCATCTCAATGACAACATTGCCGAGACGCGGACCGGCCGGAATGAAGAGCTGCAATTCGGATGCTTCTTTTTCATGGTCTTGAGAGAGCAACTTCTCGTAGGAAGTGATTCTCGCCTTCGACTTTGCGTGCTGCCCCTTCGGGGACATGTGAATCCAATCCAGCTCACGCTGAAGCGTTCTCTGACGTTCGGATTCAGCTTTCTCTTCAAGAGAAAGACGGTTTTTCTTCTGCTCCAGCCATGAGGAATAATTCCCCTGGTACGGGATGCCTTCGCCGCGATCCAGTTCCAGGATCCAGCCGGCGACATGATCCAGGAAGTAACGGTCATGCGTCACCGCGATCACCGTGCCTTCGTACTGCTGAAGATGGCGTTCCAGCCACGCAACAGCTTCCGCGTCCAAATGGTTGGTCGGTTCATCAAGGAGGAGAATATCGGGCTTTTGCAGCAGCAGACGGCAGAGTGCGACACGGCGGCGTTCGCCGCCGGACAGGACATCCACAGGCGTATCACCGGCCGGACAGCGCAGTGCGTCCATTGCCATTTCCAGACGCGCGTCAATATCCCACGCGTCAAGGTTGTCGATTTTCTCCTGAACCTTTCCCTGCTCCTCAATGAGCGCATTCATCTCGTCATCGCTCATCGGTTCGGAGAATTTGTTACTGAGTTCTTCAAAACGGGCAAGCAGATCAACGGCTTCCTGTGCACCTTCCTGAACGACTTCTTTTACCGTCTTCTTACAGTCAAGCAGCGGCTCCTGCTCAAGATAGCCGATTGTATATCCCGGGGAAATTACTGTTTCACCGATGAAGTCCGTATCAACACCCGCGAGGATCTTCAGCAGAGATGACTTACCGGAACCGTTCAGGCCGATAACCCCGATCTTAGCGCCATAGAAGTATGAAATATACATGTTCTTCAGAACCGTCTTCGTATCATACTTCTTAGATACGCCGATCATGGAATAGATGATTTTATTGTCGACAACAGGCATTGAATCTCCTTATCAAACCAATGTACGGGTAAACAAATTGCGAACGAAACCAAAAACAAGGCTGAAGTGGCAGCATGCCGCAATCAGCACAATAACGAGCACCGCGATCGCGATGATAAGCCAAGTTTTATTCTGCCGGTTTTCCTCATTCGGATTCACCGTGTAACCGCGAACGTCCTCAAGTTGATCTTCCGCACCCTGACTCCAATCATTCGCACTGTACCCGGCATTTTGTTCCGACGGCGTTTCGCGAACATAAGTCTTCGGTTCGTACTTCGGAATTGAAGTAATGCGTTCGGGTTTGGCGGCGGGAATTTCCTCGGACTTCACGTCGCCGTCACATTCTTTGACATCGTTGTTTTCCGTTACAGGGTTTTCGTGTTGCGTCGAGAGCGGAGTTTTGAAC
>CAVESB010000090.1:0-6831 GCA_963618265.1 bacterium
TGCGGCGAGTGTGCTTGCCGTTGAAATGCTCATGTGCCCGGTACATTCTTCCAAGGTGATCAGGCAGCCGGGAAACGCCCGCTCAAGGTCATCGCCGGTCGGGTATTCTTCAATCGGAACATAGTCCAGATTAAAGTTGGTGCATAAAATAAAGGGGTAGGTCGCGCATGTTGGAATGTTTTCTCGAATTACGGCAAGAATGCTGCTTCGGGTAAGGCAATTCCGCAGGTCGATCGCGGTTCCGATCCTGCAGGCATGGCAGAAATGCATATGAGAGTCGATGAACCCGGGTAAAACGGTATGTTGATCGGCATCGATGACGCGGATGCCGTGGCGGATTTCCTGCACGAAGTCATCCCGCATTCCGAGGGCGGTGATGATTCCGTCTTCAACCAAGATGGTGTCGGAAGAGCAGCCGCCTTCACGGGTATGGATACGTGAAATGTTCGTGATAAGTTTTTTCATGCGTCCCGATGTTCCATAATATCGCCGAAACCTTCGCCGATGAAGTTAATGCTGAGAATGACGAGAAATACGCCCAAGCCCGGGAATACAGAGCACCACCAGGCATTGCGCAGGTATTGACGCCCTGCGGAAAGCATGGAACCCCATTCAGGCGTCATCGGCTGTGCGCCGAGTCCCAAATAGCTCAAAGATGCTCCTTCCATAATGGCAGAACCGATGCCGAGTGTGGCAAGAACAACAAGCGGACGCAGAATGTTCGGCAGAATGTGACGGAAGATGATGCGGAAATCTGTCGCGCCGACGCAGCGGGCAGCCTCCACATAATCCATTTCACGCGCTTTCATGACCGAACTGCGTGCCATACGCATGTATTGCGGCATAGAGCCGATACCGACAGCGATGATGACATTTCCAAGCCCCGGTCCGAGAATCGCCATGATGGAAAGTGCCAGGAGCATTCCCGGAAACGCCATCAGCACTTCTGTGAACCAGGAAAGAATACTGTCAACCCAGCTGCCGTAAAAGCCCGCAATGATGCCAAGCAGTGTACCGCCGATGGTGCCGATGAGCATGGCTACTACGCCGATGAACATGGAGATGCGACCGCCGTAACAGAAACGCGACCATACATCGCGGCCGATGTTATCCGTACCCATGGGATGTTCCCTTGAGGGAGCTTTGAAAGTGTTTAGCGGGTCGGCCTGGTTTACATCGGAGACCGCGAGCAGCGGAGCGAAAACTGCGATGGTGATCAGAACGAGCAGAATAACGAATCCAATAACGATCTTGACTTCACTGGTGCGGGGTTTGCGGGTCTTTTTCATGCTTATAACCTCACTCTCGGGTCAATGATCGCATAGAGAATATCCACGATTGTGTTGACAATGACATAGATAACGGAAATAACGGTAACAGTTCCCTGTACCAGAGGGAAGTCACGATTTTGAATCGCGATGACTGCCAAACGGCCGATGCCCTGGCGTGCAAAAATAGACTCGATCAGCACGGAACCGGCCATGAGATAGACAAACTGCAGACCGATGCCGGTGATGATCGGGATCATGGCGTTGCGAAGAATATGATGCCAAAGAATGCGTGATTCGGAGTTGCCCTTCGCACGGGCAGTCCACTGATACTGTTGACTCATCTCATCAAGAATACTGGAACGAACCAGGCGCGCGAGCCACGCGGCTTCACCGATTCCGAGTGTCAATGCCGGAAGAATCAGACCGCGCGGATCCGATGATTTCGCTGTTGAGGGCAGCCAGTTATGTTGGATTGAGAAAAAGTAGATCAGCAACAGCGCGAGAAAGAATGATGGAATGGACAGGGCGGCGACGCAGAGAAAGGAAATTACTTCATCCAGCACTGTGCCATGGTTGAATGCGGCGATGGAACCGAACAGCAGTCCCAAAATTGTCGAGAAGAGGAGCGCCGCGAGCGTCAGTTGAAATGTGCTCGGGAGCTGCTCGACAATGCTTTCGAGCACGGGACGGTTGTTTTTGAGCGAAGTGCCGAAATCACCGCGAAGGATGTCTTTCAGATAGTTCCAATACTGAACAGCCAGGGGCTTGTTCAGCCCCAGCTGTTCACGTAGTTCTTCGATTTTTTCCGGAGATGTAACCTGTCTTCCGACCAACGCATGAACCGGGTCGCCCGGGGTCAGGTGGAGCATTAAAAAGGTGAAAATTGATACACCGAGAAGGACAAATATCGAGGTTATCAGTCTCCTGGAAAAAAACCGCTGCATTAATTATTACTCCGAGTAAGAAATTTCATAGAGGTAAGGAAAGCCTTCGCCATCTAAGCGGAAGCCTTCAATGCCGGCATCGGCAAGGTAAACGGAACCGTAGCAGTGAATCGGAACCACCAGTGCGTTTTCCATGATGATCATCTGTGCTTCTTCGTAGAGCGCCTTGCGGGCGTCTTCGTCCAGCGTCTGCGGAGCTGTAGTGAGAATTTCATCCAGGCGCTCATCGCGGAAGCGGGTGTACGAGGACTGGGTGCCGTCAACAATATTGTTGGAATGATAAGTGATCGACAATACGGACGGGTCGCGTGAAATCCAGCCCATGTTCAGGATACTGTGCTGACTGTTGTAACCGTATTCAGAGACACCGGCATCATCCAGCTGAATGATGTTGACTTCAAAACCGACTTGATTGAAGTAGTAAGCCAGCAGTTCCATGAAAGCTTCCTCGTAAGCGGGCAGAGCCACATACTCAAGGTGCAGCTTCTCGCCGTCTTTTTCGCGAATGCCGTCGCCGTCGCTATCGACCCAGCCGGATTCTTCCAGCAGAGAGGCGGCCATTTCCGGATCGTAATGATAGAGGTTCGCGGCTTCTTCGTTGTAAGACCAAGTTGTCGGGGAGATAACGCTGTGCGCGGCCGGCTGCAGACCATAGAAAGCTGTCTGAACGATTGTTTCCTGATCAACAGCGTAAATCATCGCCTTGCGAACATTAATGTCGTTGGTCGGGGATTTTTCGGTGTTGATCATCTGATGGGAAGTCATGCCCGGAGCGGCGAAATCAAAGAGTTGCGCGCTCGGGTCATCGGCGTACATGGAGGCTTCCAGATAGGAAGGATCCTGGACGATCTGCGCTTCGCCGGATTCAAAAGCAGTCAGGCGGGTAGCGGCTTCCGGCATGAAGCGGAACTCAATCTGATCGAGATAAGCGGCACCATCATGCGCATAGAAATCAGGAGCCCAGGCATAATCTTCGTTCTTGACAAGGGTGATATGATCCTGCGCGACCCATTCGGTGAGGATGAACGGCCCTGTGCCGACAGGAAGACGGCCGTAAGTACCGCCCTCAGCTTCAAGGGCAGTTACGCCGGAGGAGACGATCATCATCCACGGGCGGGTCAGATCCTGCAAGAAGGTGGCGTGCGGGGCGGCGAATTTAATGACGCAGTGGTAATCATCAATGATTTCGGTTTCGATGTAATCGGTCATGATGGAGGGTGAAGCTGCGGCAACGGATCGACCTTCAGCTGCGCGGTCCATGGTAACCTGGACATCTTTGGCAGTGAAATTACTGCCGTCATGGAACGTTACGCCTTCGCGAAGGGTGAAGGTGAATTCGGTACCTTCATCGTTTGCGGACCATTCTGTAGCTAAGCCGGCGTGGAAATTGAGATCCGGGTCAGCGTAAATCAATGGTTCATACACCTGTTGGTCGACGAATTGCTCCGCGATATACAAGCCCGCCGCCGGATCTAAGGAGACAGGCTCTTGCGATAGCGCAATGGTAATGGAAGAGGCGTAAGCATAGGCTTCGACAGAGACGAACAAAAGTATTACTACTAACAACAAAATATAAAGACTTTTTTTCATATCGGTCTCCTTTTCAGTGTGAAAGATATTTAAAACAAAAAACGGAATATTCGATGACATGTGCGAAAATTCCGTTCAGCGTTTGGCAATACCCGTGATGTCAGATCGCCGACATCAGCCAAAACTGCTGTTTAACGGAATATGTCGTGTTGTACACAAATATTTATCGTTTGAGGTAAAAACATCTTTCTTCATAGTGCAATTGATTATACGGGCAATTTTCAGGAAATGCCCAAAAAACATGAAATAAATTACATTTTCTGTGTAATCCGTTTCGGGTTGCTTTCGGAATGCAAACGGACATTATAATTAGGGAAAACAATGTTGCTTATGATGGAGAACGATATGGGCGAGGAAATTAAATTCGGTACTGACGGCTGGCGCGCTGTGATTGCCGACACCTATACTTTTGAGAATGTGAGACGCTGTGCGCAGGGCTTCGCGAATTACCTGCACGCCTGTGGAAAAAAAGGAAAACGGGTTATTGTCGGTTATGACAAGCGTTTTTCATCCGAGAATTTCGGCGCGGCCGCGGCGGAAGTCCTGGCTGCCAACGGATTTAAGGTTTTCCTGACCGACGGCGCGACCCCGACACCTGTCATTTCTTACGCCGTTTTGGATAAAAATGCTGTCGGCGCGGTCAACATCACGGCATCCCACAATCCGCCTACGGACAACGGCTTCAAAGTCCGGGATGAGACCGGCGGATCTATTGCTCCGGAAAAGTTAGCTGAGATCGAAGCGGCAATCCCCGATAATACGGCTGATGTTAAGTCCGTTCCGCTGAAAGATGCTTTGAAAGGCGGCAGCGTTGAGCTTTTTGATGCTTCTGTTAACTATATCAAGCACTTGAATGATCTCATTGATTTGGAACCGATCCGCAATTCCGGCTTGAAAATCGTTGTTGACTCCATGTGGGGTAACGGCGGAAAATGGTTCACGCGTCTGCTTGGCGGCGGTAACTGCGAGATTCATGAGATTCATGATGTACGCAATCCGTCTTTCCCGGAGATGAAACGCCCTGAACCGATTCCGCCGAATGTCAACGCCGGCTTGGCGAAGACTGTTGAGCTCGGGGCGGATGTCTGTCTCTTTATGGATGGCGATGCGGATCGCTGCGGGCTGGGCGATGAGAACGGTGTGTTTATCAACACGCTGCAGGTCTACGCCCTGCTTGCTTACTATCTGCTGGAGATTCGCGGACAGCGTGGACCGATTGTTAAATCGTTTTCGACAACGGTGATGTTGAACAAGCTCGCGAAACTTTACAATGTTCCCGTGTATGAGACCGGTGTCGGCTTTAAATACATCGCTCCAAAGTTTACGGAAACGGAAGCGATGATCGGCGGTGAAGAATCCGGCGGCTATGCTTTTCGCGGGAATGTTCCGGAACGCGACGGAATTCTGGCAAATCTCTATCTGCTGGACTTGATGGTTAAGACCGGAAAAAAGCCTTCCGAATTACTGGACACGCTTTTCAACGTTGTCGGCGCACATTACTATGACCGCATCGACACCCGCTTCGAGGGCAACCGTGCGGAACGGGAAGCCCTGATCCTCTCTCAGACGCCGGAGACGCTCGGCGGGCTGAAAGTGACGGCCTTTGACACGACTTTTGGCTTGAAATATCAGCTTGAGGATGGGGGATGGATGATCATCCGCTTCTCCGGTACGGAACCGGTTATCCGTGTGTATACCGAGACGACGCACAAAGATAAGGTTCAGGCAATCCTCCGGGACGGTTTGCGTATCGCGGGAATTGAATAAAGCATATGTTTGATACGCACTGTCATCTTGATCTGCCGCATTTTGATGCAGATCGTCAGGCTGTTTTGGAGCGCGCACGCAGTGCCGGGTTTGATCACTTCATGATTCCCGGCATTGAGCTTGCGACGATTGGAAAAATCAAAAGCATCGCGGAGACCGAATCGGATGTCCGGTTCGCCTCCGGAATTCATCCCAATAATGCAAGGGATCTTGCATCGGATTGGGATATGCGTGTTATTGACGATGCCGCTCATCCGAAGTGCAAAGCCATTGGGGAAATCGGAATGGACTTTCATTGGGATTTCTGCCCCGCGGATATTCAGCGGACGGTTTTTATCCGTCAGCTTGAGATTGCTGCGGAGCTTGAGCTGCCGGTTATTGTACACTGCCGTGAAGCGTATGACGAACTTTGGCCTATTCTGTCAGGATGGATGAAACAAGGGCACGGACGCAAGGCGGTCATGCACGCCTTTGATGAAGACGAGGAACGCGCCGCCGCCGCTGTTGACCTGGGGATGATGATCGGAGTCGGCGGGACTTGTACCTATCGAAAGAAAAACGAACGCCGCTTTGAAATAATCAAGCGCGTACCGCTCGAATCTATCCTGCTTGAGACGGATTGTCCGTACCTCGCCCCCATACCGCATCGCGGTGAACGAAATGAGCCTGCGTTTGCTGCTTTCTCTCTTGCCAAAATCGCGGAGCTGAAGGAAATCCCTTTTGAGGAGGCGGATCGTATTACGACCGCAAACGGAATGTCATTTTTCGGCTTGTGACAGACTGACTTGAGACGGAGTGCGAATGCCGTCTGCGGATGGGATTCATAACCCGGCATGACTTTTTTCTGTTCGTTCACGAAAACCGTATTATCTTATATAAGGTGAATAACACAAAAAACACGGAGGGAAATAAATGAAAAAATCCATAATCCTCTTGATGCTTACAATCGCTTGTCTGTCTTTCAGCTCTGTTTGGGCGGAAGTCGTGGATCAGAACACGCAGGATGCGATGACTGAATTCGACAAAGTATTTGCGGAAATCGGCAGCTTGGTGAACACGATCGAGGGAGACCTTTGCGGAGAGGATAAATCACAGTACAAGTCACATATGACCGAACTGGCGCAGCTGATCATTGAAGCCAACACGCTGATTGAGGATGTCAATTTGTATTACCCGATTGATCTTTGGTATATCTACAATACGATCTCCAATGCTCCTTATTGCGGAACAGCCTCGAAAGTTCTTGACGGCTACGATAC
>CAVESB010000091.1:0-6727 GCA_963618265.1 bacterium
CGGCATTCTTTATCGCTCTGTTTTGTGTCGCGGTGTTTATGCTGATTTATAAAAAGACGACTCTTGGCTATGAAATCGACGCGATGGGCAAACAGATCTACTTTGCTGATTCCGTTGGTATGCGCGTTGACAAGAAGATCATGATTATTTTCCTGATTGCTGGTGCTGTGTCCGGTATTGCCGGTGCCACCGAAATGCTCGGCGTTCACTACAGGTTTATTTCCGGCTTTTCTGCGAATCCGGGTCTTGGTTGGGATGGTATGTTGGTAGCTCTGCTTGCTTCCAATAATCCAATCGGCATTATCTTTGCTGCAATCATGTTCGGTGCATTGAAATATGGCGGCACCACGTTGCAGACCTTTATGGGTGTGTCTAATGATACGATCGGCATTATTCAGTCATCTTTGATTCTCTTCCTGAGCGTACGCTTTATCAAGAATAATTCCGCATTCTCATATAAGCTTGAATCCATGCTTGACAAGCTCTTCGGCAAGAAGAGCGGGGAGGCCGTAAATGAATAGTCTTATCAGCATCATCTCCATGGGGCTTGCAATGTCGACTCCTCTGATCCTTGGCACGCTTGGAGGCCTGTTCACTTACAAGGCCGGTGTGTTGAACATTGCCATCGAAGGCATGATGTCTACCGGCGCGTTCGTGTCAATCCTTGTCGCATATTTCACGCGGAATATCTGGCTTGGAATTTTTACCGCGATTGCCGTGACGCTCGTTGTCGGGCTGATCTTCTCCCTGTTTTCGGTCACAGCGAAGGGACATAATGTCATTACAGGTCTCGGCATTAACTATGCTGTCGCGGCGATTGCTCCGTTCCTCTGTAAATACCTTGTCGGCAACAGAACTTCCATTATTGCAACTGATTTCATCATTCCTGCCAATATCGCTCTTGACATTCCTGTCCTGCGCGACATTCCGATAGTGAATACAATCTTCAATAAGCAGACCCCTCTCACCTACATTTCCTGGATTGCTATCTTCCTTATCTCTCTAATCCTTTATAAAACGAAATTTGGTGTTTACACGCAGGTTGCCGGTGAAAATCCGGAGGCTGCCGAAGCTGTCGGCATTAATGTCAACAAGGTTCGTTATGGCGCTATTGCGATGTCCGCCGGACTGAGTGCCCTTGCAGGCATCAACCTTTCTGTTGAGAATCTGGGGATGTATACCGACAATATGGTCTCCGGTCGCGGCTTTTCCTGTATGGCGGCGATTTATTGCGGTAAAGGCAACCCTAAGCGATGTGTGGCTTATGCGCTGGTCTTCGGTCTTACACGTGCGCTGCAAATTAAACTGACAACAATGCTTGATGTAGCAACAGCTTCCCTGATTGAGATGCTTCCTTATCTGATGATCGTCATTGTCATGTTCATCACTTCCCTTGGAGGTTATCGCACTAACAATACCAGAGGCTTCAAGAACGGGTGATGTTTATGAAAAAATCATTCATCATATCAGGGTACACTTCCGCGAATTTCATTATCCGCGTCCGTAATCTGCCGAAAGTCGGGATGACAGAAATCGTGCAGAACAAAGATAACTCCACGCTGTATTTCGGAGGAAACGGACTGAATGTCGCGGTCTATCTTGCGCGGCTTGGGCTAAATGCGATGCCGATTCTTCGCGGCGGCTCCGATTATGCGGCTCAGGGCTATCCTGAATTTCTCACTGAAAACGGTGTCTCAGACAAGGCTGTTTCCATTGTTCCGGATGATGTTACCGGAGTATGCTATCTCGCGGAAGATGATCGTAATGACCATATGACATTCTTTTATCCGGGCGCAATGGATGGAAAGTATGCTCCGTCTGCGTATCCTGAGGCTTATTTTGATGGCGTTGACTGGGGAGTCATGACCGTTGCATCCCGAGCGGATAACGAGTTGTTCCTGCAGGCGATGGAAAAGAGGAATATTCCAATGGCTTTCGTTATGCGCCCGGATCCGGACGCATTTCCGCCGCAATTTCTCAACCGTATACTGCATTCTGCCAAACTCGTCTTTATGAACGAAATGGAACGGAGTTATATCATTCAAACGCTTGGCTTTGACCCGGCTGAAGAACTGTTGTGCAAAGGCAATGCTGAAGCCGTCATCGAAACGATAGGTTCGGCAGGCTGTCGCGTTTTTACAACAAAGTGCGGCTCCATTCATTGCGATGCGGTCGCGGCGACAAAACCGGATGAGGTTATTGACACGACCGGCGCCGGGGATTCATTCCTTGCGGGGTTTATGTATGGCGTTGTGCATGGCTTCAATTATGTGGACTGTGCGAAATATGGAGCAACTGAATCCTCCTTCATTATTGAAGCTGCCGGATGCCTTACGAATGTCCCTGATGAGAAACAGCTGATTGAAAGAGTTTTTGCAAGGAGAACAGATATTAAATGAAAGAAACAGCTTTTATGATCATTGATATGGTTCGCGACTTTACCGATCCCAATGGCAAAGTCTATTATCCGGATAATGCGAAGATCATGCCCAAGGTGCAGGAAATGCTTCAGTTCTGCCGTGAGCATGATATGCTGATCATCTTCCTTCAGCATTGTCATCGCAAGGACAAATTTGACAAGAACCTTATCAACATGCGCCCGAACTGTGTCGAGGGTTCAGGCGGAGAGGATATTGATCCGCGTCTCCCGGTTGACCCGGTGAAAGATTATGTTATCCGGAAGCGCCGGTACAGTGGTTTCTTCGGTACGGATCTTGACCTGGTCTTGCGGGAAAATCATATCAAGAACATTCTTATCGCCGGCACGAAGACGAATTGCTGTGTGCGCGCTACCGTGACGGATGCCTATTACCTTGATTATGTGCCCTGGGTCATCAGTGACTGTGTTTGCACGAATGATGATATTGTCAATCAGGTTCACCTAACCGACATTCGCAAATATCTTGGGCATGTTGCCACCGCAGATGAAATCAAGGCAATGATTGAGCGGAATGAGCTTTGATGTCATGAAAGATATTGACTGCCTGATTGTTGGCTATGCCGGTGTTGATCGAATCATTAAAGTTGATGGAACACCGGAAAAAGGGAAAACCTGCCTGATTGTCAATAAAGACAACGGAAATGTATCCTATGGCGGGAATGGTTCCAATGTCGCGGCCTGCATGGCTAAGTTGGGTTGTAACGTAACACCGCTTATGAGAGTCGGATCGGATTGGGAAAAGCTCGGATACAAACAGACCCTTTTAGCTTATGGTGTCGACATCAGCGGCGTGGATGTGATTGAAGATGAAACGACAAGCATCTGCCATCTGATCGAAAGTCCGGACGGCAGTCATCTGACAATGACTTACCCGGGAGCCATGAACGGCTGTTATGCTTCAGGAAAGTATGATGAGTGCTTTTTCAACCGGGCGAAATACGGCATTGTTACCGTTGCGACTGCGCCCGATATCGAACATTTTATTTCACAGGCAGAACAAGCCAAACTGCCATTGATATTCGGGGTACGGGTGGATGAGGAATCGTTTTCTCCCGATTCATTTCGATATTTGCTGCTAAATTCGGAAATTATCTTTATGAATGAAGCGGAGCGTGATTATTTTGAAGAGCGCTTCAATACGATGGATTGTTTCACAAAACATGGAAAGGCAAAGCAAATCGTGATCACACTCGGCAGGGAAGGGTGCTTGGTAATGGTGCGAAATGCCGAAGGATATGATACCGTGAGGGTTCCGGCACTTAACGGGCTCAATGTTGTCGACACAACCGGTGCCGGAGACGCTTTCATAGCAGGTTATATGTATGGCTATCTTCATGGTGAAAATGCTGAAGTCTGCGCTATGCTCGGCAACGTTGAATCGTCGTTCATCATTGAGCGGCAAGGTTGTATCACTGGTGCTCCCAATATTGCGCAGCTGACGAAACGTTATATTGCGAATAAGGAGAAATAGGCTATGGTAAACGGCAAAACGCTGTATGGTAAATGCGCGAAGGGTGATGTCGCGAAGTATGTGTTGCTTTCAGGCGATCCCTGGCGTGTTGATGTCCTCGCAAAGAACTTGGAAAAACCTCGCCACATCGCGTTCGAACGTGAATTTAATACTTACACCGGGTTTTATAAAGGCGTGGAAATCACGGTGTCATCAACAGGTATGGGAGCTCCGACTGCCGTTATCGCGTTGGAAGAGTTATATGAATGCGGTATGGAGGTCGCAGTCCGTATGGGGACGAACATGGTTCTTGATCCCGCGAACTTTGGAAAATATATGATTCCGATTGGCGCAATGCGGGAGGAATCCACAAGTGTGCATTATGCGCCGCTTTCTTATCCGGCGATCGCGGATGAAGAGCTGGTGAAATACCTGACCGAAGGAGTGAAAGAAAACGGCGGAGAAGCGGTGAATGGGCTGATCTGCACAATGGATGCTTTCTATAAAGATTTCCGTGAATCCAAATTTTCACTGGAATGCGGCGTTGATGTGGACGGAAAATTGGCGCAGCTTCGGAAGCTGGGTATTGACAGTGTGGATATGGAAAGTTCCGCGCTCTTCACGGTAGCCAGGCTGATGGGTGTCAAAGCTGCGTTGATCGGTCTCGCAACTGTCGGTCCGAATCTGAAAGAGTTCATGTACGGAGAGGAAAAGCAAAAGAACGAAGCTATTCTCTGTAAGGTCGCTTTGGACGGACTTGTAAAATATGCTGAAGCACATGGGTAAGAAATATATGAAAGCTGAACAATTATTTGATAAAAAGTGCATCATCGGCATGGCTCACTGTCTTCCTCTGCCTGGTACATTGAATTACGGCGGAGACGTGGAGCTGATTTATGAACGCGCCGTTGCCGATGCAATTGCGCTGGAGAAGGGCGGCGCGACTGCGCTGATCGTGGAAAATCAGCATGACATTCCGACACCGCTCAAACTCAGTCCGGAACAGTTCGCAAGCCTGGCTGTTGCTGCCGGACGTGTGCGCGAAGCGGTATCTTTACCGATTGGTATTGATGCGGCTTTTTGTGATTGGGAGGCTTCAATCGCGATTGCCTATGCGGTTCAGGCTGATTTTATTCGTCTGCCGGCCTATGTGGATGATGTTATGGTGGCTGCCGGGAATGTCCATCCCTGCTGTACGCAGGCGATTCGCTATCGCAATCAGCTGCACGCAGAAAACATCCTCTTCCTTTGCGATATTCAGGTCAAGCACTCCTATATGACTGTTCCGGGCATTACCCCGATCAACAGTGTCAAAATGGCGGAAGAGAATGGCGCGGACGCAATCATTGTAACCGGCTCTACGACCGGAGAAGCTACCCCGATGGATTTGATCAAATCCGTCCGTGAAATTGTAAAAGTCCCTCTGCTCGTGGGCAGCGGTTTCAGCGCGAAAAATGCCGCTGAGCAGCTTCCATATATTGACGGTGCAATCGTCGGCTCCTCTTTGAAAGAAGATGGGGTGATCACAAGACCGGTTGATATAGGCAGAGTCGCTGAATTAATGAGCATTGTGAACAAATTCAATAAATAAAAACAAAAGGAGATTTCTATTACAATGATGAGACCTGTAAAACTCGCTGGCAACCAGTTGATTTGGGGACAGGAGTGCCTTTCCCATCTGGCTACGCTTGAAGGAAAGAAGGCAGTGATTGTTCTTGGCGGTCACAGTATGCAGAAAGCCGGCTTCGTTGATATGGCTTCCGATTACCTGAAGAAAGCGGGTATGGAAGTAATCCTGTTTGAGGGTGTCGAGCCTGATCCTCATCTCTCCACCGTTAAACGCGGCGCGGAATTCATGCTCAAGGAAAACCCGGATTGGATTATCGCCATGGGCGGCGGGTCCACAATGGACGCCGCGAAATGCATGTGGGTTTTCTATGAACACCCGGAACTGCAAAAACTTGAAGATTTCATGCGTCCGAATAAGGTTCCGCCTCTTCGCAAAAAAGCTCATTTCTGCTGCGTTCCTTCGACCAGCGGTTCCGCCAGTGAAGTCAGCCGTTCTATTGTTATCACCGATGATGAGACGCATTGCAAGGTAGGAATCGGCGATATGGAAATGATGCCGGATGTTGCAATCGTTGATCCGCTCATCTGCTCTACGATGCCGAAGCACATCACTGCGGAAACCGGTATGGACGCCATGACTCACGCCATTGAGGCGCTGACTTCTACCCGCGCTCATTTTCTCTCCGATGTCCTGGCTGAATACGCCTTTTGCGAAATTTTTGAGTATCTGCCGAAAGCATACGAAGAAGGCGGCAATCTTGAGTATCGTGAACATATGGCGAATGCGTCCATGACTGCCGGGCTGGCTTTCACAAATGTTTCCCTCGGTCTGGTGCATAGCTTCGCGCAGACACTCGGCGGCATGTATGTATTGCCTCACGGTTTGGGCGACGCAATCATTCTGCCGTATATCATTGAGTTTAACTATGCCGATCCCCATTCCAAGGCTGTTTATGATAAGCTCGCGAAGCTTGTCGGCAAGACCGATCTGGCGGATGCTGTCCGTGAGCTGAACAGCAAGCTCGGCATTTCAAAGACTGTCGGAGAAGTGTTGAATACAACCGAAGACGAATACATGAGCCGACTGGATGAAATAGCCGACGGTGCTTTGAAGGATGGCTGCACAAAGACCGCTCCGATTATTCCGCCGCATGAAACGATGGTCGAACTTGCCAAGAAAATCTATCTCGGTAAATAGTCTCGGAAGATTAGAAATGTCTTTTGAATTGGTATGTTATCTCAACTTCGGCTATCCCACGATTACGGAC
>CAVESB010000092.1:0-6529 GCA_963618265.1 bacterium
AAAGGCTTCTACAATGATCAGTTCGACTACTTCACGCCTTATCCGCAAAATTCGCGGTTTTACTATACCGGGGTAACCACGGAGCATAATGGGTATACATATATGCAGGTTATCCCGTTGGGACAGCCGATCTGGGTTGCCATTCACGACAACGACGCGCAGATACTGGATATAGCGGAATAAACAGACAACGGGAATACAAAAAGAGCGGATAAATCCGCTCTTTTTTGTCATATTTTACGGGGTATACTTGGCGAGTACGCTAAATAGAGCATAATTATAAACAGTTGAGAGGATGACCTGAAACGAATTGATCTTTGAGAAAGGAATAAAAAAAATGAAAGCAAACGAGTCTATCGTCTTCTATTTTGAGGTAAGGCTGTGGAATGGCCGGAAACTCAAGATAGAAATCAGGAAATAGAACCCGACTAATGTGAAGGGGAGCCGAAACCTCCCCTTCCGAATTGCCTTCATTCGAAAAATATTGTACCATGGAAAAGACAAAATTAGGAACAAAGCGATTGGAAAAAGGATTCAGCCAGGCGGAATTAAGCCGGGTATCCGATGTAAAATTACGGACGATCCAGCAATATGAGCGCGGGGCTCTGGATGTCAATGGGGCAAAATTATGCACGCTTCTAAAGCTCTGCGAAGCGCTCGATTGCCGTCTGGCGGATATTCTGGACGATGAGGAGACCCTTTCGAAACTGGAAAAGTACGAGAACAGATAATCCTTTTCCTCTTATAGCAGAAATGCAAAGATAAAATTTTATTTACTTGCAAATGGCGGGCGGAGTAAGATTCAGCCGAAAACAGGCCGTTACAGAGCGGAAAATCCGCTCTTTTTTTGTCATAATTCATGGGATTTACTTGATAAATACATTAATATATGTATAATTAAATTATCGGACAGAACAAGTCCGAAATTTATAAAGAAAGGGATAAATAATATGAGCGGGAAAATAAAAATCCTGCTGACCGTTATCGTCGTGATTGCCGTCCTTCTGATAACAAAGCAGGCAGGATAAAAAAACAAACGAGGGTGAGTGCGACACCCTCACTTGCTCATGATTATAAACGAAAAATGTCAAAATTACAAGAAGTCCGAAAAGGAAAAGGGTTATCGCAGTCCGCGCTTGCTGAATTGGCCGGGGTAAAGGTGCGGGTTTTGCAGAATTATGAGCAGGGGAAACAGAACGACATCAACGGAGCCAGACTTGTTACACTTCTGAAGCTCTGCAACGCTCTGGATTGTGATCTGTCCGCAATTCTGACCGATCCCGAAACCCTTGTTGAATTGGAAAAGTACGAGAACAGATAATCCTTTTCCTCTTATAGCAGAAATGCAAAGATAAAATTTTATTTACTTGCGAATGGCAGGCAGAGTTCTTCGCTTTATCGCCGCTGCTTTCGGCGGTGATTGTCCATCGGGCTGCTATGCACAGCCGCCGCAATGTCATCTTCGGAAGTGCAGGCGAGATAACGTTGGGTAACCACAGGACTTGAATGCCCAAGCGCACGCTGAATGGTATAAATATCGTCCCCGTTCCGCAGCCGCTCCAGCGCGAAGCAGCGCCGCATTCCATGGAAGCCCTTGTACCTTTCAAAACCCGCCCGCTTTTCCAACCTTCGCAGGATGGACACGACCCCGGAAACAGTCAGAGGAAAACCTTCATCCGAAAGGAAGAAAAAATCATCCGGGGTTACATCCTCAATGCAGGCCGCGTATCTGCGCAGCATTTTCCGGCATTCATTTCCGCAGTAAACAAAGCGAAATTTTCCGCCTTTGCCGCATTCGACCGTAATCCGCCCGGAGTTCAAGTCAACATCCCGAAAGCGCAGATCGCAGAGTTCCTGCCGCCGCAGACCGGTGTCTACGAACAGATAGATCATCGCCACATCCCGCTGCGGAAACCGACCGGCTTTTGCCGCGTTGATCAGCGCGTCCACCTCGTCCATTGTAAAACCCGGAATCGGAACCGGTCGCCGTGCTGCGCATTTGACCTTTTCAATCGGATTCCGAACCTTGATGTCATATTCGTTCCAGACCCAATTCAGGTACGCTTTCAAATTACGGTAAAGCATATGGCAGCCGCCCCGGTCATGCCCCTCGTCTGCCCACCAGGCAAGCAGTTCCCGGATTACATTTGTGTTCAGATCACCAAACACAGTGAGACCGCGATCCGAGAAATAAGGCATATAAACCATAAAGGACTGCTCATAAACCGCGATCGTGCGTTTCGATCGCCCGGCAGCCTTCAGCGCACTAATATAGACCTCGAACGTATCATTCAAGGATAATAAATTTTCGACCTCAACTTTGCGAGTTGTAGTGTCTGCCTTCTTGATTTTTGCCATTGAAACCTCACTTGTAAAGGGCTCAACAGCACTATTTGCAAAAATTCCCGAGGGGTTCAGGCTCGGGAAATCTTTTTAGTGCCGAGACACGGAATCGGACCGTGGACACTACAATTTTCAGTCGTATGCTCTACCAACTGAGCTATCTCGGCAAACCGTTGCTTCATCGGCAACATCAATATTTTAGTACACCTCGTATCTGATGTCAAGGGAATTCGTTTTTTTCATACATTTCCCCCGAACGCTCCGATCCCTGTCCCGCTTTACGGCACCGCCATCGGGAAGATCTGCGCCCAGGAAAACCCGCTGTTCACGCTTTTCACGAATGCGTTCTGCCCGTTATAGGTCACGATCCCGAAGCCGACGGCCTCCGTGATGAACTGCAAGCGGCTGTCCCAGGCAGGGTGGGCGATCTCGCGCCAATGCTCTCCGCTATCCTCGGTGAAGTAAATCGCATAGGGCAGGTCGCTGCCCTCATCCGCAGTCGTGGAATACCAACCGTAAGTAATGCCGTAGAATGTCAGATTTCCCTTCCCCTTCGGCAGCTTATAGGTATGCCAGGTAGAAAAAGCGTCATAAGTCCAATACAGAATCGAAATCGGCTCCGTGAGTTCCCGCCCGGAGCAGCTCAGCACCGCGTAGGCGCAGTTGCGCTGAAGATCCACGAATTTCGGCGTTGACAGGCTGCAGATATAGCCGGAGTCGGTCAGCAGGCCGTTCGGAATGTCATCCCCCGTGGGGGAGGGCAGGGTCTGCGTGTACCAGGAATTTCCGCCGTCGGAGGTGTGCCAGAGCACCGCACCGGGTTCATTGACCGTGCTTTCCCCGCTGATCCAGCCCTCCAGCGTGTCGCGGAAAAGCGCGCCGACCTTGTGACCGGCGGAGGTCAGGTTCTCGGAGTCGGAGGTCACTTTGGCGGACCAGCTCGCACCGCCGTCATGGGTGGTGTACAGGGCGATGAATTCGCGCCCTTCGCTTTGCCCGACGCGGGCGAAAATCCAGCCGGTCTGCCGGTCCGCAAAGCCGATTTTCACGCCGCTGAAATACTGAATCGTGTAGCCGTTGAGCGGCAGGTTGGCGGATTCCCATTTTTCCCCGCCGTCGCGGGTGTACCAGAGCTTGATGCCGTTCACCTTGTCCACCGCGCCGTCGGAGCGGTAAAGGATCCAGGCATAGTCGGCGTCGCGGAAACAGGCCGCAACTTCGGCTTCGCTCCCGCCGAAGTCGTAAAGGATCTGCGGCGGGGTGACGTTTTTCCAGCTCGAACCGCCGTCCGTTGTGCGCAGAATGATCTGATCGACATTTCCGGGGATCTGCCCGACCGCCCAGCCCGTTCCGCCGTCAACCATCGCGATTTCGTTCAGGTTTACGGAAACCGCGGAGAGGATCGATGTCGGCGCAATATGAACGGGCGGCGTTGAAGTCGCCCCATTGCCGTCGGGGAGCTGCGTGGGGTTGAAAGAAGCCGTCCGCAGGACAGGCACTGTCGGGAGCGGGGTATTCGTCCCGACGATGATCGGCTGGAGGTCATAAATCTGCACCGAACAGGCGCAAAGGAGCAGCAGGGTGAGGAGGGTGAGAAGGCGCTTCATCGTCTGCCGTCCTTGCGCCGTACCTCAAGAACCGCGATCTTCGTGCTGTGATTGAAGGGCGCGGGGTCGGCGGGCAGATTGGAAGCGGACGGCGCGGCGTACCCGAAAAAAGATTCCGGCACGGGGATGCGTTCCGAGACGGAAAGGTAATCCCCGCACAGGCTCTCAAGCTGTTCCATGAAAGCGGCGCCCGAGAGAAACAGCGCATTGTTGACGACAATGATGCGGCTGCCGTCCGCCGCCAGCGGGCGGATCTTGTTCACGAGAGCCGTGATGTCCCGCGCCGTGTCGATCTTTCCCGAACGGCGGGCGTTGGCGAAGAAGGGCGGGTCAAGAATCAGAATATCGAAAAGGCGTTCCGCACGGCGCAGGGCTGCCGTCACGCGGAAGAAATCTCCCATTATATATTCAATTTCGGGAGCACATTCTTTCAGGTAGTTGGGGTTGAGATCCGTCTGCGTGACCTTAGCGGCACTGCCCGCGGCGGCGGCCATGCCCAGACTGCCGGTATAGGCGAAGGTGTTCAGCACCCGCTTTCCGGCGGCGTTTTCGAGCAGCCAACGGCGCAGGAGAGCACTGTCAAGATAGAACCCGCAATCCTTGTTCAGCCGCAGGTCAACGGGATAGACCGCGCCCCATTCACGAACGCAGGCGGCGGGAGCCTTGCCGGCGGTCATAATGCCCTTCCTGACGGCATCATCCGCAGCGAAGCGATCCTTGAACAAAACGCTCCGCGTCCCGGGAATACGCTCGAGGCAGAGCGCTGTCAGACGGCGGACATCATCCGCGGACAGCTGTTCCCGTTTAGACATGTGCAGCAGGACGGCGGTTTCCGCATATTTATCCACGCAGAGCGCGGGCGCGCCTTCGTAAAAGCCGTTAAACACGCGGAAGGCGTTCGTGTCGTGAACGCCGAAGAGATCCGCCCGTCGGTTGAGGGCGGCGGTGAACAGAGCGTCAAATTCACTGTCGAGCGTCATAAACTTAAACAAAAAATGCTCACCTGTGAACGCAGGCGAGTGAATGGATTTGATTCAGACAGCACTCAGAATCTGAAGGAGGCAATGACCATGGACAAGACAAGCAGAACGGAAATAACGGCAATGCCGACACCCCACGTCCTCTGCTGCTTCTGTGTCCGTGACTTCTGGCGGTTGGCTTCTTTCTGAGCCTTTTCCTGTTTGGTTTGAACTTTTCGCATATTGAGCTCCTTCTTGAACGAGCGGACTGCCCGTAAATTTATTTCGTTTCACTGGTGGAAGCGGGCGCGGCCGCCGCAGCGGCGGGGGCGGGCTCACTTTTGGCGCTTTCGGACGCCTTGGCGGGAGCGGCTTCAGCGGCTGAAGATTCCTGATGTATCGGTGTTTCCCCGGAAGGGGAATGATGATCTGTACAATAAAATCCGGGGCCTTTGAATACGATCCCTACCGGTGAATAGACCTTGTGAAGCGTTTCTTTTCCGCATTCGGGACATTCATTCAGCGGCGCATCGGTAAAATGCTGGAAAATATCAAACTGATGACCGCAGTTATTACAACGATAAGTATACGTAGGCATATCTCATTATTATACACAAAAAAAACGGAATTCTGCTGAAATTTATAAAACTCATATATTAAGAGCGGAGAGCGCACCCGATTATCGAAGACTCGCCCGCGATCGACCACCCTTAAGCCTTTCCCTTAATAAGGGATGCCTGAACATTCGGCAGGACAGAAACAAACCTCTGACGAGCAGGCGTTCCCGACATCGCGCAGCACTCAGCACTCATTGCTAAGTACAGTTCATTCCCCTTTTCATGATGTTTTTCCCTTTTTCGCGTCAATTGTCATGTATTTCGCGAAAACTATTGACAAAAAAAAAAAAAAAAAAACGGTGATAATGAAGCCTATCACACGTAAGGAAATAAATAGAAGGAGTTAACAATGAAAAAGTTTCTTGTTGTGTTGTTTGTTTTGATCATCGCGACTCTGTCCGTGATGGCTGTTTCCGCTGACCAGAATGGCAGCGACATTTGGTGCAACAAAGACAGCTACGGCTGCTGGGTCACCGGTGACGAAGGCGAACAGGTTTACATCATGTTCTGGTCCGAATCTGCCCGCGATTACATCATGGGCGTCGGGGATGGCGCAACCGTCACCACCAACACCGGTTCTCCCTACATTCTGAAACTGGACAAACGCTTCTGAGTTTCCCCGGATTCCGGCGTCTTGTTTTTTTGAAAGTGTGATACGAACGCCCCCGATATCGGACACCCGGTACCGGGGGTTCCCAAAAAAAATCCTGCTGAAATCTATAAAACTCATATATTAAGAGCGGAGAGCGCACCCGATTATCGAAGACTCGCCCGCGATCGACCACCCTTAAGCCTTTCCCTTAATAAGGGATGCCTGAACATTCGGCAGGACAGAAACAAACCTCTGACGAGCAGGCGTTCCCGACATCGCGCAGCACTCAGCACTCATTGCTAAGTACAGTTCATTCCCCTTTTCATGATGTTTTTCCCTTTTTCGCGTCAATTGTCATGTATTTCGCGAAAACTATTGACAAAAAAAAAAAAAAAAAGATAATTACTCACA
>CAVESB010000093.1:0-6524 GCA_963618265.1 bacterium
GAATATCGTTGATGGCGGTACCGTCAGAGAGCATCACGGAGCCTTCACGATCCCAGGACGCACCGAAAACTGCTTTGCCGACTTCGTGCATACCACATTCCGAGAGTCCGCCGAATCCAAGAATCTCACCCTTATGCAGGTCGAAGGAGATATCGGATATTTCTCCGGGGACGGAAACGCCTTTGACGCTGAGAACAACTTCCGGGGAAATCGGTTTCCCGTAATCGGTACGATAATAGGCGTTGCCGATTTCACGACCTACCATCAGACGCTTCAGATCATCTTCGCTGACATCGGATGCCTTTACGGTGTCAATGTATTCGCCATCGCGCAGGACGGAGACGGTGTCACAATGTTCCAAAACTTCACCGAGGTCGTGGCTGATGAATATTACCGACCGTCCGGCATCACGAACCGCGTGCATGATCCTGTACAGTTCCCGACGCCCGTTATGTGAAAGAGCCGTTGTTGTTTCATCAATGACCAGAATCTTCGGCTCCATGTAGGTTGCCTTGACGATCTCAACCAATTTGCGATCTTCAAAATTATAGGTGTCGATCATCGCCGCAGCATTGATATGCTTGAAACCGTATTCGTTCAGCAGTCGCTGGGCTTCCTTGTTCATCGCCGCGGTATTTTTGACCACGCCCTTCATGAAAGGCTCTTCATGACCAAAAAAGATATTTTCCGCAACGGTCAGACCGGAAAGCGTTCCCATTTCCTGCACGATGATGGCGATGCCTTCATTGTTGGCTTCGACCTGGTTGTGCGGGTGGATTCCTTTACCATCCAGAGTAAACGTACCGCCGCCGATCGTATAAATGCCGCAGAGCATCTGACAGAAAGTGGATTTTCCGGAGCCGTTTTCGCCGATCAGACCGCGAATTTCGCCGGCATCGACAGTCAGGGATACATGATCTACAGCGTGGGTGATATCAAATTTTTTGTCGATATCTTTGGCGATCAGTAAAGGTTTATTATCCATGCTGCACCTCGCTTATTTCACCACACTGCCCTTGCTGCCGCGGGCGGTCAGGGTAACGATGATCAGCAACGAAGCACCGGTTACCACATTCTGAATGGTGGTTGGAGCACCGAGCGCGACAAAGCCGTTGAAAATGAGAGAAATGATGAATTCACCGACTACAATAGCGGTAATCGGCTGCCCGTACTTACGGAAGGCGATACCGAAGAAGGTTCCCATCAGCGGCTGGAAGTTGCGGCTCATGGTGCTCATGCCGGTCAACGCGGTCATGGTTGTGCCGTACGAAACGGAAAGGATGGCCATGATGCCGACAAAAAAGTGAAGCATCACAAAACCGATCAGCTTGTATTTCGCGACATTAATGCCCATGTTTTTCGCGACAAATTCGTTGGAGCCGATCGCGTTGCAGTAAGTGCCGATTTTCGTGTAGTTGAGAATAAAGTACATCAAAGCAAAGGCAAGCAGGGCAAGAATGATATTGCCCGGAGTGCCGGAGAAGAAGCGCAGGTTTTCGGCAAGCGTCTGTTTTTCACCGCCGGCAATGAAGACTGCAACGGATTCGAGAATCAGCATCAAACCTACGGTGACGATCATGGAAGGTACATTCAGCTTGTTGTAAAGCAGACCGATCATCAGTCCGATCAGCGCGCCGCAGCCGAGACAGCCAAGGACAAAACCGGGGTAGCCAAACTGTTTTGAGAGGATGACGCCGACGATTGAGGAAAGCACGATGTTGGAGCCGACAGCAAAGTCAAACAGTCCCATCACAACAATGAAATAGAGACCGCAGCCGCCGACGGCGTAAATAATCGATGATTGCAGATATGTATACAGGTTCGATGCTGATCCGAAGTTGCCCGGGGTCAGAATCTTAAAAACGATATAAAAAAACAGCAGCATCGCAAACAGCAAACAAAAGCCGTAATACCTGCTGCTTTTAAATTTTTTGAACTTTTCAGCCATGAAATTATTCCTTTCTATAGGGGTCAGGGGTCAGGAGCCAGCAAGGCGCGTTACCACTGCTCGACACCTGAGTCCTGGCACCTGATACCTAATAGTTTTTTAAGGAGAATCCCGCCGCGCCTGGCGGGATTCTCGCATAGGAAAGGATCGAAACTTATTTAGCGTGGCGAGCCACAACGTCCTCAACGGAAAGGGAAGCGCAGGCCGCAGCCAGATCGTCGTAAGACAGCTCGGCAAGAGCCTTGATTTCGTCTTCATAGTACGGCAGTTCGGTGCCGGTGAAGTAAGCGGCGTAGTTCTCATAAGATTCCGGAGAGTCAACGAACATGTACGGGAAGACCATATCATAGAAGCCGTCAGTCGGAACTTCATAGTTGCCCTTAATGGCATTGTAGACCATCAGGAAAGCGTAGAACGGGTCGGCATAGTGACCGCCGGATTCAACAGCCATGGCGCCGGTTTCAAGTTTGACATCCAGATCGGGGAGGAAGTCAGTGGAAGCAACAGCGATCTTGCCGGTCAGCCCCATCGCTTCAATACCGGCGATAGCACCAACGAGGGTGTCGCCGCCGCCGCCCGCGACGATGAGGGCGTCGATGTCAGGATTCGCCTGGATGATGGCTTCGGCTGTGGCACGGCCGGTGTCGGTGGTGGTGCGGCCGTACTGCGGCTCGAGCAAGACCATCTGATCATCCGGATGCGCTTCGTTCCAGGCTTCAACACCGGCCTGGTAACCGGCCCAACGGCCAAGGAATGTGGCATCGCCCGGTTCCCAGCCTTCCAAACCGATCTTGCGGCAGCCCTTTTCGCCAAGGAGAGTGACGAGGGTCTTACCGTTGTCGAATTCGGATTCATGAACAGTGCCGACATAGTACGGGGAAGCAGAAGCCTGAGCATATTCATCCGGGTTGGCTTCAGGATCGATTGCGCGGAAGAACTGGGCGACGTACATTTCGTTTTCGTCGGCAGTCTTGATAACGGAACCCATTTCGGCGGAAGCGGAGTTGCAGATGATAATGCCATCGCAGTCAGCCAGCGCAAGGGTTTCAGCAGAAGCGGTCACCTGCTCGGAGATGTGAGCCTGGTCAACCCACTGAGTTTCAACGCCGAGAGCTTCTGCAGCGGCATCGATCATGCGCTTTACTTCGGAACCGAGGGTGTCGGTAGAGCTCCAAATAGAGATACCGATCTTGATTTTGTCATCAGCGGACACAGTCGCGACAACGCCGCACAGCATGGTCAGCGCAAGAAGCAAAACGATAAATTTCTTCATGATAGATTCTCCTTTTCTTGAATAGACGACGTTCTTTGAGCAGGCGCGCTCATCAAAGCGCCGGTTTTACGTCAGGTTTGGATAAATGGTATACCTGACTGCAATTTCATATCGGTCAATTCTGACCGTAATATGCATTCTTTCCGTGTTTGCGGAGGTAATGCTTGTCCAGCAACGCTTGCTGCATATCCGGAAGTGCCGGGAAAAGCATTTCCGCATGATAGTTCATTTCGGCAACAGTTTCCATCACCATCATGTTGTGAACTGCGTTGAGCGGATCTTTCCCCCAAGCGAAAGGACCGTGAGAATGAACCAGAACCCCGGGAATTGCATCGGGATCTAACCCGCGGAAGGTTTCCGCGATCACTTTTCCGGTTTCCAGCTCATATCTGCCTTTGATTTCGACATCGGTCATTTTTCGGGTACAGGGAATCGCTCCGTAGAAATAGTCTCCGTGAGTCGTTCCGAGCGAACGGATCGGCACACCTGCCTGAGCGTAGGAAACAGCCCACTTGCTGTGTGTGTGAACCACGCCGCCGATGTTCGGGAATTCGTTGTACAGAACCACATGGGTATCTGTATCACTGGAAGGTTTGTATTTTCCCTCGACCTTTTCGCCGGTTTTTATATCCACAACGACCATGTCATCCGGTGACAGCGAGTCGTATTCCACGCCGCTGGGCTTGATGACCATCAGGTTGCTTTCACGGTCGATTCCGCTGACATTTCCCCAGGTAAAAATGACCAGGTTATATTTCGGCAGAAGCATATTGGCTTCATAAACCTGTCTTTTTAATTCCTCTAACATGCTCAGAACCTTTCTATTGCCAGCTTTTCAACATCCAGACAATTCTTGTAAACGGAAATGAAGCTGTTGAACCCATCAATTTCAGCCTTGTCAGCCATGACAGTCGAAGATTTGCAGTCAGCAAAAACCTTGTGATCCAGATAATCTTCGAGCGTTTCGTCCCGATCCTTCCACAGAGCATAAGCGCCCAGAAGTGCCATCCCATAAGGGCCGCCTTCGCCGGCGGTTTCCATCACGGAAACCGGAGTGTTAATCGCGGCGGAAAGGATCCGTTGCCCTACGCCTTCCGTCTTGAAATAGCCACCATGCCCGAAAATCTTGTCAATGCTGACGTCTTCATCCGCGAGAATATCCATGCCGATCTTGAGTGTCGCAAGGGCACTGTACAAGTGCATGCGCATGAAGTTCGGCAGATTGAATTTTGAATCTGCCTTTCGCATGAAGATCGGACGGCCTTCCTGGACATCTGTGACACCTTCACCTGAAAAATAGTTGTAGCTGATCAGTCCGCCGCAGTCAGGGTCGCCTTCAAGGGCGGAGCGGAACATTTTTGTGAAGAGCGTGTCTTTATCAACTTCAAAACCATAAAGGTTCAGGATCTGCGAAAACAGACTTGCCCAGGCATTGGTATCGCTGGTGCAGTTATTGCAATGAACCATCGCGACCGGGGCACCGGACGGCGTGGTCACCATGTCGATCTCACGGTGCCTGTTCAGTTTCTTTTCTGTGACAACCATCGCGAAGTCGGAAGTCCCTGCGCTGACGTTCCCGGTGCGGACACGAACTGAGTTGGTTGCAACCATGCCCGTTCCGGCATCCCCTTCGCAGGGAACGACCGGAATCCCGGCTTCAAATTCACCGCTCGGATCAAGGAACAAAGCTCCTGTTTTGGTAAGTGTTCCGGCATCGGCGCCTGCCGGCAGAACCTTTGGAAGCAGCTTCCGAAGGTTGATACCGTAACGCCGAACTTCATCCAGCGCGTTGAATTTATCCAGCATCTCCGTGTCAAAATTCAACTTGTCGGAATCAATCGGGAACATGCCGGAGGCTTCTCCGATTCCCATTACCTTCTTGCCGGTCAAAATATAATGGACGTAGCCGGCGAGGGTTGTGATATAGCTCAGGTTTGGAAGGTGGTCTTCCTTATTCAGGATCGCCTGATACAAATGCGCGATGGACCAGCGCTGCGGAATATTGAAATCAAACAGCTCGCTCAATTTCTCCGCAGCTTCGCCCGTGATGGTGTTTCGCCAAGTGCGGAATTCGCACAACTGACGATCCAAGCCGTCGAACGGCAGATATCCGTGCATCATCGCGGATACGCCGATTGCGCCGGTAGTGGTCATCGTCACGCCGTATTTTTCATGCACGTCATGCTTCAAATCCGCGAAACACGCCTGCACGCCCGCTTTTACTTCATCAAGCGAGTACGTCCAAATCCCGTTAACATAACTGTTTTCCCAGGTGTAGGAACCGGAGGCAAGAACCCTGTAATCCCTGCCGACCAGAACGGATTTGATCCGGGTAGAACCGAATTCAATCCCGATTACCGTGTCTTTCAGATCCATAGTATTACCTCAGCTTCCAAACCAGATCTTTGACGAGGAGCTCTTCTTCCAGCTTCTCAACAGTCGTGTCCTTATCAATATGGACGAATTCGATATCCATGAATTTGGCCCAATCGCGCATCATTTCCGCAGTAACATCATAGCTTAACACGGTATGATGAGCACCGCCGGCGGTAATCCAACATTCGACACCGTCGGTCAGATTCGGCATCGCGCGCCACATGACGCGGCCGACCGGCAGGTTCGGCATCGGCATGATCGGTTTCACGGCTTCGATGTCCTGAACGATCAGGCGGAGGCGTCCGCCCATGTCGATAAGGGAAACAACGATTCCCTTGCCGGCTTTGCCTTCAAAGACCAAGCGGGCAGGATCCTTTTCATTCATGCCGATCCCAAGATGGTGAGTCTCGATTCTGGGCTTGTCACCGGCCAGGGACGGGCAGACTTCCAGCATGTGTGCGCCGAGAGAATACTCATGCCCCTTGACAAGATGATAGGTGTAATCTTCCATAAATCCGGATGCACCGTTCCCGTTGTCACCCATGACTTTGAGAATGGAGGTCATCGCGGCAACTTTCCAATCGCCTTCACCGCCGTAACCGTAACCAAGTGCCATCAGGTGCTGAGAGGCAAGCCCCGGCAGCTGCTCCATTCCGTAAAGATCCTGGAATGTGTTGGAGTAGGCTTTGCAACCGTTGCGGTCAAGCATCTTCTTGATGGCGATCTCTTCGCGAGCCTGATACTTGATTGCGGCAATGTCATCGGTGGCAATATCATAATTGGCTTTGTATTCATTGAAGAGGGCTTCGACTTCTTCGTCGGTGACGGCATGCATCTCTTTTACCAGGTCGCCGACGGCCCAAGTGTTGACTTCCCAGCCCAGCTTCTTCTGGACTTCAACCTTGTCGCCTTCGGTCACGGCTACAT
>CAVESB010000094.1:0-6508 GCA_963618265.1 bacterium
GAGAGAGCGACTTGAAGCGTTCCTCCGGTGGCGTCATTTGAAACAGTTCATCCGGGGTATAGCCCCGGTTGCATGGCATTCGAGTTGTATTATGAAATGCACTGTACAGTGCTGTGAATCTGTCTACATCCCGTTGGGATTTGAAGCGAACACCCAGCTTCGCTAAATGGTTGAGAACATCGGTTGTTTGAACAGCAACCGAACGGACACCGTACAGAAGTTCTTCAAAAACCGCAGTCTCGCGCTCGTCGCTCAGGTTACAGCGTTCTTTCAGGAATATCCGCAGCTTGCGCTTTTCCGGTGTGTCCTCGCAGTAGAAGGGATCATCGTATTCCAGCAGATGCTTCTTGTCCGGCACATAATAGGGCTTGCCCTGCTGGTTTCGCTTCGTCTCCATGAAAAGGTCGATAGACTCCCCAATCAGTGTGACATCAATGATCTCACGGTCAAGGGGCTTTGTGTGCCTGACGTCCGTGTATAGCTCATCCCCGCCCAAAATGTAATAGCCTTCGCACTCATGACGGGCAATTTCCGTAAAGGCGAGAAATTCATCCTCCGTTACCAGCTTCGGGCTGAGGGAGAAGACAATCTCCTTCGCCTTATGCAGCGGGATGATGCCGTAGAGGTTTGCCATCGCATTGAAATACTTGCGCAGAAGGCGCGAGGTCGTGTCCTTCAGCGGGATTTCCCGATACCGGGCATTCAGTTCCCGGCGCGTGTATTCCTCCGGAAACTCGATGTATTGCTCCTTGCTCATGTCTCTTCTTCCTCGATAATTCCGTAGTCGATCAGGATGTTCTCCTCGGCGTACTTCGGGTAGACAATACCCATCATCTCATACCGGTAACGCCGCACTCTGCGAAACGACTTGACCGGCTCCGGTGCATAGGCGGCAGTCTCGCAGTGCGCATACTCCGGCATTTCCGCAAGATCGTCCCGAACGGCACGGATAAGTGCGTCCGCCACATCATCAATGCTCTTGCCGGTCTCCACGGCAACCAGTTCGTGCTTCCGGACTGCCTTGTCCAGATCACCGGGGGAGCGAAACAGCTTGTATTTCATATCGTTGCCCGTCCTTTCTCTCTATCGGTTTTCCTATTCTTCCTGAAATCTGTTCTTTAAGGAAGCAATCATCGCTTGTGCGGCGATGCTCAGATACAAAACTCCAATCTCATAAATAAAATCGCGGTCAATCACAATAAAATGTTCTCTGATGTGGGTGAAAACCAGTTCCAGCAAATCCCGGTACATCGGATCATCAAAAGGCTTGAACCGTGCAAACTCGTTTTTGGCAGCATTCCACGTTGTAGACGCTTCGCCCTCGGCACTGGTCATTGCCTCGCAGAGAATCATGCTGACGCCCATTTTCCTGTTGCCGGTAAGGAGTTCTCCTTCGTAATAGTTGAGGATGTCTTCCTTGTGCCACAGCGGAATCACATTGCAGTTGTCATCCAGCTCGAATGCAATCAGCTCCGCAGCGAGTTCCCGCCAGACCGCATATCCGGCGTTAATGGTTCCGTCCTCTTCGCGGCTGATGGTATCGTCCATGCAGTATCGCTCATAGAAGTTATTTCCGTCAAACTCGTTGCGGGTGCAGAAGATATGCGCCAGCTCATGCAGAAGAATGTGCTTCAACTCTGCCGGGTGACGCGCAATGTCTGTCCGAAGCAGGATTCCGTCCACACCGTCCTCTTTGCCGACGAAGGCAGAGGCGTGAAAGTCAAAATAGCCGTCCTCTGTATAGCGGTCTTCCAGCCGGTCAGGGAAATACTGCTGGCAGAACCGCTCAAAAGTTTCCTGCTGATTTTCCGTCTGGAAGCAGCACAGCACAAGGTTATCCTCGCTGAACTCCGTTCCCATGCGTTCGTTAAAGATGGAAGCGGCATAGAGTAGGGCTTCTTTATAGTCGTTGTTGTTCATCCTGATATTGTCCTTTCAAGACTCAATCTGCATTCATGCCTGTTTGTCCGATACCTTTGCAGAATTGTGTAGGTTTCGACATGGCGGTTCCCATATAATCTACTTAACAGACAGAAATGTGCTGAAAGCCTCAGAAATACTCTTTATTCAAGCGGCTTGTTCTGCGCTTTATACTTCTTCGGCGTGAACTTCTCCCGCGCTTCCCGTTTTGCTGTCAGGAAGGCTTGCTGCATGGCGAGAAGCACTCCTTCCAAATCCGTAAGAGGTATCTGCGGCGGACGGTACTGTTCCAGCGTTTCGCGGATCAGCTTTCGTGCCTCGCCAACTCCACGGTTTCCGAACTCCGAGCGGACATTCTCAATAAATGTCTCGTACTGCTTCCAGTAGTCATCCGAGACCGCAGCCTTTACTTCATCCAGTGGGCGGTAAACCTCAGCTTCCTCGATATACGCCGGAATCCGTTCTCTCAGGATCTCAAAGCAAGCCTTGTAGTGGTTGGAGACCTCTGCGGGATAAAACTCATTCAATGCCTCCGTCAAAGGGAGGATATGCTTGTCCGATAGGGCAAGGAATCGTCTCATGGCATCATGATAAGCGGGATAGACCTTCCGGACATCCCGGATGCCAAGGCTGAACGCCAGTTTCTTTGCTTGTTCCTTCGCACACATGGAAAAACTGTGTTCCCGGAACATGGCAAGTGCATTGGCAAAGAGAGCTTCCCGATTGGACTGTGATATATCGAATCCGGCAAGAACATATTTGTCCATATCAAAGCAGGAAGAAAAGTCCTGACCGATTATGCAGCCGTTCGGCGTCATTGCCAGCTTCAAAATATCTGCCTGACGGAACAGAACGCTCAAAGCGAACTGCTCTGCATATTCAAGCCGCTGCAATCTTGTATCATCGAGTTTTTTCGGAGCAAAATCGTGAAGCCCTTCGATGTACTCAATGCCAACGGCATAGATGGTATTTGAAAAAGAGCTTTTCTGAAAGAAGCTCAAATCCTGCTTGGAAATCCGCATGAGATACGCCGTAGGATTGGGAATGCGCAGCAGCTCCGATATACGGGAACAGATAAACTCGTTACAGGCAATGCCTGGGTCTTCATACTTGATCAGCAGTTTTGCACCATCCCCGCTTTTGGGTGCGGCAAGGAGCGTATCTCCTGCAATGGGATCGCGGTAAAACGGCTCAAGAAAATAGTCCTTTGTATTCAGAATATAGGTTTTCTTCATAGCATTCATCCCTCCGGTCTGACATTTTTCAGAAAGTCAGAGTGCGGTACATACGGCAAGTTGAGCTGCCAGCCCATGCGGTTCAGCTCGTTGAGCTTGATCAGCATCAGGTTGATGTTTGTCCCCATTACAGCAGAAAGCTGAACCACATCGTAGCCCTGTTTCATCAGGTCAATCAGCTCATCATCGTCAATGATCAGGTGGGAGGCAAACGCATTCGCCTCATATTCGTGCTTTGTGCGCATATCAAACAGCACAAACTCCGGAAGCGGCTCGTTTCCTTTGGCAAGATCACGGTGAAAGGTATCATGCCCGATCTCGTGACCACAGACCATTTGCATGACCAGATACTCCATGTTGGAGTTCAGGAGAATATGCCGCTCTTTATGGCGGTAGGTGTACATTCCGAGCAGATCGTTCAGATTGTCAAGGAAGTGGAGGTGGATGCCCAGCTCACGGGCAATCTTCAAAGTATCTCTTGTTCCGCAGCTTTTGACAATACTGTTCGCCTTTTTGTATATTTCCTCGGAGCGAATTATCACGGGACCTTCACCCCTTTCATGTTGAAAACAGTCAAAGTAAATCCGTCAGGAAACCGAGACGCAGACAGTTATTCCTCTGCGTCCGTCTCGGTCTTCTTGTATTTCTTCGGCGTGTATTTCTCAACATTCCGGGCTTTGGATTCCCAATATATGTCCTGCAACGCCTTCATCACCGCATCCTTATCCTGCTCGGACAGCGTACCGCCCGCAAACAAGCCGGACATCCCTTCGATCAGGTCCTTCGCCTGTTTCATGCCACGGGAGCCGTACTGCTCGGATGCCTGAACCACAAACTCTTCGTCCTCGGTCAGCAGATAGTTCACATCCACTTTGAAATATTCAGCGATTTTTCTGTAAGCGTCCTTGGTGCGGGGAAAGGAAATGCCGTTCTCGTACCGGGTAATCATGCGTCTATTAATCCCCAGTGCATCGGCTACTTCCTGCTGGGTCAACTTCCGCTTCTCCCGTTCAGCCTTGAATTTCTCTCCAAACGTCATTTTGGTAATCACTCCTGTTCACAAAAAGTTTGCGACATCAAATTGCGCAAGTCTATTGACAAAGGCACTTGAAGTGCGTATAATAATGACTGAGCAATCCAACTACTCATAGTATATCCTGAATTGCTCATCCTGTCAAGGGGCATGAGTAGTTGTACACGAAAAAGTTACATCTTTTGAGCAGTTCAAATGGACAGGCATTTATGCTGCCGAAGATCATCCGTACCAGCAGAAGCCGGTATGAAGGAACAGGAGTGAGAAAAACACAAATGGCTACACAATACAGAAAGGCATACGTCCCAGTCACTCTGGACGTGGACAAGGAAGGCGCAATCCTGCCTCGCCTTATCTGGTGGGAAAACGGTCTGGTTTTTCAGATCGAGCAGATTCTTTACAAATGCCGCGCCACATCCAAGAAAGTTGGTGGTGGCGGCATCCGTTACACAGTTCAGATTCGCGGAAAGGAGTCGTTTCTTTTCCACGAAGGAGACAAGTGGTTTGTCGAAGCAAAGGAGGACAACTGCTCATGATTTTATCCCAGCGTCAAATCGAAGAAATTGCAGCTTCAACAACAAAGGACTTCAACCGGTTCTTTTTCGGAGATGAGGCTGACAAGCCTGACCGATCAGCTTTGCCAACACCCATTGATCAGTTTGCAAAGAACTATCTCGGTCTTCACGTCTCATTTGCCCGTCTCTCGCCGGATGGAAGCATCTGCGGCGTAACTGCCTATGCCGACACCGAGTACAAAATCACGGAACTGGGTGTTACGCGCACACTGGCTTTGAAGCGTAATCAGATTATCTTAGACGAGAGCTTCATTCGTTCCGGCAACGTGCAGCGGCTTTGCGCCAAGCGCAGATTTACCCTTGCCCATGAGTGCGCTCATCAGATTCTATTCCAACTGGAATCGGAAGAGGTAAAGACATCCTGCGAAATGAAATATTCCGCACGGACAGCCTATACGCCGCGAGAGTTGAAAACCCGCGAGGACTGGAACGAGTGGCAAGCAAACGTCTTGGGCGCGGCGATCCTGCTCCCTCAGGAAGAGGTAGACCGGGCAATGTGCCAGTTTACGGAAACGCCGCTGAAAAATTACGAGGGGAGGTATTCGCATCGTGATCACTTAACGCTGCGCCTTTTCTGCCGGTTGTTCGGCGTCTCCAAGACAACGGCGTCTATCCGTCTTCGTCAGCTCGGCTACATGGTAGATCGTCCATTCAGCGAGTTTGTTGACCCATTGGAGGTGTTGTAATGAAGAGAGCGTCCATTCGGGTTCAGGAACCGACGCCGGAGCTGATCGAAAAAATCCGCAGGGCAAGAGTTGCTATTTCCCAGCAGAAGCCCCGATACCTGAAATGTCCGTATTGTCAGCACAATGCCATTGCTGTCTACGAGGACACAAGAGGTCATGTAGAAGCCAAGTGCAAGAAATGCGGACGGGTTACAGTCTTTGATGTGCTGAACATGAGAAGACTGCGCCCGCGTACCAAGTAAGAACCAGAGGACAAGCCTCTGTTCTAAAATAAAATATATGTCATAGCTGAGCTGTGGAGCCGCCTGATAGGTGAAGTCATCCTAATGCCGCATGAAACAGAGTTTAATCGCTCTGTTTTATCGGCATGGGATTCAAACCTCACCGTCATGCGGCTCTTTTTCTGTCTTCACCCTTCCCGCTGCTCCCGCGCAGCGGAAAGGATGAACAATGAAAACACCCAAGACCCCTATTGCGTTCGACTACGACCTCTGGACTACGGAGGACGGAAAGTACATGGTTCGTGTAAAACGAACCGGCGAAGTCTCCGAGGTTGACCGCGATGTGATGAGAGTCCTTCGCGCAGAGGAAAAGCGGATCAGGCGCTCGTATGGCTCTGACAAGACCGCCGAGGATGAGGACGGCGCAGAGAAAATTCCTGATAGTGTACTGTCTCTTGATGCTATGCCGGAGGACGATGTGAAGTCTGCTGCATGGCTGACAGATTCCTCCGACTTCATCAAAGAAGCTGAACTGAAAATGCTTGAAAAGAAGCTGATGCAGACCCTAACGCCACTCCAACTGGATGTCTATAAGGCTTGCATCATAAATGGGCAAACCCCGACCGCTTATGCGAAGGGACACAACATGAAAAGGCAGAGCGTGAATGACGCAATCACGCTCATCAGAAAGAAGGCGAAAAAAATATTTTGATTTTTTTGAATCCGGTACCTGCGTTTTGGCAAAAAGATGTCCGTTGTAAAGTGAAGGGGTCAATCAGACCACTTCACTGTTCCTTGAAAACTGAATAGTTCAGTGCTGCGGATCTTTCCGCTTCTG